>CAZZIE010000057.1:0-25845 GCA_964654185.1 uncultured Spirochaetaceae bacterium | reverse complement strand
TCTATTCCGGAGGGTCCGCACCGGGGCGGGTCGCCGCCTCCAGGCGGTTGAGGTACGCCAGGGCGTGCTCCCGGGTTCCGAGACACATCTCGGCGGTGGGCTGGAAGTCGCGACAGACCTCCGGGTAATCGGGAGTGCCCCAGATCCGGCAGGCAAAGGTCTCGGGGTCCAGGTTCACACAGGGAACCCCGGCGGGCTTTCCCTCCGGCATCCCCGGGAGCGGAGAAGAGATCGAGACTGCAATACAGCACGCCCCGCATCCGAGGCGGCACGGGACGATGGTTCGCTTCGGCATGGTTGTGCTCCTGAACCGAAACGGCCCGGGTCGGGCCGCCGTTGGCCTGCAGTCGGCAAGTCTATCATCCGGGTCCGGCCGGGGAAACCCGGCTGCATCCACCGGGTCGGGCCGGGGGGCCGTCGAAAAAAACGAGCCTCTCGCATAAGCTGTCACTATGATGCGGCTCTCGACAAACGGAGCGGGCCGAGCCGTGGCCACAGTTCTTGCGGGACTCCTGGCCGGTATCCTGACCGCCCTCTTCGCGGTTTCCTACGCGTCCCTCATCTTCAGCGGGGATCTGGCGCCGTTCGTGTCTCGGGGTATCTCCATCATGCTCCTGGGAAGCGCGGTCTCGCTGACCGTAAGCTCACTCCTCAAGCTCATGCCCGGGAGCGCTCTCGTTCCGCAGGACACGCCCGTTGCCATTATGGCGGCAATGGCTGCAAGCGTCATGGCCGCGACTCCCGGGCCCATGCCCGCCGACCAGGCGTTCCACACGGTCATCACCACCATGATGATGACTACCCTTGTTGCGGCGGGAACGTTTCTCCTGGTCGCCCGCCTTCGTCTGGCTCGGTTCATTCGCATTATCCCCTACCCGGTGGTGGGCGGATTCCTGGCGGGTGTCGGCTGGCTCATGACGACCGGCGCAGTCACCATGATGGCGGGCTTCCGGCCCACCGCAGGCCAAGTGCCACTCTTTTTTACCCTGCCGGTGGTCTTGAAGTGGCTCCCGGGCCTGGCCTTCGGCATCGTCATACTCTACCTGGTCCGTCGGACTCGACATTCCATGGTCATTCCCGCAGCGGTCGTAGTCGGAGTCGCAATCTTCTACGCAGTGCTGGCGGTAACTGGAAGTACCGTTGCCGAAGCCACCGCTCAGGGATGGCTCCTCGGCCGCTTTCGACAGCAGCGGCTCTGGCTTCCACTGTCGTTCGATCTGCTTGAGGCAACGCAGTGGCCGGTCGTTCTGGATCAGGCGGGAACCATGCTCACCGCCGTCCTCATGAGCGTGCTCGCTTCGGTGCTCAATCTCGGCGGCATTGAGACCATTACCGGCAACTCCTCGGACGGGACCCGGGAGCTTACCGCGGTGTCCCTGGCGAACCTGGGCGGCTTCCTTGTCGGTAGCCCGATTTCCTATCACAGCGTGAGTTACGCCGGGTTCGTCGCGCGCATGAACGCCGGGGGGCGCCTGGCGGCCCTTACGGGGGGCCTGGTCTGCGCCGCTGCCGCGCTCTTCGGCATGTCCGCGCTGTCTCTCTTTCCGAAGGCGGTCCTCGGCGGCACGATTGTAGTGATCGGGGCGGGGTTTCTCGTTGACGTCCTCTACGACGGGTGGCGCCGCCTCGAACGATCCGACTACTTCGTGGCGGTGGGTATGCTCGTCGTTGTCGCCGTCTTCGGGCTCCTTACCGCCGTCGGCGTCGGCCTGGTGGCATCCGTGGTCATCTTTGCCGTGAACTACGCCCGAACCGACGTGGTCTATCAAGAGGCTACCGGGAGTGACCTCGGGAGCAACGTCGAGCGGTCGACGAGACAGACCATGGTGCTCCGGGAGAAGGGCGAACAAATCTGGGTGCTGAAGCTGCGCGGGCTCATATTCTTCGGGACGGCATACTCCATCCTGGAGCGGATCCAGAGGCGGCTGGAAGATGGCACAAGTCCACGCACACGCTTCCTGGTCATGGACTTGCGGCGCGTCCGCGGGCTCGACGGCTCCGCGGAGATGGTCTTTCAGCGCTTTCTGCGGTTCGCCCGGGAGCAGCGGTGCATCGTCCTCCTCTCGTCGGTTACCCCTTCGATCGAGCGGCAACTCCGAAGTCGGGGCGTCACCGGCGAGGCCGGCGCGGAGACGTGGTTCTTTCCGGACCTGGACCGCGCCCTGGAGTGGTGCGAAAACCGCATCCTCGTAAGCTACGGGCTCAACCGCCTCGGCGGTCGCCGGAGTATCGATGAGCTCCTGGAGCGACTCCTGGGCCGGGGCGATCTCGCGAAACGGCTCGCCTCCTGTCTCGACCGGCACGAGCTGCAACCCGACGAGAAGCTCATAAAAGAGGGAGATGAAGCCGATCGCGTCTACATTGTTCTTTCCGGAGAGCTCGGCGTCTTCCTGGATCAAGGCGCGGGACCGCCGACCCGTCTGCGCACCATGCGGGAAGGCGCCGTCTTCGGCGAGACGGAGATATTCCTGGACCGGCCCAGGTCGGCAACCATCTTCGCCATGAGGCGCGCCGTCTGCTATTCACTTTCCGCCGCCACCCTGTCGGAGCTTGAAGGAAACGACCCGGAGCTCGCCTTCGCGTTTCAGCGCCTCATGGTGCGGCTGCTCGCACAACGCCTCATCGATCTGAACCGCACCATCCGTGCGCTGTCGGAGTGATGCGCCGGGCGGATCCCACGGCACGACACGGCGCGTGGTTACACACCAGGCAGGAGTACCGACCCATCCTCCGGAGCGACCTCCCGGACGCTCAACCGCGGTCAGTCCCCGCGAAGTCGTCGGCTGCAGGGCGGTCCCGCTTCGCCGCCTCGTCCAGGCCTTCGTAGCGGTCCATGCCAAGGACGAAGCCGCCGTCGATGAGGAGCTCGGCCCCGGTGATGTAGTCGGCGTCGCGGCTCACCAGGAAGCGCACCGCCTTCGCCACGTCCTCGCACGTGGCCAGGCGGCCCCAGGGGATTGTTGCGGCGCCGGCGGCGCGGAGCTCCGACTCGGTGTAGTACTTCCGCTCGCCGGGGGTGTCGACCCAGCCGGGATTGACCAGGTTCACGTTGATGTGTTTCGGCGCAAGCTCCGTGGCAATGGTCTTTGCGAAGTGGCTCGTCGCCGCCTTCGCCATGTTGTAGGCGGCGCTCCCGGCGATCGGCAGGAAGGCGCGCACCGACCCGACCAGGACGATCTTGCCGCGACTCTCCCCGATCGGCTCCTGCCGCACCATCTGCTGCACCGCGAGTTGCACCACGTGGACCACGCCCATCTGCATGACCTCCAGGGTGCGCTGCATGCCCTCCCAGTCGGCGTCCAGAATGGGCTCCCGCACCGACCAGGCGTGGCTGGTCACGACGACGTCCAACCGTCCGAACCGCGCTACCGCCGCATCGATCATTTCCCGCACCGCGTCGCGGTCGGCGACATCCACCTCGCTGATCATGGCGTCGCGGCCGCGCGCTCGAACCTCCCGGGCCAGCTCCTCGGCATCGTCTCCGCCGGCAACATCATTTATGACGATGTCTACGGCCTCCTCCGCGAGGGTGAGTGCTACCGCTCGTCCAATGCCGCGAGCCGCCCCGGTCACGAGGGCCACGCGCCGCTCATCCGCCATGGCGCGCTCCCTTCCCCGCATGAAGGCGGCGCACCTCGCCGAGGGCTTCCGCGAAGACCTCGACGACGCGGTCGAGGTCGGCGTCGGTGTGGGCGGCGGAGAAGCCGTGGTGCGGCGACACCGCCAGGTAGACGCCGCGCTCGAAACACGCGGCAATGAAGGTCATGAGCATGTCCCGGTCCTGTGCCGCGGCGTCCCGGTAGTTCGAAACTGTCCCGGTCACCCCGAAGTAGAGGCCGAAGCGCGGCCCGAGGTACTGGAGCCGGAGGGGCACGCCGCTCCGGTCGATCGCGTCCTGGAAGTGGTGGTAGAAGCGGTCGCCCCGGGCGTTGAGCTCCTCATAGAAGCGGGCACGGCTGTACTCCCGGAGCGCCGCCCGGGCGGCCTTCACCGCGGTCAGGTGAGCGAGGTAGGTGCCGCTCATCTCGCTGTCACCGAGAGGGCGCAGATGCTCCATGACACGCCGCGTGCCGGTCAGAGCGCTGATGGGCATGCCGCCCCCGAAGGCCTTCCCCAGGACGCAGAGATCCGGGGTGACACCGAGATGGCCCTGGGCACCGGCGGGGTGCATGCGAAAGGCGGTGAGCACCTCGTCGAAGTAGAGGATGACCCCGTACTCGCTGCAGAGCTCCCGGCAGCGCTCGACGAAGCCCTCCGTCGGCAGGATGCAGCCGGAATCGTAGTTGACCGGCTCGAGAAAGAGCGCCGCGGTCTGCTCACCGTGAGTGCGGAAGGCGCGCTCGAGGGTTTCAACGTCGTTGTAGGGAAGGACCACCAGGTCCCGCGCCAGGTCCGGCGGAATCCCGGCGGACTCCGGATGGGGCGTCGGCTCCTTCGGAGGACCCGCCATATCGATGGGCGGGGCAACGCTGAAGTTCAGGGGGTCCGAGTAGCCGTGGAAGTGCCCTTCGAACTTCATGATCTTCCAGCGCCCCGTCGCGGCGCGGGCCAGACGCAGGCCGTGCATGATCGTCTCGGTGCCGCTTCCGGCGTACCGCACCATCTCCGCGCAGGGCACCGCGGCGCAGATCTCCGCGGCAAGGCGCGCATGATCCTCCGTCTCGTAGGCGCAGATCAGTCCCTGCTCCGCGGCCTCCCGCACCGCCCCGGTGATGGCCGGGTGGTTGTGCCCCAGGAGGGAGGCGCCGTGGGAGGTGCACATGTCGATGAGCTCCCGTCCCTCAATGTCGTAGACCCGGGCGCCGTCGCCGCGCTCGACGTAGAGGGGGTGGCCGACGGCGCGGTTGGCCCGGGCGGTGGCGCTCACCCCGCCCGGCAGGTGGCGTTGCGCGAGCTCGTAGTGGGTAGCGTATGACATGGTGCTCCGGCTCCTTTCGTTCACGCTGATTCGGCGTCCGCGACGGCGGGCCCTAGGCATCGGCCTCCGGCCTCAGTCATCTTCTCCGGCTCGGCCATTCGCGTCGACGGTTGCCTTCGTTGCCCCGGTGGAGATGCCGCCGTCGACCAGGATGGTCTGCCCGGTCACGTAGGCGCTCGCGTCGGAGGCCAGGAAGACGACGGCGCCGTCGAGGTCGTGGGGCTCCCCGGGACGCCCGAGGGGAATGCGGTCTTCGAGGTAGGCGACCCACGCCCTGTTCTCGTAGAGGGCCTTGTTCTGCTCGGTCCGGAACCATCCCGGGGCCAGGCAGTTCACCGTGATGCCGTGGGCTCCCCAGTCGTCGGCCAGGCTCATGGTCATCTGCTTCACGCCGCCGCGGCTTGCGCAGTACGGGGTGATCCCGGCGTAGCCGAAGACGCTCGTCACCGATCCAATGTTCACGATCCGCCCGTAGCCGCGGGGGATCATGCGCTTTGCCGCCGCCTGGGCGACGAAGAAGGATCCCCGGAGGTTCGTGTCCAGCACGGTGTTCCAGTCCTCCCAGGTGACCTCCACGGCGGGCTTGCGCAGATTGACCCCGGCATTGTTGATGAGGATGTCGATGCGGCCGTAGTGCTCCTCCGCCGCGGCGACCATGCGCTCAATGCTTTCGAGGTCGCGCACCTCCAGCTCCAGGGGGAGGGCGCGCCGGCCGAGGGCCTCCACCTCCTGAGAGGTCTCCGCAAGGGCGGCGAGATTGCGGCTGGTAATGACCAGGTCGGCCCCGGCACCGGCGAGGGCGCGGGCGAAATAGCGCCCCAGGCCCCGGCTCGCCCCGGTAATGATCGCCGTCCTGCCGCTTAGATCGAAGTTGTGCGTAGGCATCGACCCCAATGATACAAGAGATCGAGTCGGCACTCCATGAGAATTGACGTGGCATGATGCACGGCATGAGCTGTGCGCTCACCGCGCGTGAGCCGGCGCCGGGTGCGCCCGGACGAGCCACTTGTCACGAGGCGCCCTGCCCGCACTACGGGAATCCGGGAGCGATCACCGCCGCCCCCGCAGGATCTCTTGCACCACCCAGTCGTAGTGCGCCAGGGCTTCTTCACCGGCGGCGTTGAGGCGGTAGACACCGCGGCGCACCCGATCGAACCAGCCGTAGAGGTTGTTGGAGAGAATGGTACCGGTACGCTCCGAGGCGCTGAGTGCCCGGAGTTGCGCCGGTGACTGTTCGCCATGCTCCCGGAGCAGGTGCGCCAGATAGAGGCTCTGCTGCCGGTAGGCAGTGATCCGCTCCTCGGTGCTCGCCTGACCGGCTCGGTCGAACTCGGCGTAGCGGCCGTCGATCTCCCGGATCACGCCGATCCGACGGCGGTGCCGCACCCGCGGGCTGAATGGCCGCGGATGCACAACCACCTCCACGCGCGTGCCGGTGCGGAGAAACCGAACCACGATCAAGCCGATCTCCAGCCTCGCAAGAAGAGCTTTCACACCGGAGAGGTTGCGCACGCGCCCGGCGCTGCCCTGAAGCGGCACGGCGACGTAGACCGATTCGGTGAGCTCTTTGCGGCGAACCGCCTGAATCACGAGATCCAGGGAGAGCCGGCTCTTCAGCTCAATGACTATGAGCTCGTCGGCGGCGCCGTCGGCCGGCGCCGATTCAGGGGCGTCCATCCCCGCAGCGGGAGCTTCCCCGGCGCCGGCCTCGCCGCCGGGGGACTCGTCGCCGTGCAGGCGGACCGTCGTCTCCGGCGCGGCCCGGCGCGCCACGAGATCACAGTCGCGCACCTCGGCGTGGACGGCGTAGCCCTGACCTTCCAGGTATTGCCGGAGTGGTTCATAGAGATCGGATTCGCGAGGGGAGTGTCCAGCCACTGTTGTCGTTCAAGACTACGGCGTCATGGGGCCGCGCGTCCAGAGCGGCGTGAGTCCGCGCCTGAATACGGCCTGGTCGTAAGAGAAGACGGCTCGCCGGCGGCCACCAGGAGCGCCGTCACTTCTCCGCCCGGGCGTACATGGGCACGTAGCCCCCTGCCTCGAGGAGTCCGCAGAACTGGTCCTGAGGCACCGGCCGGCTGTAGTGGAAGCCCTGCATGAAGGGGGATCCCAGACGCGCGAGGATATCGTGTTGCTGGGCGTTCTCAACCCCTTCGACGACGACCTCCTTCTTCTGCGCCTTTATGGTCTGGATGATGTTCGCGAGGTAGACCATGTCTTCGGGACTGTCGGCGAGGTCCTGAACGAACTCCCGGTCGATCTTCATGATGCTTGCCGGGAGTCGCCGCAGATAGCTGAGGGAGGAGTGGCCGGTGCCGAAGTCATCTATCCAGACCTCTATGCCCATCTCCCGGAGCTGAGCCATCTGACGGATTGCTGCGTCGGGATTGTCCATACACTGGCTCTCGGTGATTTCGATCTTGACACGACTCGGGTCCAGATTCCCGGCGCTTCGCAGTGCCCCTCCGATCAGCTCGGGCAGATTCGGATCGGTGAATGAGCCGGCGCTGACGTTGACGGTGATGTAGAGGTGGCCGTGTCCGTTCCACGCAGCGACCTGCCGACACGCGTTGTACAGCACCCACTTGTCGATCGCCTGGATGAGACCGTACTCCTCAGCGAGGGGAATGAACTCAGCCGGCGGAACGACGGTGCCGTCGGGCAAGGACCACCGCAGCAAGGCCTCGGCACCGACGATGATGTTCTCGGTGTTGACGATGGGATGGTAGTGAATCTGAAAGCTCTCCGACTCAAAGGCGCGGTTGAGCGCGGTGGTGCGCTCCATCCGGGCGTACGCCAGCCTGTGCAACTCGCTGTTGTACATCAGGAAGCTTTCTCCCCCTTTTTCCGCCTCAACGCGGGCCGATATCGCGGACTGGATGAGCTCGTCGCGGCTTCCCGCATCATCCGGATAGACCGCCACACCGATGTTGCACGTCAGAACCATGTCAATGTTGCCGTGCCGGTAGGGAGTTGAAACCGCGTTGCATATCTTGCGGGCAATCGGCGCGGCATCCGTGTTGCGCTCAATCCCGTCAATGAGCACCGCCAGATCGGTTCCTTCGAAGCGAAATACGTAGTCGGTACCCCGAAGCACCCTGCGGATGCGAGTGCCGGTGTTCTCCAGGAGGAGATCGCCGACGTGGTGACCGTAGGTCTGAATTGCACTGCCGAGATTGCGAAGGCGCACAAAGAGGAGGGCCCGGATGCCGTTGCCGCGCGACCGCTCAGCTTTCTCGAGCTCCATGTCCAGAATCACATCCATGGACCGGCGATTAAACAGCCCGGTGACGGGGTCGCGATACTCGTAGTCGGAGAGCTTCGATTCGATCTCGGCAATACGGGAGACGTCGGTGTTGAACACGGCGACGTGGGTGACCTTTCCGTCGGAGTGTGCATAGGGAAACATGGAGACGCGCATGGTGCGCTCGAAGGGTCCAAAGGTGAACCGCTCTTCGAAGTGGACTTCCTCGCCGGCGAAGCACGTGTCGAGGCGTGGCTTGATGATCTCGCGGAAGCGCTCGGATCCCCAGACCTCCTCCACGCTGGAGCCGAGGATCTCCCGCTTCGACTTCTCCATGGCCCAGCAGTAGGCGTCGTTGACGATCTCGTACCGGTAGTTGGCGTTGATCAGGGTCACGAAGTCGTGGGACTGATTCAGCAGAAACTGCTGCTTCTTGTGGAGCTGCCCGGATTGCCTCGGCATAATGTGCGGCCTACCTAGGAAAAAATACCCAGTTCCTCGAGAGAAAACAAACAAGTGCTAGATGGCGGTGCGGTTGCTCGCTCTATTCGTGCTGCGTACCCTTAAGTTTTGGAGGAACCCATGCGACTTCAAACGAAACTGTTCACGACGATCTTTGCCATTACGGCGATACTGCTCATCGGGCTGAGTGCGGTCGTATACATCGTCATATCAGGAAATCTTCGGGAGCGGATCGCGACCGAGTCGGAGTCCTTTGCCGCGCAGGTGCTCGACCTTGCCGAGCTCTCCTATGAGATCAACCAGGCAACGGTTCGCCGCTACCTCGACGTGGCAGGCTCCTTCGTCCACGGCAACGCCGAGCTCGCCGAGGACACCCGGGTGGAGCTGCGGGCAGAGAATCAGATCACCGGAGAGGCGCATACGGCGCGGATTGCTCCCATCAACATTGATAGTGTCGATGTTACCGGGAACAACGAGCTGGTTGATCGCATTGCCGACCTTACCGGTGCGACTGCAACCATCTTCCAGGTCATTCCCGACGGGCTGCTCCGGGTGTCCACGAGCGTTCGCCGGGAGAGCGGAGAGCGCGCAGTGGGGACCTACATTCCGACGGACTCACCGGTGTACCGGACGGTGATGAACGGAGAGACCTATGAGGGCCGGGCCTTCGTCGTGGACGCCTGGTACATCACCGAGTACGAGCCCATCCGCGGGCGTGACGGGGACACTATTGGTGTGCTCTACGTGGGTGTACAGCAGTCGCGCCTCGAGTTTCTCCGGGACAAGGTCGCCGACGTCAGCGTCGGCGAGTCGGGCTTTGCATACATCATTGACGGTGAGGGAAACATCCTGATCCATCCGACCAGGGCCGGGGAACGCGTCACCGAAGGGGCCGCTCTGGCGCAGGTCCTCGATATGGAACGGGGCGAGATCGAGCTCCGCGAGGACGACGGACGCAGACGGATCGACTACGTGGACTACCTCGGCATCATGGACTGGCACGTAGGCATTGCCACCTATCCCGACGAGACCCTCGCCGTCCTCACGGAGATCCTCATTATCATGCTTGCCGTCACGGTCGCCGGCATTGTGGCCGCCGGGATCGTCGGTCTGGTGCTGGGCCGCCGCATTGCCCGGCCGGTGACCACCGTTGCCCGAACCATGCAGAGTGTTGCCGAGGGGAACCTGGACGTGGAGACCGCCAACGTTCAGAGCCGCGACGAGGTCGGGGACCTGTCACGCGCCCTGGACGAGATGGTGGACCGCCTTGCGGGTGTTGTGGGGCAGATCCAGAGCGGCGCCTCCAGCATTGCCGACGGCAGCAACGAGCTCTCCCGGACCTCCGAGTCGGTGTCCGAGGGCGCCTCGACCCAGGCGGCATCCGTCGAGGAGGTTTCCTCGTCCATGGAAGAGATGCGCACTACCATTGAGCGCAGCGCCGAGAACGCCCGGGAGACCGAGCGTATGTCCGAGGAGTCGGCGAAGCAGGCGGCAGAGGGCGGTGAAGCCGCCGGGGAGACGGTAAACGCCATGAAGCGCATTGCCGAGCAGATCACGGTCATTGAGGAGATCGCCCGGAACACCAACCTTCTTGCCCTGAACGCCGCCATCGAGGCGGCCCGCGCCGGCGAGAGCGGCAAAGGCTTTGCGGTGGTTGCCGGGGAGGTGCGCAAGCTCGCCGAGCGCAGCGCCGAGGCGGCCGCCGAGATCAGCGAGGTCTCCAGTTCCAGCGTTGCCATTGCCGACCGAACCGGCCGGACCCTGGAGGAGATGGTCCCGCAGATTCGGAAGACCGCCCAGTACGTCCAGGAGATCGCCCAGGCCTCCCGGGAACAGGAGTCGGGCTCCCAGCAGATCACCGAGGCGGTGAATCAGCTCGACCAGGTCGTTCAGCAGAACGCCTCCACTGCGGAGGAGCTCGCCTCCATGGCGGAAGAGCTTGCCTCGCAGGCGCAGAGCCTTACCGAGGCGGTGTCATTCTTCCGGGTCGGATCCCGCGCGGTCGAGGGCGGCGGCGGACCGGCAGGCGGCGGTGGTGACACCGGCCGCAGGAGCGGCGCCCGGGAGGTCGAGGGCCCCGGCCGCACCATGCTGCCGGAACACACCGGCTCCGAGGCTTCCGCAAGGTAGCGCATCCCCCTTCCATCCGAGCGCAATCCGTTGAATAATCCGGGACATGAGGCTTGCGGTATTCATCCTGAACAAGGAGGAGCTTCTCGAGCGCGTCCTGGAGGCCTACGTGGAGGCCGGAATCACCGGTGCAACCATTCTGGACTCCGAAGGAATGGGACACTTCCTCACCTACGAGGTGCCCCTCTTTGCCGACTTCAAGGAGTTCATGAAGGGTAACAAGCCCTACAACAAGACCATCCTCTCCGTGGTGGAGCGTGACGAAGCGATTCCGCACCTCTATCAGTTGCTGGACGAGGTGTGCGGCGGCCTTGCCACGCCGGGAACGGGCATCTTCTTCACCCTCCCCGTCGACTTTGCCGCAGGTCTGGTAGGGATGCCGGACGGCGGGGTGACGACGGACGGAGCGGCGGGCACGCCCCGGGGCGACGCCGCCGCACCGCAGGGCAACCCCGCGTCGCCGGATACGCAGGCAACAGAGCCGGACACGAGTTCCGAGGAGGGAGACAGATAATGATCCACGCGTTGACGGATATCCTGGATCCGACCTGTGTAAGCCTGGACATTCGCGGGAAGAAGAAGCCCGAAATCATTCGCGAGCTCGTTGACCTCCTGGCACAGGCCGGACGGGTGGATGACACCGAGGCTACCGTATCCAGGATCCTGGAGCGGGAGTCTCTGACGACAACGGGGATCGGCGGCGGAATCGCCATTCCCCACTGCATGTCTCCCCGAATCTCCGAGATGGCCATGGCCTTCGGTCGCCACCCCTCGGGGGTGAAGTTTGATGCGGTCGACCGCCGGCCGGTACAGCTCTTCTTCCTGGTGGTTGCGCCGAGCGACGCCCATACCGAACATCTCCAGGTGCTGAGCAAGATCTCCCGTTACCTCCATGATCCGAACTTCAAGAACGCCCTTCTCACGGCGACGGCCCCGGAAGAGGTCGTGCAGCTCTTCGCCGAGCGGGAGAGGTAACTCATGCGAACCCGCGTCCGATGGAACATTGTCCGCATTGCCCTGACGACAAGCTACCTCTTTCTCGGCTGGCTCCTCTTCGCCTGGAGCCTCTCCGCGCGCACCATTGTCATTGGGCTGTTGCAGTGCATCGTGGTGGCGGTGCTCACCTACCCTGTATTCATTCAGGACGATGAAGCCGCTCGCAGATCTCAGTTGCCCCGGGTCCACATGCTCGGCGTCTACCTGCTGGTGCTGGTATTCAACATGTACGTCGCCAGCTTCAAGGTGCTCTGGCAGATCCTGCGCGGCCGGATAAATCCGGGGGTGGTTCATTTCCGCACCCGCCTCAACAGCGACATTGCCCGGCTGGCCCTGTCCAACTCCATAACCATCACCCCCGGCACCATTACCCTTCAGCTTGACGACGACCACCTGATTGTTCACTGGCTGGACGCACGGACGACGCACTCGAAGTACGCCGGCAAGCTGATCAAGGGGACCTACGAGAAGCTTCTGAGCCGGGTGTGGGTCTAGCGCCCCACCAGGGGAGGTTTGACGATGGAGATGGAACAGATTCTGCAGTACGCCATCTACTTCTTTCTGGGCTCGACGGTGTTCAGCATGATCCGCGTGGTGATCGGCCCGACGACGGTGGATCGCATGACCGGGCTCAACCTGGTGTCGGCGCAGATTCTCGCACTGCTGGTTCTGGTGGCGGTCAGGGAGGGGCGGTCGAGCTATCTGGACGTCGCCCTGGTCTACGACATCTTCGGCTTCATCGGCCTCCTGGCCATGGCTCGCTACTTCCGTAGCCGGGCGTCGGGATAAGGGAGGCATCATGGACTGGATCGCCTTGCTGTTCTTCGTCCTCGGCGGAATCTTCGGCATCATGGGAAATCTCGGGGTTCTGGTGTTTCCCGATGTGTATACACGCCTGCAGGCATCCTCCACGTGCAGCACAACCTCGGTGTTCTCCGTCTTTGTGGCGTGCATGATCGTTGCGGGGCTCAGCCCCATGACCGGGAAAATCCTGGTGATAGCCCTGTTTTTCTTCATTACCAATCCGATCGCCTCGCACATCATTGCCCGGTACGCCTGGGAGCGCGAAATCGTGCCGTGGCGCCGGAGCTACGCCAAGCGCCGCGAGCTGGGAGGTCCGCTCAATGATTGAGGTGCTCCTGGCGATCATGCTCGTTCTGGCCGTGGCAGCCCTCCTGTCGAAGGACCTTCTGGTCACGGTGATCGTGATCGGCGTCTTCAGCCTGGTGAGCTGCCTCTTCTACTTCGTCCTGGGCGCACCGGACGTCGCCCTCACCGAGGCGGGCGTCGGCACGGGCATCGGGACCGTCGTGTTCATCTGGATCGTGCATAAGACCCGGCGCCGGGAGGAAGAATGAAACGCGTCGTCGAGCTCCTGGTGGTGGTCGTGGTTGCGCTCTTCCTCTTCATGGCACTTGGCGGTGAGCACCCCGAGGCGACGCCCATCCGATCGTACATTGTCGAGAACGGCGTGGCCGAGACCGGCGCCCGGAACCTGGTGACGGCGATCTACCTGGGCTACCGCGCCTTCGACACCCTGGGCGAGACGGTGGTACTCGTGCTCGCGGTCTCGGGGGTCATGTTCTTCGTGGAGCGGAAGCAGTGAAGCGCAAGACCGATATTCTGGACGTCGTTGGACGCAAGCTCGCTCCCTACATGTTTCTCTTCGGGCTCTATCTGGTGAGCTTCGGCGACGTCTCCCCGGGAGGCGGCTTTCAGGGGGGCGTCGTCATTGCCTCGGGGATCATTCTCCTGGTCATGACCAAGAGCGTCGATACGACGGAGACGCTCTTTCCGGTGAATCGCCTCTCCCTGACGGAGACGCTGGCGTTCCTGTTGCTCCTGACGGCGGGCGGCCTGGGGATGCTCCTGGCCGGAGGCTTCCTGGCGGATTTCATCAGCGGTCCGACCCGAAAGCTTGCGATTCCGGAGGGCCCCATCCTGCCGCGGGTGCGTTTCATCTTTCTTCTGAACGTGCTCATTGGGGTGAAGGTGGGAGCCGGGGTGAGCCTGATCTGTCTGCATCTGTTTCGGGAGGAGTAACGGTGGATCTTGCGCAGGCACTCTCGATCGGCGACCCGGTCTGGTATCTCATCGGCGCAATCTTTCTGGTTGGCATCTGGGCGGTCGTGGCACTTCCCAACCTCATCAAGAAGGTGGTGGGACTGAGTGTGGCGAACAGCGCCGTCATTATGTTCTTCGTCTACTACGGCTCCCTCTCGGGTGACACGGCGCCCATCCTGACCGGCGCCGAAGGCACGCCGGTGGACCCGCTCCCCCAGGCGCTCATGCTTACGGCAATCGTTGTCGGGGTCTGCGTCGTCGCCCTGGCCCTCGCCCTCGTGTATCGCCTCTACCTGCGGTACGGCACCCTGGATGTACGGCGGATCGAGCGGAAGGTGTGGAAAGACCATGCATAGCCCGGCACTCCTGGTGGTTCTGCCCCTTGCAGGAGCGGTGGTGGCGCTCCTCGGGAAGCTCCTTCGGCGGAAACTGCTCTTCAGCGTCCTCTCGGTGACGCCCCTCGCCGGCATGGGTGTCGTGCTTGTCCTGCAGCTCCCGGCGGTTCTGGACGGAAGGACCCTGCGCTACGCCCTGGGCGGATGGCCGGAACCCTACGGTATTGCCCTGGTCACGACCGGTCTCTCCTGGCTCATGTCGGCGTTGATCGTGGGCATCTCCATCATGGTGGTCCTGGCCGCCTTCTCCCGAACCGGGCGCCACCGACCGGAACACGACGGGGAGCACGGCGGACCCTACGGCCCGGTATTCTTCTTCTTTCTCATGACCCTCATTGCCGGCATGGAGGCGGTGGCCCTGACCGGGGACATCTTCACCATGTTCGTCGCCTTCGAAATAGTCGCCATTGCCGCCTACGTCCTGATCGCCTTCGACCGGACCGATGCCGGCCTCCTGGCGAGCCTGAAGTACCTCATCCTGAGCTCGGTGGGCATTCTCTTCTTCCTCTTCGGGGTCTTCCTGGTGTACCGCGACCTGGGGACGTTGTCTCTGGCGCACATCGGCCGCGCGCCGACCGACTCGACCAGCATTCGCCTGGCCCTGGTCGCCATGGTCGTCGGCATTGGTGTGCGCACCGCCTTCATTCCCTTCCACACCTGGCTTCCCGAGGCGCACGCCTACGCGCCGCACCCGGTGAGCGCCCTCCTCTCGGGGGTGCTCATCAAGGTCTCCTTCTTCGCCATGGTCCGAATTCTGGCGACCTTTTCCGGCGTCTACCTCTCGGACCTTCTCCTCTGGATCGGCGGCATTACCGCGGTCATTGCGGTGATCTGGGCACTGGCCCAGAGCGATGCGAAGCGCCTCCTGGCGTACCACTCCATCTCCCAGATGGGCTATGTCCTGGCCGCCTTCGGCGCGGCAACCGCCCTGTCGATGCCGGCGGCGCTCGCCCACGCGGTGAACCACGCCCTGTTCAAAAGTCTGCTCTTCCTGGTAGTCGGGTCGGCCATTGCCATGACCGGCTCGCGCGACCTCTACCACATCGCGCCCATCGGCCGGCGCGCACCGATTCTCGCCATCACCTTCCTGGTGGGCGCCCTCTCCATTGCGGGCATCCCGCCCTTCAACGGCTTCACCAGCAAACAGTTCGTTTCAGCCGCCGTGTACGCCTCGCCGGTCTACGTGCTGCTCTGGATCACCGCGGCGGGCACGACCGCCTCTTTCATCAAGCTCTCCCGGATCGTCCGGCCGGGCCCGCCCCTCACCGGCCAGGGGCCCCGGGACGCAGCACCGCCCCTCCCGCTGGAACCGCCCCGCGCGACGGAGCCAGACGTCCCACCGCCGCCCGACCGCCCGGGCTTCCTGATCCACGTGCCGGCGCTCCTCCTTGCGGGAGCGTGCCTGGCAACGGGCATCTTCGCCCGACCGCTCATGGGGTTCTACACGCGGCTCCTGCAGCCGGGCTCGTGGGTGGCCGCGGGGTCGAGAACGGCGCCCGGCACGACGCCGGCGCCCGATCCCCTCGGGTCCGGGGCGGCACCCGGAGGGAGCGCAGCGCCCCCCGAAAGCGGCGTGAGCCCGCCCCTGCCCGAGCTGTTCACCGCGGAGGCATTCCTCGACAGCGCAATCATTCTGGCCGTGGGCATCGTCCTCTACTTCCTCATCATGTCCAGACCCGGCAAGAGGGTGACGACTCAGGTGCAGCGATTCGCCCCGGAGGTCAAAACGGTGCTGGTGTTCTTCTTCATTGGGCTGGGAGTCTTCGGCGTTTTCGCCCTGCTCTGAGCTGGCAGCGGCGGGGTGCCGCGGATCGGCGGACCCGCCCGTTTTGACCGGACGGAGCGCCGCCAGTACCTTCGATACATGGGTCCCGGAATGATGCACTCCGTAGGCATGGGATGGATCTGGATCATCCCCATTCTCGCAGTGGTGGCGGGCGGCGCATATGCCGGCTGGCGAGCCCTTCGTCACCGAAACCGCAGCGTCGGCGCGACCGGCGAGATCGAGGAACGCGGCCCCGATCCGGAAGCGCGGATCTACGCCCTCGCCAAGGAGCACGGGGGACGACTGACTGTGTCCCAGGTCGTCGTAAGCACCGGGGTCTCCCCAAAACGGGCGGAAGAGCTCCTCGAATCCATGACCGACAATCTGCGCGTGCGCATGGACGTGACCGAGGAGGGACGTGTCGTCTACGAGTTTCCCGAGCTGAAGGAGTAGGAAATGGCACAGCGCCACAGGGAGCAAGAAGCCCACGAGGCCTCCGAGCACCAGGACCACCACGAACACCACGATCACACCGAGCACCACCGGATGATGATCCGGGACTTCCGGCGGCGCTTCTGGATCACCCTTATTCTCACGGTTCCCGTCCTGGCCCTGGCGCCGCTCATTCAGGGCTATCTGGGATACTCCTTCAGCTTCACCGGATCGAGCTATGTCGTCTTTGCCCTGGCCACGGCGATCTTCTTCTACGGGGGCTGGCCCTTCCTGACGGGGCTGGTGAGTGAGCTCCGGCAGAAGCAGCCGGGCATGATGACTCTGATCGGCCTGGCCATCACGGTGGCCTACGTGTACAGCGGGGCGGTGACCTTCGGCCTGAGGGGCACACCCTTCTACTGGGAGCTTGCAACCCTCATTGCCATCATGCTCGCGGGACACTGGATCGAGATGGCCTCCGTGGTCAGCGCCTCCTCGGCGCTGGAGAAGCTCGCCGCCCTCATGCCGAGTGAGGCGCACCGCAAGGGCGACTCCGGCGTCGAGGACGTGCCGCTGTCTCAGGTAAACAAGGGCGATGTCCTGGTGATCAAGCCCGGGGAGAAGGTCCCCTCCGACGGCATCATCCTGAGCGGAGAGAGCTACGTCGATGAGTCCATGCTCACCGGCGAGTCGAAGCCGGTTCACCGGGGTGTCGAGGACAAGCTCATCGGCGGGTCGGTGAACGGCGACGGCTCCCTGGAGCTCAGGGTCGAGAGCGCCGGAGAGGACTCCTACCTCTCCAAGGTCATCACCATGGTCCGGGAGGCGCAGGCGTCCAAGTCGAAGACCCAGGCGCTCTCCGACCGCGCAGCCCTCTGGCTCACCATCGTCTCCATCTCCGTCGGCCTTGTGACCCTCGTCTCGTGGCTCCTGGCCGGGCAGGGCGTGCAGTTCTCCATTGCCCGGATGGCCACGGTCATGATCATCACCTGCCCCCACGCCCTCGGCCTGGCAATTCCGCTGGTCGTCGCCGTCTCGACGGCCAAGTCCGCCCGGAACGGTCTGCTCATCCGCAACCGCACCGCCTTCGAGAACGCCCGGCGCATCACCACGCTCGTTTTCGACAAGACCGGGACCCTGACGAAGGGCTCCTTTGAAGTCTCTGAGATCGATGTGTACGGCAACAGCCTCGATGAGTCCGAGCTTCTGGCGTACGCCGCGACGGTGGAGGTTCGCTCGGAGCACCCCATCGGCAAGGGAATCGTCGACCGCGCCCGGGAGCGCAACGTGGAGATCGGCGAGGTGGAAGATTTCCAGGCCATCAAGGGCAAGGGCGTATCCGCCACGGTGGCCGGTCGGAAGGTGCAGGTGGTGAGTCCCGGCGCCCTGGAGGAGCAGGGGCTCACGCCGGCGTCTGCCGCGAAAGCGGCCGCGGAGGAGCGCGGCGACATTACCCGGGTGTACGTCGTCGTTGACGGGGAGGTCGCAGGGTCGATCGCTCTCTCCGACACCATCCGTCCGGAGTCGTACAAGGCGATCGAGGAGCTGCACAAGCGCGGCATCAAGTGCTGGATGCTCACCGGGGACAACCGCCGCACCGCCGAGGCGGTGGCCGAGGAGCTCGGCATGGACGGCGTCTTCGCCGAAGTGCTCCCCGATGAGAAGCAGGAGAAGGTGAAGGAGCTCCAGCGTCAGGGGGAGTACGTCGCCATGACCGGCGACGGAGTCAACGACTCCCCTGCGCTCGCCCAGGCGCAGATCGGCATTGCCGTCGGGTCCGGGACGGACGTGGCGGCGGCGACGGCAGACATCGTCCTGGTGAACTCGAATCCCCTGGACATTACGGCGCTCATCCTCTTCGGCCGCGCGACCTACCGCAAGATGGTGCAGAACCTCATCTGGGCCACGGGCTACAACGTGGTTGCCATTCCCCTGGCGGCGGGGGTGCTGTACAGTGCAGGAGTGGTGCTCTCCCCGGAGGTCGGGGCCATCCTCATGTCCCTGTCCACGGTGATCGTGGCCATCAACGCACGACTCCTCCGGGTCCGCAAAGAGGAGCTCGAAAGCGCAACCGCGGGAGGGTAGCGCCACATAGCTGCGACAGGAGGGTGCCATGTGGTCCAACAGGAGCATCGATCTCAAGGGTCACAATGATCGACCCATCCACAATCGCGTCTACGCCCACGAGGACGGATCGACGCGCCTCGCAGTCGTGATCGCGGGCTTTGCCTACACCCTTGAGTCGCCATTCCTCTTCTACAGCAAGCACCCGCCCTTCCGGGCGGGATGGGACGTCCTGGCGGTCGACTTCGAGTACAGCCGCACCGCCGACTTCGTGGCCGCGGAAAAATCCGAGCAGGAATCCTGGTTTCGGGACGATGTTCAAGGTCTTGCCGCCTACCTGGCGAATCAACGCTCCTACGAGACGGTGAGCTTCATCGGCAAGTCGATCGGCACCACGGCGGTCTTCCTCCTCCTGCAGGATACCGGCATCCGTGAGATGACCGACCGCGTCACCTGGCTCACGCCGGCACAGATGACGGACGAGATCGTCGCGACGGTGGAGCGGGATCCCTTGAGAAGCTTTTTCGTCTACGGGAACCGCGACCGCTACGCACGCGAATTGCCTGCCGACCGCCTGGAGAGCCTCCCCCACGTCGATGTGCTCGCAATTCCCGGGGCGGATCACGCCCTGGAGAGGGAAGATCCCGGCGACTCGGTGGACTCTCTACGTGAGTACGTGAAGCGCATCGAGGAGTTCTACGCCTCCTAGGGCGGCGCCCCGTAACCTACTCACAAGCCTGTTGATGGCACTGCCCGTAAACCGCTACAGAGCCGTAGGTTGTCGGCGCCGGGCCTGCAAAGAACCCCGTGCCGGTCTGAAAGACGCGCAAACTTCGTCTGCACCGTGACTTGCCGGAATCCTATCAACAGGGTTGCGGGTAGGTTCGGCGCCCCGTGCGGGGTGGCGAGCTCGTCGGGGTGCCTTGATCTTCTTGGCGGCTGCTACTTGTACAACTCGATGGAACGCACCCAGATGTCCGCCTCGAACTCCGCCTTGCCTGCAACAACCGCGACGGATCGGAGTCGTGACACATCCGGAGATCCCCCACCGAGCATGTACTGCGCCTCGAACTCGGAGAAGGGAAGCTCCAGGCGGGTCCATTCTTCAGTGATATCCATTTTCTGTTCGTAGTGCGACCAGGGGAAGCGCGTTCGGTTTGTCCGGAGGTGGACGTAGTAGTTCTCTCCCCGTGCGCGGGCGGTGACGGCAACGCCCCGGTACTCGGACGCATCAAAGGCGCCATCCGCCGCGAGGGGCAGGCGGACCTGGATGAATCCACCGTTGTTCTCCAGGGAGACGCGGCCGGTCATGTGAAGCGCCGGAGCCTCCTCCGTTTCTTCGACACGGACGCTCAAGTCGGAACGCCCGCCCATTACGCGATCGGTGAACCCCTCCCACTCGGTGCCGATCCGCGACGAACCGTCTTGCCGGGTGAAATCGTCGAGAAGCAGGGACGTGCCACCATCCTGATCTGCGAACACAAAGCCTCCTCCAATCAGAAGGACTGCCAGAATCATCATACTGCGAACCATGTTCTTGCCTCCGCGCCTCGCCGAAAGATACGCACTAGCGTGCGCTAGAGAAAAGCAATACGTGAGTGGCGGCGCGGGGGCTGGCGCGGGGCGGGCGCGGGCCGGAAGCCGGACAGAACAAGCTCCCGGCCGGCGGGATGCGCACCGGTTCCAGGACGCTGCGCCGTGCCGCCACGCTTGCTCCATCTCGAAAGAAGATGGAGAATCACCACCGGAAGATCCTATGACGTCACCGAAAACGCCCTCCTTCGCACGAGTCGCGCGTCGTTTCGTTCCACGACGCGCGCCCGGGAATCACCGTCCTTCGAGATTCTCCCGGACGCGCCTCCAGGCCGCCGTCACGCTGGTGTGCGCTCTTGCCGCCGCGGGTTGCGCAACGGCCGGCCCACCCGCCGTCGATCCCGCGCCGGTCGACACCGCGACCATGGCTGAGGCCCTCCGCTATCTGGAGAACCACGGCGCCTCCCCGGAAGAGTACGTCGCGGAAGCCTTCAACGATCACGATGTCGTCTTCCTGGGCGAGTACCACCGCATCAGGCGCCAGGTGGAGCTCGTGGCCCGACTCATCCCCCGGCTCCACGCAGCGGGAATCACGGTGCTCGCCACGGAGTTCGCCAGGCGCATCGATCAAGAGCTTCTTGATCGGCTCGTCACCGACACAGAATGGAACGAGGAGCTCGCCCGGGAGATCACCTTCCGCAACTTCGTCTTCTGGGGATACCAGGAGTATGTCGATGTGTACAAAGCCGCGTGGCAGGTGAATCAGTCGCTGAGCACAGACGAGGAGCCCTTCCGCGTGGTGGCCCTCAACAACGCGCCGGACTGGAGCGTCCTCGAGTCGCCGCAGGACCGCGACGACCCGGAGCTGCGACGGGCGGTCTGGCGCAGCGAGACGGAGGCGGACTGGGCCACGGTCATTCTGGATCTCGTGGAAGAGGGCGAGAAGGTGCTCGTCTACTCCGGGATCCACCACGCCTTCACCAGGTACCGGCAGCCCATCTACGACGTCGCGACGGAGCAGTTTCGCGGCTTCGCCCGTGACCGGATGGGGAATCACGTGTTCCGCGCAATCGGTGACCGCGCCATGACGATCTACATGCATGCCCCCTGGGTTTCCGCCGATGGCTATGGAGCACCGGACGTTCATCCGGTGGACGGCGCGATAGACCTGATCATGGCGGCGGCTAGCAACGCGGCGGCACCGCGCGGCACCCGGCCGGTCGCCTTCGACACCGCCGGCACACCTTTCGGACGCCTGAAAGCGGAGACATCGTTCTACGAGTATGGCTATCGAGACTTCACCCTCGCCGACTTCTGCGACGGCTACATCTTTCTGGAGCCCTTTGCGGAGGTCGAAGGCGTCACCCCGATCGCCGATTTCATCAATGAAGCGAACATAGCGTTCGCCCGGGCGCAGAGCCCCAATCCGGCCTTTCGGGATGCGTCGATCCAGCGTTTCAACCAGGCGATCGCCTGGGACGCCGACATGGCCCGGCGGGTGCGACACCTGGTGCTCCGGTAGGGAGGACGCACGCAAACAATGAAGCAAAGAGGTCAGCGGGCCGGCCTGTTCGGCGGAACGCGCTTCCCGGACTCCGCGCCTACCTGCCTGACTGCCGGGCGCGACGCAACAGTCCGGGGCTCAAGCGCAGAATGGACGGAATGACAATGAGGGTCGTCGCGGTCGCCGCCGCCAACCCGATGGTCGCGACCAGGCCGGCCCGGCCCAGCAGAATGAACCGGGAGAAGTAGAAGGCTGCAATGCCTGCCGCAATGGTCAGGGTCGTCTGGATAATGGCGGTGCCGGTCTTGTGCACCGTGTCGCGCAGGGCAAGCTCGTAGCTCTTGTCCCGGGATGCGCGACGGAACACCAGGACGAAGTAGAGCACATCGTCGTTGCTGACACCCATGAGCGCGGCAACCATGAAGACGTGGATCGGATCGTGGAGGAAGCCCATCCAGCCGAGTACGCCGAAGTAGACAAGGACACCTGCCACGGTCGGGACCAGAGTGAGAGCGGCCCAGGGAATCGACCGAAACACCAGCATCAGAAAGATGACGATGATCGGCGCGAAGGCAACGAGAGATATCACCTGACTCCGGGTCAGGTAGGTAATCTGGTGGAGGTTCTCTACCGGGATTCCGAGGATCGCAGCTGACGCGAAGCCCGGCGGCTCGAAGCCGGCAATTCGCGCTCCCGTGCTGTCGCGAAGCGCGGTGGATCCGCCGAGGTATGAGCGGAAGCGCTGCAGCAGGGACTCGAGGGCCTCCACCCCGGCGGGATCACTGATCGGCGGAAGGGAGACTTGGAGGAGCATGCGCGTGCTCTGCCACCCCCCGTCGACGACGGCGTCGAAGCTGAGGCCCGCGCCGCTGTCGGAGAGTAGCTGCATGGCCTCACCCACCTCGGCGGCGCTCCGGGGCCGGATCGGCTCCAGCGAACCCTCCATCCGTCCGAGCATGAAATCCACGAAATCTATGTAGGAGACGGACAGGGAGACCGCCTCGTCGTTCTCCAGGCGCACCTGGTACTCCCGCAAGCGGTCGTAGGCTTCAATGTCCACCAGTCCGTACTCCTGGCCGGTGCCGACGTAGATGTCGAGATCGTGAACCGCCCCGGCGCGTTCCTGGAAATACTCGACGGACCTGGCGATCTCGGTGCGATTACGGAAGGTATCGCGCACGCTGTAGCCCGATCGCACCATGGGAATGGCGGCGGCAACGGCAATGATGACACCACCTGCAATGATCAGGCGGAGGACCGGACGCTTCGGCGGTTTGGCCAGCCACCGGATCACCGGTCCGGCGCCGCTCACGGGGTGCCCGTCATCATCGTCCACTGAGGAGTCGGCAGCGAAGGAATCCGTCGGATCGGGCACGCGACGTCGTCGCCTGCTTCCGTTGCGACGGGAGTATGCCCAGATGCGGTCGGGGAGCAGGTCCAGAATCGGCGGCAGCAGGAAGAGCGCCGTGATCAGGGCGGCGACAATGCCGAACATGATGAGAATGCCCAGATGGGTGAGAATGCGGTTGGGCGTCACCAGCAGACTCGCGAAGCCGATCAAGGTCGTCGCGCCGGCGGCCATAACCACCCGGCCGACCTGCTGTAACGTCCGGGTCATGTTGCCGTCGCCGACGGAGTGGTACCGGTAGATGTGGATGCCGTAGCTCGTGGCCAGGACCAGCACGATCACCGGCACCATCATGGTGTTGGTCTGAACCGCCCCTCCAATGACGTGAAAGAACGCGAGAGTCCAGAACGACGGCACGATCGAGACTACGCTCAGGGTGAGGCCCACCAGGAATGATCGTGAGATCAGGGTCTCGAACAGGAAGATGATGATGACGGCGATCGCCCCCAGCACGACGAGCTCGCTCACGACGGTGCGGCTTACGAAGGCCTTTGCGACGGAATCGCCGAAGAAGTGGACGTTCGGGGCATCCAGGCGGGTGATCACCTCGTCCCCGAACTCCGCCGGCACAATGTCGTCCTCCGGAACGATGTAGGTGTACAGCGCCTGCCCATCCTGGGAGACGAAGAGCTTCCGGAAAAGCGGCGTTTCCAGGACTCGTTCGGACAACTCATCGGCCCCGGGATCGGCGTCCGGCTGGTACACCGGTCTCAGTTCGAGGGCGCCGTCCACCTGGTAGAGGTCCTGCAGATTGGTGAGACTGATGACGTCGCCGGCGCCGGGAATTTCGGCAGCGGCGGTGGCGAGTTCGTCGATCCGGTTGAGCGCCGTCGGGGAGATGAGGTCGTCCACATCCAGCGCGACGATGACCAGATCGTTCTGGCCGAAGGTGTCGACGAGCTCCTCGCTCAGCTGACGGTACGGGTCATCCTCCGGAAGGAAGATGCGGAATCCCGATTCGAAGTCGAGACGGGTGGTAAGCAGGACCGCCACGACGGTGAGGAGGAGAACCGGGATGATGAGGTAGGCGCCCGCCTTGTCGTACAGCTTTGCAGGTAAAGAAAACACGTCGGCACCAGGCTGGGAACGCGTCCCGTCTATTGAGATGCCTGCGCCTTCACGAGCTTGAAGCTTACGTACTGCATGCTACCGCTGGCGAATGAAGCGTACCGGCCGGACCCGCGAACACCGGCGAACTCGCCGAACGCCTTGATGAGGAACTTCGGCACCTTCTTGCGCATGAGAAACTTGCGCCGCTCGTCGTCGACATCCAGGGCGCGCACCACGTTATCGGTAATGTTGACTTCCTTCTCAACGACGAAGCCGGCCTCCCGGATCTGTTCGTGGAGCAGATCCAGATCGCCCTTCCATCGCATGTCGGTCAACAGGAACACGCCGTCGTCTCGGAGCACTCGCTTCGCTTCCTGAAAGAACTGCGGTACGTCCCGGTACGCCCGCGAGGACTCGACGTTCACCAGTGCGTCGAAGGATGCATCCTCGAAGGGAAGCTTATGTGCATCCCCCCGAACGAAGCGGAGGTTCGGCGCAGTGTAGTACTCGTTGCAGAAGCGGATCCCGTTCTCCGAAAGGTCCAGACCAATGTAGCTCCTGGGCTTGAGATAGCGAGCGATGTACGAGGCCCCGCCGCCGCGTCCACAGCCCACCTCAAGCACGTCCTTGTCGGTAACGTCGGTGTGAGACACCGCGAAGTGGTAGAGCTGGGCGCTGAAGCGCTCGGGCTCGTCTTCCGGTTTGAGATCAATGAACTCCGGGTCCCCTTCCAGGGGTGCATACCCGTAGTTCATGAAGGTCATGGCCACATCGCGTTGCTCCCGCGATATGATCCAGTTGTGCCAGAACCGCCACAGCGGTTGCCGGAGGATCTTCGGTAGTTCAGCGTAATTCGCCACGATTCGCCGCATTGTGCATACCCCAGTTTCAAGAGCTTCAGCGTTCGGGAACCCATCGAGGCGTTGCCTCGTCACGATCATGAGGGGACTCCCGCACCTCTCATCCGCCGAACCCGACGTGTTCCGAGAAGTTACCTCCGCGACGATACTCAAGTAAGCCACAACTTGCAATAGGCCGGCCCGGGACCGGGACGCCGGCACCCGGCAAGCACACGGCGATCCGCTCGCGCCCGAGCCGCCCGGTGGTGTAGAGTCGGAACCATGAACGACGCTTCGCCCGTGGACATCTGCCTCTTCGGGGCAACCGGCTTTGCCGGCCGGTTGACGGCGCGCCACCTCGCCGACCGCTGCGGCCGCGCGGGGCTCACCCTTGCCATTGCCGGCCGGAGCCGGGAGCGACTGGAAGCTATCGCCGACGAGCTGCCGATGCCGGTGGAGATGCTCACCGCCGACACGGAGGATCAGGCATCTCTCGACGGACTCGCCCGGCAGAGCGGCGTCATCTGCTCGACTGTTGGACCCTACTCCCGATACGGCACGCCCCTTGTCGACGCCTGCGTACGCCACGGAACCGACTACCTTGATCTCACTGGAGAGGTTCCCTGGATGCGCCGGTCGATCGACACCTTTCACGACCGGGCCGTTGCGTCGGGGAGCCGCATTGTTCACGCCTGCGGATTCGACAGCCTGCCGAGCGACATCGGTGTGCTCCTGGCGCAGGAGGAGTTGCGCCGCCGTGACGGCGCGTACGCCGGATCCCTCGAGCTCCGGGTGGAGCGCGCAAGCGGCGGCTTCAGCCGGGGCACCCTGGACAGCATGCTCTTCCTGATTCGCGCCGCTGTGCGAGATCGCCGCACCCGACGCATCCTTGCGGATCCCCGCAGCCTGGAGCCGGGATGGCCCGACTTGCCCCCGGAATTGCCCGGAGACGAGATCGATGCCAAAGGCCCCCGGTCGTGGAAAGACGCAACAGGTGCATGGAGCATTGCATTCGTCTCCAGGACAATCTGACGTGATGGT
>CAZZIE010000056.1:0-26022 GCA_964654185.1 uncultured Spirochaetaceae bacterium | reverse complement strand
GCGACATGGGCGGCGAGACGAAGACCCACGAGATGGGCGAAGCAGTGAAAGAGGCAATCCTGAAGGGCTAGCCCCTGATGTGTGTCCGCGGCCTGCCTCGTCGTCGACGGGGCGGGTCGCTTTTGTTGCACGTGCCGGAGCAGACGGCGCGTGACCCAATTCACGACGAGAGGTCCCACACAAGCATGGCAGGCCCCACGTCCTCCGAAACGTCCGCGTACTCCTACATCCCGGAAGCGCTTCGGCGCGCCGAAACGAGCGTCGAGCCGGTGCGGCTCAGCTCAGTGGAGATCTTTCCGGCGTCAATGAAGCGGCTCGGCGGCCGGACCTACGCGGCGGCGCGCCTCGGCGGCGAGCCCAGGCTGATCTCGGCGGGAACCGGACCGCGGACGCGCAGCGGCGCCTCCGGCGGAACCGCCGAACCCGGCGCCGCCGGCTTCGATGCGCCTGAGCACGAGGTGGAGGGCATCTACCTCCAGGTCGTGCCGATCAGGGCCGAACATCTGCACACCCTCCGGGAGCTCTTTCCCTTTACCCGACCGCGCAACCTCGCCGATGTGCCGGCAACCTTCGGCACGGGAGACCGCCTCGGTATGGCCAACATCGGGCACGTCCGCGCCTTCGCCGGCTCTCCGGCGCGGCCGGTCCTGGCGCAGCAGAGCGTGCGCGAGCTGACCCAGACCGGGCGCTCCTTCGCCGATGTCGTCGCCTTTGCCGGCTACGCCGTTTTCCGGGAAGGGTACACCGCCGGCTTTGCCGCAGACGGTGACCACCTGAAGCGCACCGCCGACATTGCCGCAAGCCTGGACGCCGGCGCCACCATGCTCACCCTCGACCTCTCAGAGGCGCTCGTCCCTGAAGCCATGCTCTGGAGCGATGCCGACGTCTCCGCCGCATTCACGCGTCTCACCACTGATCAGCGGCGTCCCTTCGAGACCGACTACGCCGGTGCGCGAATCGAGCTCGACGGCGGTGTGACGACGATCGCGGAATCGGATGCGAAGCGCTGCGCCGTCGTCTACGCCGGCGCCGTCGAGCTTGCTCTCGAGATGCGCGAGTTCGTCACCAGGCGCGCCGGCGAAGTTCCGCACATCGAGATCAGCATTGACGAGACGAGTGTACCGACGGAGCCGACGCATCACTATATGATCGTCCAGGAGCTCGTCCGACGGGGATGCCGGCCCGATTCCATTGCGCCGCGATTCATCGGGGAGTTCCAGAAGGGGATCGATTACAAGGGAGACCTCGACACGTTTGCCGAGCAGATCCGCGCGCACCAGGCGGTGGCGGATGCCATCGGCGGGTACAAGCTGTCTATTCACTCCGGAAGCGACAAGTTCTCCGCATACCCCGCCATTGCAGCGGCAACCCGGGGCCGGCTCCACGTGAAGACGTCCGGGACCAGCTGGCTGGAGGCGGTGCGAACCGTCGCGCAGGTCGATCCCGCCCTCTACCGGCAGATGCACGGCGTCGCGGTAGATGTTCTGGAGGAGATGAAGGCCCTCTACCACATCACGCCAAGTGTTGCCGAAATTGTTGATCCGGAAACCCTCGGCGACCCAGACCTGCCAGGCCTGATGGAGAGCCCGGATGCACGGCAGCTCCTGCACGTGGCCTACGGAAAGCTCCTGAATCACCCCGACATCGGGCCCCGCCTGCGGCAAACCCTCCAGCGGAACGAAGGCGCATACGTGAACGCGGTCGAGACTCACATCCGCCGCCACCTGCGGCTGCTCGGGCTGGAAGGTGCATAGCTGGAAGATGCATAGTCGGAGTGCCGTCGCGGCAGTGCGGCACTGCGGCAGTGCGGCGGGGTCCTCTGGGCCGGGTGTCAGAACGTCGCGGGAGAGTCGATCCAGATGGTGGTGGTCATGGATTCGGAGAGGTTCGTGATGCGGTGAGGTTTGGTCGACTCGATCACGATGCTGTCCCCATCGTTCAAAATGTATTTGTCTTCGCCGATCTCGACCTGCAGTTTGCCCTTCAGGACAATGCCGCACTCAATACCCTCGTGAGTAATGAAGTCGCCGGTGGAGGCGTTCTTCTCGTACTCGCTGTAGAGAACCTCCATGCTCTTGTCTTCCAGGTTGGGAGTGAGGAGGTAGTAGGTGATGCCGTTCGCGGTGTGCGCGACGGAGCGCTCGTTGCGGCGGACCACCGGGCTCGGCGAGTCGGGGTTGGTGTCGAAGAAGGAGCCAACCGGCACGTTGAGGACTCGCGAGATGGCGAGGAGCGTCGCGATCGATGGATTCGCTTTGCTGTTCTCGATCTGGCTGATGAGACTTTCCGTCAGACCCGCCATGGAGGCGACGTCCTTGAGGGTGAGGTTCTGTTCCTTCCGGATCTCCCGGATCCGGCTTCCCATTCCATCCAGCATTGCGCGCTCCCGGGGAGGTAAGGCTCGGGCCCGATTCTTAAGCGTCATTATAGATGGCGGGCGTCCGACCGACAAGGCCGCTGATGGTGGCGCCTCGGGACCGCCTTTGAGGGTTTTCCTTGACAGTCCACCGGAACGGGTGTCTAATGGTAGTATCTTTAATGCCACTTAAGTTGAGGCCTGTGATGATTTCAGTCTTGCTGCTGAGGGGAGGTTCGGTGTGAAGGTTCAGGACAAGGTCGCCATTGTGACCGGTGCGGGCCGCGGCATCGGCCGGGCGTGTGCGCTGCAGCTCGTTGAAGAGGGCGCAGCCGTCGTAGTCAGCGATATTGATGATGATGCCGGCGAGAGTGTGGTCGCCGAGATCGTGAAAGGCGGGGGAAAGGCGACCTTCGTCCACGCCGACGTGACCAGGAAGGCGGATGTCGAGGCCATGGTGGAGAAAGCCATCTCGACCTACGGTACGGTGCACATTCTGGTCAACAACGCCGGTACCGACGTGAAGGGGAGCATTGATGAGCTGTCCCAGGAGACCTGGGACTTCCTCATGGAGCTCAACCTTCGGGGCACCTTCCTGTGCACCCAGGCGGTCATGCCGGAGATGCGCAAGAACACGTACGGGCGCATTGTCTGTATGTCCTCGATGGCGGGTAAGAGCGGGGAGGCGTACACCAGCCCGTACTGCGCCACCAAGTTCGGGATCATCGGTTTCATCCAGTCGGTGGCGTTGGAGGTCGGCCCGGATCAGATCACGATCAACGCGGTCTGCCCCGGCGCCGTGGAGACGGACCTCAACAAGAAGAGCGTCGCCCAGAGTGCAGAGGCGAGCGGTCGCAGCTACGAGGATGAGCTCTACGAGAAGTTCATCAAGCTCACGCCTCTCGGTCGGATGGCGACTCCGAAGGACGTTGCCCGGGCGGTGGTCTTCCTTGCGTCGGACGAGGCCTCCTTCATTACCGGGAGCAGTCTCAACGTTTCCGGCGGTCGGGAGATGCACTGACAAAGAACGCGCATGGCAGGGGCGCGGCCCTGGCGTGGGCGCGGCCGGCGGCCGCGGTCGGCACGTGCGCGGCGGCGCCCAGACGCGGGGACGCCGACCAGGGGCGCCGGGACGCGGAAAGCCCCGGCCCGGACGCCTCAGCACGCAAAGGAGCAGTTCACATGAAAGCAGCAGTATTCGAAGGACCCGGGAAGCTCACGCTGACCGACAGACCGAAACCGAGTCTGAAGCGCGACGACCAGGTCCTCTTGAAGGTCGAGGGTGTCGGGATCTGCGGGACGGACCTGCACATTCTCCAGGTACCCCCGGCGCATCCGGCGAAGGCGGGCATCATTGAAGGACACGAGTTCACCGGTCGCATTGAGGAGGTGGGCACGGGAGTTACCGGTTTCGAGGTGGGCGAGACGGTACTGGTCGATCCCCACCCGGGGTGCGGCGTCTGCGAGGAGTGTCGCCGCGGCTATCCCGACCACTGTACCAACCTCTACGCCACGAGCGGGGAGCCCGGCCACCCGGACACGCTGGGCCTCTTCTCCGACGGCGCCATGACCAGCTATGTCGTTGCACCGCAGACATCGCTCTACAAGGTGAGTCCCGACGTCCCCGCGCACATCCGGGCGCTGGCGGAGCCCCTTGCCTGTGTGGTGAATGCGACCAACAAGCTGAAGGTGCAGCCGGGTGAGTACGTGGTCATCCTCGGGGCCGGCCCGATCGGCCTTCTCTTCACGGCGCTCATGGCGGCGAACGGGGCGAGCAAGATCATTGTGTCGGAGCCCTCGGAGTACCGGCGCGCCGCGGCAAAGGATGTGGGCGCGGACATCGTCGTCACGCCGGAGGAGCTGGAGTCGACGGTGGAGGCCACCATGGGCGAAGGCCCCGACGTCGTCGTCGAAGCGGTTGGACCGCTCCTCCCGACGGCGGTGAAGCTGGTGCGCACCGGCGGCCGGGTCATGCAGTTCGGCCACGACGAGTCGGTGACGCCGGAGATGCCGGTGGGAGACCTGTTGAAGAAGGAAGTGATCCTCTACGGCTCATTCATCGGCAAGTATTCCTATGAGAAGGTTGCGCGGATCATGGAGAGCGGGAAGCTGCCGCTGGAGCGGATCGTCTCCCATCAGATGCCGCTGTCAAAGGTACACGAGGCAATGGACATGCTTCACGCCGGCAAGGCGCTGAAGGTCGTACTGCACCCGGAGGAGTAGGGGGCGCCACGGCCCGTCCGGGCGTCTGTGCGCCGATCCCGGCGAGCTGTCGCCGGACATAAGGAGTAAACGAATGGCAAAGAAATGGCTGACCACTCAGTACCCGGAGATCATCTTCGAGGACAATGAAGTCGGGCGGATGAAGAAGGAGATCTTCGACGCGAGCGATAAGGAGATCGATCAGATCCTGGCGGACTACGAGATTCCGTCTCCGTCGGAGTACGGCGTCGCGGGCACCTACATCCAGAACACCCCGCGGGCTCACGCGATCGAGAAGCGCAACAAGAACGACATCATCTTCATTCCCATCGGCTGCACCGAGAACCACGGTCTCCACCAGAACACCGGCCTGGACACCTTCATGGTGACGCAGATCATCGAAGGGGTGCGGCGCTACACGAAGAAGCAGGGCCACGAGACCAACCTGACGTATACACCTCTCAACTTCGGCGGGCACCCTCACCACCACCTCGGCATGCCGGGGACGGTCATTGTGCCCCAGGAAGTGGTGCAGGAAATGTTGATCTACGTTCTGGCAGGACTCTGGGACGATGGCTATCGCAAGATGGTCCTGGTCAACAACCACGGTCATCTGTGGATGCTCGTCGCTGCAATTCAGGAGTTCATGAAGCGCTTCCAGCTGCCGGCGGTCGTTCAGGTCGTTGACTGGCACCGGGCGGTTCGAGAGTTCTTCATGGTCACGGACAAGCCCGACTCCCTGGAGTCCAACTTCATTCACGCAGCCGAGGCGGAGACATCGGTAGCGCAGCTCCTCTTCCCGGACATGGTCGACATGAGCTACGTCCAGGACGCGAGCCCCGAAGGCTTCCTGCCGGACGGCCACTTCGACCTCTCGGTTGATCCCTACCGTCGGCCCCACCGCTGGTCCGAAGGGGAAGGGCACATTGCCATTGAGCGATCCGCCACGCCGGAGGGTGTCGTCGGCACGCCGAGCAAGGCTAGACCTGAGAAGGCCAAACGCCCCGTCGCGGCCATTCTCAAGTACCTCACCATGGTGCACGACCACATTCGCGCCGCCTTCCCTCCGGGAACGACCCCGGATCCCGAGAAGGTCACGCTGCGGAGCAAGGAAGAGGTTGCGCCATTCTGCAAGGAGCCTTTCTCCCCGGGCTGGAAGTCGATCCACGAGCTTCCAAAGATGGGCGTTTTCTACAAGGGATAACGGGTACACGCGGGTACACGCGTGTACGCGCGGCACCGGGGCGCGCGCCCGGTGCCGCCGGAGTTGCGATCATGAAACAGGCACTCGTTCTCTCGACGCAGCAGACCGCCTTCAGTGCCGCCACCTTTCAGGGCAGCATTGAGGCGAACCTGGATACCCTGGCGGCAATCGGCTACGACGGCGTCGAGCTTGCTGTGCGCGATCCATCTCTGGTCGAGGCTGCCGAGATCCGGCGGCTCACCGAGGCGCGCGGCCTCGATGTCCCCGCCATCGGGACCGGTCAGGCCTGGGGGGAAGACGGCCTCTCATTCACCCATGTCGATGCAGATGTGCGAAAGGCCGCGGTGGAGCGGGTGCACGATCACATCGACCTGGCAGGAGAGCTCGGGGCTCGCGTCATAATCGGGCTCGTCCGGGGGGTGCACCCGGAGTCCGTGACGCAGGAGCGGGCCGAGGCGTGGCTCGTCGAGGCGCTGACGCCGCTGGCGCAACACGCCGAACGCGCCGGGGTCGGCATTACCGTGGAGGCGATCAACCGTTACGAGACCTCCCTGGTGAACTGCGCAGCCGACGGTTTGGCGCTCATCGATCGGGTCGGCTCGCCCGCACTCGGGCTCCTCCTCGACACCTTCCACATGAACATTGAAGAGGCAGACATGGCGCAGTCCATCCGCGACGTCGGCCCGCGTCTCTTTCACTTCCACGTCGCCGACTCCAACCGCTGGTACCCCGGGGCGGGTCACATCGATTTCAACACGCTTCTTGGAAACCTCCGCGAGATCGGCTACGACGGCTATATCTCCGGAGAGTTCCTCCCGAAGCCTGACGCTGAGACGGCGGCGCGGGAGAGTTACCGGTTTGTGGAGGGACTCATGTGACGTGTTGCCGGCGGGGTCACCGGTGTAACTACCGAACCGGTGGGGCTGCCGGCACCGGTGGGGCTACTCCCGTGGGGCGGGCGCGCCCTCGGTGGGCTCAACGCCGTTCTGATGCGCTTCCAGCTTCGAGATATCGTCTTCCGCCATTTCGAGGTGGGCGTGCATGGCGTCGTGAGCCGCAGTGGGATCATTGTTGCGGAGCGCTTCGATCAACCGCTTGTGACCCACCAGGGCGCGGTCGACGCCGGTGAGTTGAAGGGTCGCCAGGCGAGAGGCCTTCAGGTGCTGCGCAACTGAATCCAGCATGGTCTTGAAGACGGCGTTGCCGGTGAAGGTCACCAGCGCGTCGTGGAATTCGAGGTCGCGATCCACGCAGTAGAGGAGGTCGTTCTTGTGCGCCTCCATATCCCCGGTGTTGGCTTCCAGGCGCTCGACGAGCTCCGCGTCCGCCTCTCGAGCCGCGATCGCCGCGATATCGCACTCAAGACTGATGCGTGCGGTGATGAGCTCGGAAAGGCTCACCTTCGAGCGTTTCATGGCAATGCCGAAAACTTCCGTGACGGCATCCGTGGATGGAACGCTGACGCGGGGTCGCTTTCCCTGACTGAGCGTTATCAGGCCGTGGGCCTGGGCGGCCCGAAGCGCCTCCCGGAGACTGTAGCGGCTGACGTTCAGCTGTGCCGCGAGCTCGCGTTCCGGCGGCAGCTCGCTGCCGGGTTCGAGCTTCTCCTCGATAATCAGATCCTTCAGGACCCCGACGATCTGCTCGATCTTGTCACCGGATTGGATGGCAGGGAAGTGCTTCAGCGACATAGCCTATCGTATGGTAAGATATCCGAATAGGTCAACGATTATCTGTTGATCAGAAGGGGGCGGTCTGCCGCCCATCTCGGTGAAGCTTACCCTCATTGTGCGAAAAATGTCCATTATTCGGTAAAAAAATACTCGTTGACACCCCTGAGAAGTGTGCTACCCTATCCACATATCTTACCAGCGGGCAGCTGGGGTGCAGCTTCGGGCTGGGAATGCGGGGGCATGACGGCGTGGTTGTAGTAACGGGTGCGGAGAGCGGTATAGGTTATGCCGTCTCCAGGCTGATGCTTGAACGTGGACATCGAGTACTCGGGGCGGATCTCAAGCGCAATCTCGGGGCCGGTGCCGACTTCGACGACGCGGCGTACACCTTCATTCAGACCGACGTAACGCAGAACGATCAGGTGCAGCGGATCTTCGAGCGCGTGGCCCGGGATGACGAGCCCATCGAGGTGCTCTTCAACTGCGCAGGTGTCACGAGCCTGACTCCCATACCGGAGATCTCCGCCGACGATTGGGACCACATGCTCGCAGTGAACCTGCGGGCGGTGTTCTTCTGCAGCCAGCAGGCCGTGTCGCTCATGATTCCGCAGGGGTACGGGAAGATCATCAACGTTGCATCAAACGCCGGGCGCGGCGCGGGCAAGCGCGTCGGGGCACACTACTCCGCCTCAAAGGCCGGCGTGATTTCGCTTACCCAGTCCTTCGCGCTGTTTGCTGCGGAACACAACATCACGGTGAACTGCGTTGCCCCGGGGCCGACATCGACTCCCATGACCGACGGGTGGACCCCTGAGACGGTCGAGCGTCTGAAGGGCGTGATTCCCCTCGGACGCTTCGCCCGACCAGAGGAGGTGGCCGAGGCAATGGTCTTCCTGGCCTCCGACAAGGCGGATTTCATTACCGGCGAGACGCTGAACGTGAACGGCGGACTCCTGATGTACTGAGACGACGTACTGAGACGAGAGAGGAAGATGGGCGGATCTGATCAAGTTTTCTTGAGAACACACGGCATCTCAAAGTCGTTCAGCGGGGTTGAGGTTCTCCGGGACATCGACCTCGACTTCGTTCCCGGTGAGGTCCACGCCGTAATCGGTGAGAACGGCGCCGGAAAGTCCACCCTCATGAACGTCATTGCCGGCGTCTACCGGCCGACGCGGGGCCACCTCTCCATGGGCGACCGCGATGTGGCCTTCAGAAACCCTCACGAGGCAATCCAGGAAGGCATTGCCCTGATTCACCAGGAGCCGTTGATCTTTCCGGATCTCGACGTCGCGGAGAACATCTTCGTGGGTCATACGCGCAAGGACTACAAGGTCGTTCTCAAGTGGAAGGACATCTATCACCGCTCAAAGGAGTTGCTGGACTCCCTGGAAGTCGACCTGGAACCTCGCCGGAAGATGGCGAACATGTCCACTGCGGACCAGCAGATGGTCGAGATCGTGAGCGCTCTTTCGCAGAATGCCGAGCTCATCATCATGGACGAACCGACGGCCTCACTGACACCCGGGGAAGTTGCGAAGCTTTTCGTCATCGTACGGCGCCTCAAAGAGCAGGGGAAATCCTTCGTTTTCATCAGCCACCGCCTGGATGAGGTCCTCGAGATCTCGGACCGTATTACGGTGCTTCGAGACGGCGACTTCGTCGGTACCTACGCCCGCGAAGAGGTCGACAAGGGCGTTCTCATTCAGAAGATGATCGGCCGGGCCATGCAGGATCACATTCACCGCGATCCCTCCGAGAAGGGCGAAACCGTTCTCGAAGTTCGCGGCCTCTCCTCCCGCGGTGTCTTCGACGACGTAAGCTTCGCCGTACGACGCGGCGAGATCCTGGGAGTTGCCGGCCTGGTCGGAGCGGGGCGCAGCGAAGTTGCCCGGGCGGTCTTCGGAATTGATCCCTTCGATTCGGGCGAGGTGCTGCTTTACGGCAAGGCGATTACGATCTCCAACCCCATGGATGCCGTGAAGGAAGGGCTTATCTACGTGCCGGAGGATCGGCAGTATGAGGGTCTCTTTCTCCCGTATCCGATTGCCCACAACATGACCTACGCAGTGCCCGACAGGATATCGAAGCGAGGCTGGGTCGACCTCAAGAAAGAAGACGAGCTCTGCGACCAGTACCGGAAGACCCTGAACATCCAGATGCGAAGCATCCGGCAGGCGGTCCAGGAGCTCTCCGGCGGCAACCAGCAGAAGACCGTCCTTGCCAAGTGGCTGCTTCCCGAGCCGGAGATCCTCATCCTCGATGAGCCGACCCGCGGCATCGACGTGGGCGCCAAGGAAGAGGTCTACAGGATCATCAACCAGCTTGCCCTGGACGGAAAGGCGATCGTGATGATCTCCTCGGAGCTTCCGGAAATCACATCGCTCAGTGATCGCGTCATGGTTATGCGGGAGGGGGTGGTTACCGGGATGTTCGAGGGCAGCGAAATCAGCGACAGCGCAATCATGGGCGCCGCAGTCAAGTCGACAGCCGGGAAGGTGAGCGTATGATGGCGCAGAGCGCAACAAAGTCACGGCCCAACCGGCTGAATCTCTACCGTATCAAGGAGCTCGGCGTACTCGTAACCGCTCTTGCGGCTTTCGGAGTTGTTGCCGCCATTGAGCCCCGCTTTCTCCTGCCGGGCAACATACGGAGCGTGCTCCTCTACGTGCCGCTCATCGTCATTGTCGCCATGGGCGAGATGATGGTCATCATCACGCGGAACATCGATCTCTCTCTCGGCTCCATCCTTGCCTTCAGCGGCATTGCCGTCGGCATGCTCTTCATCCGATACGCGGACTTCCCGGTCATCCCGGCGTTTCTGCTGGGAACGCTGATCGGCGGTGGGCTGGGATTCTTCAACGGCTTTCTCATTTCGAAGTTGAAGATTCCCGCGATCATCGTGACGCTCGGAACGCTGAATGCCTACCGGGGATTGCTCTTCATTGTCAGCGGCGGGCGCCAGATCGATCCGAATTACATTCCGGAAGACCTCATCCGGCTGTCTCAGACATCCTTCATCGGCATTCCGGCAATCATCATCTTTGCGGCTCTCATTGCCCTGGCGGCGCACTTCTTCATGAAGTACTCCCACATTGGCCGGGAAATCTACGCAATGGGGAGCAACCGGAAGGGTGCGGAGCTTCGCGGGATCAACACCGCGCGCATTGTGCTTGTCGTATACACCATTGCAGGGGCATGCGCCGGCTTCGCCGGCATCGTGTACGCCTCCCGGTTCGGATACGTGAATCCAGGAATCACCGGCGTCGGCTTCGAGTTCATTGTCATTGCCGCAACGGTGATCGGCGGGACGAGTATCTCCGGCGGGACGGGCTCGGTCCTCGGCGTTGTGATTGGCTGTCTACTGCTTGGAATCGTGAACACCGCGCTGGCGGTTCTTGGCGTTTCGGCGTTCTGGCAGCAGGCCATGTACGGCTTCATCATTCTGCTGGCGCTGATCCTCGACAAGGTCGTGCAGAACAAGAGTGCACAGGCGTAAGGAGATGGGAATGACGAGTAGCGCTCAACGCGAGACCGACGCCGCAACCGACGCGACAGCAAAGCCGGAGGTCTCACGAGCAGCGTGGTACAACCGCTTCCTCCGCCCCGAGTACGGCACCGTGCTCATGCTCATTGCGGCGGTGATTCTCGGTTCGGTTCTCTCACCCTACTTCCGGGACTTCCTCTTTGTCCTCGATTCGTCGTCGCTCTACATCGAGTTCGGGCTCATTGCCCTGCCGCTGACCTTCGTCATCCTCAGCGGCCAGATCGACCTCTCCGTTGCCTCCGCAATGGCGCTGGTCGCAACCGCCACGGCCACCTTCTACGAGCTGGGCGTGCCCTTCGGGTTCACCCTGGTAATCGGCCTGCTTCTCGGGCTCGCAATCGGACTCTTCAACGGCTTCATTGTGACGAGGTTCGCTCTCCCGTCCATCATTGTGACGATTGCGACGCTATCCCTGTACCGGGGCATTGCGCAGATCCTGCTCGGGGACCACTCAATCGGTCACTTCCCGGATTGGTTCGTCGGCGTGGACATGCGCTACGGCTGGATCTTCCCGCTGCCCCTTATCTTCTTCGTGGTCGTGTTCATTATCCTTGCCCTCATATTGAACAAAACCATCTTCGGGCGACAGGTCTACGCGATCGGTACCAACGAGAAGGCAGCGATCTACTCGGGCATGCACGTGCGCCGCATCAAGATGATCCTCTTCGGTACCACCGGGGTCTTCGCCGCCATGGGCGGGCTCATCATGATGTCGCGCCTTGGGGTTGCCCGGTACGACCTTGCCGAAATGGGAGAGCTCGAAATCGTCACGATAGCGCTCCTTGGGGGAGCCGACATCAACGGCGGCCGGGGCAATGTAGTTGGAACCTTCATTGCGTTCTTTGTCCTGGTTGCTCTCAGAACCGGAATGACCGTTGCGAACATCAAGATCGAGAGCCAGCTTACCGTCCTCGGCGGCCTGCTGATCTTCGCGATCGTGCTGTCCAACTTCATATACAGCAAGCGGAAAGCGTAAGTGAAGCAGTGCGTAATGTGGGGCGTTGCCCCACCAACAATAGCGCAAGGAGGTGTGTCATGAGACACAAGTTTATGGTGCTGATCCTCGTCCTCGTGGTTGGACTCGGGGGCGTATTCATGGTGAGCGCCGCCGGACAGCAGGCCGAAGAGGCAGGCGAGATGGAGGAGAAGACGGCTGAGGATCTCGAGATCGTCTATATCCCGAAGAACACCGGCAACCCGTACTTCGACTCGATCATCGGCGGGTTCGAGAAGGCGGCAGACGAGCTGGGATTCAACTTCACGACGGTTGCTCCGGCAACTGCAGAAGCGACCTCACAGCTCCCCTTCATCCGAACGCAGATCCAGCGTGGCGTCGACGTCATTGCGATCTCTCCGAACAGCCCGGATGCCCTGAACCGGATCTTCGAGCAGGCGATGAACGAGGGGATCAAGGTCATTGTCGTGAACTCCGACATCCCCGGGAGTGAGGACTACCGCGACGTGGCCATTCTGCCGATGGACTTCGAGATCACCGGGTCCAGCCAGGTTGAGCTCATGGGCTCCCTTATCGACTACGAAGGTAAGATCGCCATCCTGAGTGCAACGACCGACGCTCCCGACCAGAACTACTGGATCGAGGGCATGAAGGAGACCCTCGAGGAATCGAAGTACCAGGACATGGAGCTCGTAGAGGTTGCCTACGGCGATGATGATCCCCAGAAGAGCACGACCGAGGCGGAAGCGCTCCTGACGAAGTATCCGGATCTGCGCGGCATCATCTCCCCGACGACAGTCGGCGTTGCCGCAGCCGCCCAGGTTGTCGAAAACGCCGGCCGCGCACCTGAGCTTCAGGTCACCGGCCTCGGCACTCCCAACCAGATGCGCCGGTTCATCAAGAACGGCACCGTCGAGGCATTCGCCCTCTGGAGCCCCTTCGATGAAGGCTATCTGGCGGGCTATCTCTCCACGCAACTTGCCCTGGGTGAGATCGACGCCGCGGAAGGTGTCGACTTCGAGGTGCCCGGTCTCGGGACCCGGACCATCGGCGAGAATCGTGTTGTGATCACCGGACCTCCGACCGTCTTCACGGCCGAGAACATCGACGATTACAACTTCTAGGCAAACCGCCAGGAACGTTGGTGGGGGCGCCGCAGATCGGCGCCCCCACATTCTGAGTCCGTAGGCATCTATCCAGGCAGATAACGAAAGGAGAGTTCGCATGACCGGTCGCTTTGACGGCAAGATCGCCATTTTAACGGGAGGAGCGTCGGGCATTGGGAAGGCGTGTGTCGAGCGACTCTGCAGCGAAGGGTGCTCCGTCACGTTTTCCGGGATCAGCGACGCCGGTGAGAAGACCGAGAAAGAGCTCACCGACAAGGGCTACAAGGTGCAGTTCGTCCGCGGCGACATGTCGCAGGAGGAGTTCTGCAAGGAGCTCGTCGACACCGCCGTGAAGAAGTGGGGTAAGCTCGACTGCCTCATCAACAACGCCTTCTCATTCATTGCAAAGGGCATGGACGCGACCCGGGAAGACTGGGAACGCATGTTCATGGTCGGTCCCGTGGGGTACGCAACCATGGTTCAGCTCTGCGCACCCCACATGCAGAAGCAGGGCGCAGGAGCCATTGTCAACATGTCGAGCATTTCGGCCTACATTGCGCAGCCGAACCGCTGGACATACAACGGCGCCAAGGGCGCGGTTGTTCAGTTGACGCGTTGCATGGCAATGGACCTGGCCCCGACGATCCGGGTGAACACCTGCAGTCCCGGATGGATCTGGACCCGAGAGGTCGAGAAGGCAGCCGGCTACGACCGCGAGAAGTGGGAGCCGGTGTGGGGGAAGTTCCACCTTCTCCGCCGCCTCGGCCGGGTCGAGGAGGTAGCCGGTGCCGCGGTGTTTCTCCTGAGTGACGACGCGAGCTTCATCACCGGGGCCGACCTCTTTGTCGACGGTGGATACCTGGCAATGGGAAGCGAGGGGCTGGGGGAGGCCTCCAGCTTCGCCGGGAGCGACTGATCTGCCTGCCGTCGGGCAGAGGCACAACGAGGAGCGCACATGATCGACTTTCCGATTGTAGACACGCACCTGCATATCTGGGACATCCGCAAGGTCCGGTACTCCTGGCTGGACGACGTTCCCTTCCTGAACAAGCCTCACTTGATCGATGATTACCGTCGCGCCTGCGGTGACATCGATGTCGAGAAAATGGTCTTCGTTCAGGCTGAGGCCGACTTCGATCAGTACAAGAAGGAGGCCGACTGGGTTGCCGAGGTCGCAAAGGAAGACACCCGCATTCAGGGCATGGTTCCCTGGGCGCCGCTGGAGAAGGGCGAGGCCGTGGAACCCGAGCTTGCGGAGCTCGCGAAGATCCCTCTTGTACGGGGAATCCGGCGGATCATCCAGTTCGAGCCCGACCCGGAATTCTGTCTGCGCCCGGATTTCATTGAGGGCGTCAAGCTGCTACCGAAGTTCAACATGACCTTCGACATCTGCATCAATCACACGCAGATGAAGAATACCATTCGATTCGTCGAACAATGTCCGGACGTGACGTTCATCCTCGACCACATCGGCAAACCCGATATCAAGAATCACGTCATGGAGCCCTGGAAGAGCGAGCTCAAGACCATGAGCGAGTTCCCGAACGTCTCCTGCAAGATGTCCGGTCTGGCAACGGAGGCGGACTTCGAGAACTGGACCAAAGAGGATCTGAAGCCCTACATCGACCACGTCCTGGAGTGCTTCGGCGTGGATCGCGTCATGTACGGTGGAGACTGGCCGGTTGCCGCGCAGGCGACGGATTACCCGCGGTGGGTGAACACCCTGGACTGGGCACTCGGCGACATGAGTGAGGCGGACCGCCGGAAGATTTTCCGGGAGAACGCCATCGAGTTCTATCGGCTGTAGGGCGAGGGCCCGGGGGCTCGGTAACAAAGCGGATGGGCCGGCGCCGTTCCGACTGGAGTCAGGAATGAACAAAAGCAACAAGTACGCATGGGTGTGGACCGTCAAACCGGAGAAGCTCGACGAGTACGTTGAGATGCATTTGAACCCCTGGCCGGAGGTCCTCGAGGAACACTCCCGGGCGGGGATCCGCAACTACTCGATCTTCCAGAACGGGAACCAGTTCTTCTACTGCTTCGAATGTGACGACGTCGACAAGGCCTTCAAGTATCTGGATGAAAGCGAGGCGTGCCAGCGGTGGAACGCCATTACCAGCAAGATGGTCGAGGGCTCCTTCGACTTCGGCGAGGCGGAGCCAATCACGTTTCTGCGCGAGGTGTTCTACCTCGAGTAACACGCAAGAGGAGCCGGCGCGTGCGGGACGGCGCCTGCAGGGCAGGGCGCGGGGGCGTCGCCCGGGCGCCTCGGCTGCGGGCGCGCGCCGCCCACGGGACCGCACGACAGGAAACCAACATGAACAAAGACACAAAGCTCAAGATCCACGAAATCATGCTCACCATTCGGATGTTCGAGGAGCGGGCCCTGCAACTGTTTCAGGAGAACAAGCTGCGCGGCTCCGTGCATCTGAGCATTGGCCAGGAGGCGGTCGCTGCGACCGTCGGGGCACACCTCCGGCCGGAGGACTACATCACGAGCACGCACCGCGGACACGGGCACTCGATTGCAAAGGGGGCAACCCCGGACCGCGCCATGGCGGAGCTGATGGGCAAGGAGACCGGCTACTGCAAGGGGCGTGGCGGGTCCATGCACATTGCCGACCTGGACCAGGGCATCCTGGGGGCCAACGCCATTGTCGGCGGCGGCATTCCCCACGCCGTCGGTGCCGCATTGAGCGCACAGATGCGCGGAACCGACCAGGTCGCCGTGACCTTCTTCGGAGACGGCGCCGCCAACCAGGGCATCTTCCATGAGTCCCTGAACATCGCCGCAATCTGGAACCTGCCGGCGATCTTCATCTGCGAGAACAACCAGTACGCCCTGAGCACCCCGGCAAAGAAGACGACCTCCGTTCGGGACATTGCCACCCGGGCAAAGGCCTACGACATGCCCGGCGAGGTTGTCGACGGCAACGACGTCTTCGACGTCGACAAAGCGCTGTCCAAGGCAATCAAACGTGCGAAGGATGGCAAAGGTCCGACCCTCATTGAGGCCAAGACCTACCGCTGGTACGGCCACTGGACCGGCGATCCCGAAGTCTACCGCTCTCGCGAGGAAGTTGAAGAGTGGAAGAAGAAGGATCCCATTCTCCGCTTCGAGAAGCACCTGCGAGAAGAAGGCATTCTCAGCCGGGACCAGATCGATGCGAAGCACAGCGAGATTGCCGACCTCATTGAGCAGGCCGTGAAGTTCGCCGAAGACAGCCCCGAACCCGACCCCGCCAACGTGCTGGATAACGTGTACGACGAGAGCTGACTCCGGTATGGTGGACGGCCCGTCGCGAAGAGCACCACCGCGCCGGCGGTGCGGCGCGGCGGTGGCGGGCGGACCGTTTACATCGCCTTCCAGAATTTGTAGTTGGTCTTCTCGATTTCGCGCCACTCGGGCATGCGGAAGAATTTCCACTCGCCGTGGCGGGCGAACATGAAGCCGTGGCGGACCATGCGGTAGGGGATCTCGTCGAAGTTGGAGTCGAGGAGGAGGCCCTTGGAGCGCTTGTCCCGCGCGGTGGAGAGCTCCATGATCGCGTCCCGGAGCTTCGATGGATGGAGCTTCGGGATGGGCGGCGGCATGAGGGGGTTCATCTCGATCTCGTGGAGGAACTGGTTGGCGTCGAACTCGAGCTGCGTGTAGACCAGGCAGGGCACGGTGCGGCGGATGCTGTCGTCGGTGACGAACTGGCCGAACTCCACGAAGTTCAGCTGCGTGAGGACGAGCATGCGGACCGGATTGATCTCCGCGAAGATGCGCATGATGCCGGGTTCCCGGGTCTGGACATCTTCCGCCGGCTCGAGCTCCAGGACGGCTCCCTCCGGGGTGCTCAGGTACATCTTCTTGATGGCATTGAAGTCCAGGTGCTCCAGGACGCGGTAGATGGCAATGAACTTGGTCGCCTTCGGGCGGCCGTCCTCGTGCGCCTTCACGTCCGCCATATACTCGTCGATCGGGAAGTAGTCATTCCGGAAGCTCGGATCCATTTCGACGAAGATGATCTTCCCGGAGTAGTGGCGGATGGACCCCGACAGGTAGTGCCGGGCAAAGGCCTGCGGGTTCAGCTGAGAGCCGATGAGCGCCGCGCTCGGGTGCAGGACCGCATAGATTCTCTGTTCATAATTGTCCGACATCTCAGCCTCCAATGTTCGCAAGGATCGGTGCAATTACCAAGGATACAACTGACATCAACTTGATCAAGATGTTGAGGGCAGGTCCGGCGGTGTCCTTGAAGGGGTCGCCGACGGTGTCGCCGACGACGGCTGCGCGGTGCGCCTCTCCGCCGCGGCCACCGGCCTCGCCCGCCTCGATCATCTTCTTGGCGTTGTCCCAGGCGCCGCCGGAGTTGGACATGAAGATGGCCAGAACCACCCCGCTCGCGGTCACGCCGACGAGTACCCCGACGAGCATGTTCACGCCTCCGAGCAGTCCGACCACCACCGGCGTCGCCACGGCAATGAAACCGGGCAGGCGCATCTGCTGCAGGGCGCTGTCGGTGGAGATGGCGATACATCGGTCGTAGTCGGGCAGCTCCCCGCCGGTAAGGATCTCCGGCTTCTCCTTGAACTGCCGGCGCACCTCTTCGATCATCTCGAAGGCGGCCTTGCCGATTGAGTTCATGGACAGGGCGCTGAAGATGTAGGGGATCATGGCTCCCAATAAAAGGCCGATGAGTACCGGCGTCTCCGTCAGGTCAATGACCTCCGCTCCCACGGTCGTTCGAAAGCTGGAGAAGAGGATGATCGCGGTAAGCGCCGCCGAGCCGATTGCGAAGCCCTTTCCGATTGCCGCGGTGGTGTTGCCGACGCTGTCGAGCTCATCCGTGATCTCGCGAACCTCCGCGGGGAAGTCGCTCATGACCGCCAGGCCGCCGGCGTTGTCCGCGATCGGACCGTAGGCATCTACAGCCAGCTGAATGCCGATTGTTACCAGCATCCCGACCGCCGCAATGGCAATGCCGTAGAGGCCCGCCAGGGCGTACGCGCCGAAGATGGCCGCTGATATCAGCAGGATCGGAAAGAGCGTCGAGAGCATGCCCATGCCCATGCCGGTGATGATTGTCGTCGCCGGTCCGGTAACGGAAGACTTCACGATCTCCCTGACCGGGTGCTTGCCGGTGCCGGTGAACCACTCGGTGAGGAGTCCGATACCCACCCCGGTAACGAGGCCGAAGATGACCGGCAGGTATATGGAGATCACCGACATACCCTCGGGCAGCTCCGAGCCGTTGAGCAGGATGAAGAGCGCCGGAAGCGCCAGGATCGCCGCGAGGATGGCCGCCCCGAAAGTTCCCAGGTTCAACGCCGCCTGAGGGGTCCGCTTGCCGCCGGTACGGACGAAGAAGACGCCGATCACCGAGGCGATCGCGCCCAGTCCGCTGAGGATTATCGGGAAAGCCATGAGCTTGAACTTCAGCTCCACCGCCCCTTCCACGGCGAAGGCCAGGATCATGGCGCCGATCAGGGAGCCCACGAAGGACTCGAAGAGGTCGGCGCCCATGCCGGCGACATCCCCTACGTTGTCACCGACGTTGTCCGCAATGGTCGCGGGGTTGCGCGGGTCGTCTTCCGGAATGCCGGCTTCGACCTTGCCGACCAGATCGGCGCCGACATCGGCTGCCTTGGTGAAGATGCCGCCGCCGACCCGTGCGAAGAGGGCGATCGACGAGGCGCCCAGGCTGAAGCCGCTCAGGATGGGCAGTACCTGCGTGGTCATGAGGGCCGCTTCCGAGCCGATCTGGGAGACGGTGAACCAGAGGACCAGGCCTATTCCCATGAGGACCAGTCCGACGACGCTCATGCCCATGACGACGCCGCCGGAGAAGGCAACCCGGAGGGCGCCGTTCATGCCCCCGAGGGCGGCGTGGGTGGTGCGGCCGTTTGCGGCGGTTGCCACGCGCATGCCGAAGAAACCTGCCAGCCCGCTCGCCACGGCTCCGGCCACAAAGGAGACGGCCTGCAACCGCAGGGGGCCCTGATTTCCCAGGTAGAGGAAGCCGGCGACGACCAGCACGAAGGGGAGCAGTCCCTGATACTCCTTCTTGATGAAGGTCATGGCACCGCTCTGGACGAAGCCTGTGATCTCCCGGAGTCGCTCACTCTCGATGGGTTGCTTCATGACCCACCGGGTTCGCAGCCCTGCAAAGACGAGCGCCCCGGCGCCGACAACAATGCCGATTATGATTGTCGCGTTCAACATGATGGTCTCCTAACTATATCGATGTAGACACGCTGTCAACGTCTCCGTCGTCGTCCTTCGGCGCCGCGCCGGCGCCCTCTCCCGCGTCGCTCGCGGCGGCCGTCGCCCCGGGTCCGGGGGCGCCCGCCGCGGCCGGAGCTTCCCCGCTCTGCGCCGCACCCGGCACCGCGCCCGCCGCGGCGGCCGCAGCGGCCGGTTGCTGCCGCGAGTACACCAGGGTGTGCACCACAAGCGCCCCGATGATGACGGCGCCGCCGACGAAGGTCAGCGGTGCCGGCGCCTCCGAGAGGAACACCCAGACCCACAGGGGGCCGAGTACCGCCTCCAACAGCACAATGAGGCCGGTCTGGGAGGCCGGCAGCTTCCCGGAGAAGCTCGCGTGAAGCATGAAGGCAATCCCGGTCTGAAACACGCCGAGGTAGGCGAGTATTAGCAGATCACGGCCCGATACGGCAAGACTCGGCGCCGCAATAGCCGCAACAATGGTCGATATCACGGCACCCAGACCGATTGCCGGCAGCAGATCCACACTGCGCTTGCGCCGGATCATCACCGTGGCGGCGGCGAAGGCGACCGCCTTGGCAATCCCGATCAGGTTCCCCGAGAAGCCGCCGCGCTGAATCGACGGAACAAGAATGAAGGCGATGCCTGCGCTCACCGCAATGAGGGCGACTACCGTCACCAGCCGTACCGGTTCCCGCAGGACCACCCAGCCCAGCACCACAATGAACAGGGGCCCGGTGGCCTGAACGAGCAGGGAATCTGCGACGGTCGTCGCCGTGATGGACAGGATGTAGAGAATGAGGGCCAGGGCGAGGCAGATGCCGATCCAGAAGCCGTTGATCGTCGCCCGGCGCAGCTCCGGAAGAAAGCGGCGCCGCATGGTCACGGCGGTGCCGATCAGGACCGTCCCGGACATGAAGAGGGAGCGCCAGAACATCATGGCCCAGGGAGAGGCTTCGACGAGACGAAGCCCAAGTCCCCCCGTGCTCCACAGGACCGGGGCGAGGGTTGTCAGTACGACGAATAGAATCACCGGTTGGTGTTACGACTTCTGCGTCGAAGTTCGCCGGCGAGCCCGGTTGGATTTGATGACTTCGGAGATCTTCAGAATATGGTCTTCCATGAGGCCCTGGGCCTCTTCGGTGTTCTGCTCACGCACCGCCTTCAGAATGGCCTTGTGCTGCTTCAACGCGCGACTGGGTTCCTGCTTTCGGGTGCGGAGGTGCTCCTCCCGCTCCACTTCCAGGAGGTCACCGCACATGCGCACGAACTCATGGAGCACGCGATTGTCCGACGCGTCTGCAAGGATCTGGTGGAAGGCGTTATCCCCGGCGAGCCCGGTCTCACCACGTTCGATCTCCGCTTCCATCTGATCTATGGCGTTCTGCAGCTTCTTCAGGTCCTCTTCATCCCGGCGCATGGCGGCAAGGCGAACGACCTCGATTTCGAGGACCAGCCGGACTTCGAGAAGCTCGACAATGAAGGCGTCGTTCTGGAGCAACGTCTCTGAGAACGGCGAGATGATGTTGCTGAAGGTCACCTCTTTGATATAGGTGCCGCCGCCGACGCCGACGCGGGATTCGAGATATCCCATCATTTCCAGGGCTCTCAGGGCTTCGCGGATGGAGGTGCGGCTTACGCCGAGTTCCTCGGCAAGCTCCCGCTCGGGCGGAAGCTTCTGTCCCGGCTTGAGCGTGCCGCTGCTGATCAGCTTCTGTATCTGTTTCACAATGCTTTCGTAGAGGCGAATCTTCTTGACCGGCTCGAGAATGTGCTTCTCGTTTCCGGTCTGTTGTTCGGTGTTCAGATTGTTGGAATCGGCCACTGTATTCCCCGTCCGGGCTTGAGTATCGAACCGCTGCCGGGCACCTTGGTTTATTGGTGCTACCATTACAGCAGTGTTCAGGCGGCTTTGTCAACGATTTTGTGCTTCAGGCGAGGGTTCTGTCGGCCTCTCGGCCGTCCGGCCGGCGATCTGTGCCACCCGACCGGCGATCTATGAAGGCCGGTGATCTATGAAGCGTCGCTCTGTCGAGCAGCCTGATTGAAGGTTGACGTCTGATCCGACAGAACCTGCCTGGTTCCGAAGACTATACCAATGAGCAGGGCGTAGGCAAGCATTCCCGAGAGCATAACGAAGACATAGCCGAACTGCAGGGCAACGATCAATGCCAGGGCACCCCCTGCCAGGGTGGTCACGCTGTTGATCCCGATCATCCAGGGATAGCGGTGCGGGGCGCTGCTGCGAAGGAGCGTGGGGAAGGGCATGCCGAGCGGTACGAATACCGGTGCAAGCAGGACAATCGTGACCAGAACCTTCACCCCGGCGGAGGCATCTTCCAGGGCAAGGAGGACCGGGCTCAGGAACACGAGGGCCAGGGCCAGCAGCGCAAGCACCGCTACGATCAACCCTGAAAAGGTCGCGGTGCGCCGGAGGCGCGCCGAGATGAGACTGCCCAGGCCGCTCGATACCAGGATGACCGACAGCACCACCGCCAGGGCAAGGGTCTGGTGCTGCCAGAAGACGATGAATTTCTGCAGGATCGCTATCTCGACGGTAATGTATCCAATGCCGATGAGGCCGAAGGAGACGAAGCGAGCGACCGCTCCCCCGTTGCGCCCCACTTCGTCGGTCGGCGCAGCCTCCCGGGCGACCGCCTCCTCGTCACCGGGGGAGCCCCGGCGGCGCAGGTGGACGGCGAAGAGCGTGGCGAAGGCGGCAATGATCGCGAGGACCGCAATCCCCACAATGACCATCTCCCGGGGCAGGGTCGGGCTCAGCTGGTAGAAGAAGGGGGAGTCGTCGCCGATCCAGGAGATGTCTTCATCCGCCCCGGCGGCGAAGTCCGCCAACGTCGCCTCGCCCGCGGCCACCGCCGAGAGCCCGCGATTGATCCGGTACGTCCGGGTATCCCGGGCTGAGAGGCCCGGCACGAAGTTGAGGTCGGGACGGGTGGGAATGGCCTCGAGGATGGCCTTGAAGCCTTCGCGCTCCTCCGGTGTGAAGGGGCGATTGCGTACAATCAGGGTCGGGTTTTGCGCATCCCCGATCGTCACGATGCGTTGTGCCGCCTCCTGGAGAGAGAGACCATCGCTCTGAAATGACTTCAGGGCGTTGGAGACCAGGCGGAGGAGCTCGTTCCGATAGTGCGCAATGATCACCATCATACCGTCGGAGCTCATGGCGTTGCGGTACTCGGTGAAGGCGTTGTGTGTGAAGAGGTAATTCTCGGTAAGGGCGTGATTTCCGAAGTTGCGGGCGCTCTTGATGATGGGAAGTCCCATGAGGACCAGGTCGTACTCTTGATCCGTTGTGCGGAGGAAGGAGCGTCCTTCGGTCTCATGGACGGAGATACGCTCGTGGTCGTTGTAGATCCCGCCGGTGAAGGGGGCCTGCTCGCGGACCACGTCAATGAAGTCGGGGTTGATCTCGACGGCGTCGATGCTGCGGTACCCGGCAACCAGCAGGGTCACCACATCAATGCCGCCGCCGCTCCCGATCACCACGGCGTTCCCGCGGCTCTCACGGTCGACCGTGAGCAACGGCAGGCCCCCCATGTACTGCAGGAGGAGCGTCTGCGCCACCGACCGCGACACCTGGCCGTTCTCCATGCGCACCATCTTGGTCCCGGCGCCGCCGTCAATGAACATCGTCCTGAAGAGGGGATTATCGGTCTCCACCACATCGACCCGACCGAAGGCGGACCATCGGCTCTCGGCGATCTCCGCCTCCGTGTCGGGATCCTGCAGCATGAGGGTCATTTCCTTGCCCCACCGCGAATCGGGCATGAGGCGCGTCTCCACCGGCAGGATGAACACCACCACGGCGACGGCCACGAGCGCGAGGGCGGATGCGGCGGCGCGAGTGCGCTTCCCGGCGCCGGTTGTTGGCTCCCCGGCGGGGCCGGACAGCGCCAGGTAGGCGGCGGTCATGGCGAGGGCCATTGCGGTGAGCACGGCCACCAGGGCATCCACGGCACCAAGGCCGTTGAGCAGGAAGAAGGCAATGACCGATCCCGTGGCCGCTCCGAGCAGGTCCGCCGCATAGAGGTGCGCCACCCGGATCTGCGACTCCCGGAAGATGTAGACCTGCACGCACCCGATTCCCAGGTAGATGCCGAAGGTCACTACCAGCGAGGCGACGACGCTGCCTGTGAGGCTCGCCACGGCAAGGAGCAATACGAGCATGGCCACCGGCAGAAAGAGGACCACGCCCAGGAGGCGATGCCATCTCTTTCTCGGGATGTAGTACATAAGAACCGCCCCGAACCCGATGCCCGAAATGCTCAGGGAGATGACAATGTAGACGTAGCTCTGCACGAAGAGGAACGAAAAGAGCCGCGTCAGGGTGACTTCCAGGGCAAGGCCGGTAGCGGTCAGAAGGAACAAACTGGCCAGGATCGGCCATTTGGTAGGACCATTCATCATGACACCCCGGACTCTACGCCCACCCGGAGTGGGTGTCAACAGGACCCCGTTTCACCCCACGGGAAGCTGCATGGAGACCGGCGACTGGAATGAAGTATTGTTTGACCTCACGGCCAAACGGGTGTTTAATGGACATACCATTAGGACGCTCATGAACTTCAACCTGGTTTAATATTCACCATCGGCTGTTCGGTTCCAGGGCAGGCTTTCTGCAAGGGGCGTCCAAACGCTGAGGAGGAACTCCGTGAGTAGCAGTACAAAGCTTACGTCGAAGACGGCATTCCTGCATGGTCCCCACGATCTTCGCGTGGAAACGGTGGATGTACGGGAGCCCGAGAGAAATGAGGTCCTGGTCAAGGTCCGAGCGTGCGGCATATGTGGCTCGGACGTGGAGTGCTACGAAGGCCACTCCGCCGAAGGGCGCTACGACATTGCGCCGTACACACCCGGGCACGAGTGGGCCGGTGAGATTGTCGCCGTCGGCCCCCTCGTTCGCCATCTCAAGGTCGGACAGAAGGTGAGTCTGGACTGCGTCATGCAGTGCTTTGCCTGTGGCAACTGCAAGGACGGTCTCATGCCTTCGGCGTGCGAGAACATGCGGGAGGGTGGCTTTCGGCCGGATTCTCCCGGCGGCATGGCGGAGTACCTCATCAGTGAGGAGCCATACGTGCACCGCATTCCCGACACGTGGTCCTTCGAAGAAGGCGCCTGGGTGGAGCCGTTCTCGATCGGGTACTTCGGTATCTGGGGGAACGGTGGCTTCATTGATGCAAGCGACATCGCCATCATCTTCGGCGGGGGACCAATCGGGCTTACTGCGCTGATGGTGGCGAAGACCGCTCACGCGAAGGCGATGCTCGTTGAACCGCTTGCCAACCGGCAGGAGTACGGCCGGAAGCTCGGAGCGGACTGGATCGTGGATCCGACCAAGGGCAGCCTCAAAGAGCAGGTCATGGATCTCACCGGCGGCCGCGGCGGCACGGTCGTGGTTGAGGCATCTGGCAACGACAACGCCATTGCGAGCATCTTCGACGTGGCCGCTCACAGTGCCCGGGTGCGGCTGATCGGTCACTCGATCGGGCGCAAGGTACCCGTGGAGATCGGCCTGACGATCTGGAAGACACTGAGCATCACCGGGTCCGGGGGCACGAAGAACTTCGGGCAGCGCACGATTCGGTTCATGGATCAGATTCGTGACATCTACGACGTTCGCAGTCTCATCACCCACCGGTTCGACTTCTCGGATCTGCACGACGCCTTCGACGTGGCCGTGAACAACAAGGCCGAGGCCATCAAGGTCATGCTCAACATGGACTAAGTCATGGAACAAACCCGAATCGGCATAATCGGGCTCGGACGGCTGGGGCGAAAGCACGCAGAGAACCTGGCTCTCCATATTCCCGAAGCGCGCCTCGCCGGCATCTGCAGCGTCGTGGACGATGAGCTCGAGTCCGTCGCGGCGCTGTACAGTCCGGATCTCGTCACAAAGGACTACCGGGAGTTGTTCGCCTCCCCCGATCTGGATGCGGTAGTCATTGCCTCCACATCTCAACAGCACGCCCGGATGGTGTGCGACGCCGTGGAGGCGGGATGCCGCAACATCTACGTTGAGAAACCCATTGCCATGACAACCGACGAGATCGCGCTCCTGCGCCGCACCCTGGGCGGACGTTCCGACGTTATCCTCCAGGTCGGCTACAACAGACGTTTCGACGCGTCGGTCCAGACCGCGAAGAGCAAGATCGAAGAGGGCTACCTCGGTACCATGGTTCAGGTCAAGATGATCAATCGCGACCCCGCAGCCATGGCCGAGTTCATCATCAAGTTCAGTCCTACCAGCGGCGGCCTGGTCATGGACATGCTCACCCATGACTACGACTCGGCGCGGTGGCTGGTAGGCTCCGAGGCCAAGAGCGTCTACGGCCTCGGCGATGCCTTCGTCTACGAGGGGCTGCGCGAAGTGGGAGACATTGACAACTGCGCGCTCCTGATCGAGTTCGAGAGCGGCGTGATCGGGCAGATCGAGACCAGCCGCAACTGTCCCTACGGCTATCACGTTGAAACGGAGCTCTACGGAAGCGACGGCGCTCTCCGGCTCGGCATGGTTCCCACCCGCGACCGGGTGACCTATATGGATGCACATGGCGTGCGAACCACCGCACCGGAGTGGTTCTATGAATACTGGCAACCGACCTTCCTCGCGGAGCTCGCACACTTCGTTGAGTGTGTCCGGGAAGGCCGTCGGCCCCTGGTGACCGCGGATGACGGCTACCGCGCCGTGGAGTGGGCCATTGCGGCCACCGAGGCGGTGCGGGACCGGAAGGTTGTGCGGCTGGA
>CAZZIE010000055.1:21929-26643 GCA_964654185.1 uncultured Spirochaetaceae bacterium | reverse complement strand
ACCGTCGACGGCGCGCTCGCTCGTTCGCCCCATGACGACATACGCGGTCGCGTCGAAGCCGAAGCCGCGTTCCCAGCGGTCGTGGATGAACCGGATGAGTTCGTGATCCTCGAGCCCGGCGAAGTGCTCCCGCAGCTCCTGTCCGTACGCAAGGGTGAGCGGAATCGACTGATAGCGATAGGAGCTCAGACCCTGCGCAATCGCCAGGAGCTCAACGCGCGGATCAACGGTGACTGTCACACCGCCGGAGCTCTCCGCGGTGACCGGATCCGGCGGGGTGGCACACCCGAGGAGAGCGAATGCCCCGGCGACCAGCGCGCCAGCCCGTAGGCATCGATCTCCTGTCAGTAGTCTTCTCACGTCGATCGTCTCATATGCTCGACAGCAGCTCTCGCACGTCGGCGCCGGTCTGTTCATCCGCCAGGTCGAGCAGTCCGCCGGCAAGGTGCCGCATCTCGTCGCGGGCGGTGGCGGCGTGGCCGGCCAGGGCGATTGCGCCGAAGGCGCTTTCCAGGGTGCCGGCGACGCGCCGGGCCGCCCACGAGGCGGGGAGGAAGCGCATGAGCTTCAGCTGCGCAGGAAGGATGGGATGGCCGCGGCGGCGGATGAGGGAGAGCCCCTGCCCGATCGCGCGGACCGCCCCGGTGAGCATGTCGCGGTCGTCCGCTGCCGCCTGCAGGTTGCCGTCGTGGCGGTACACGACGGCGGCCAGGGGCAGGATCATGGCCAGGTGGCAGAGGTGCCACGCCATGATCGGATCGTACCGGGTTACCCCCATCCCGAGGTCGGTCATGATCCCCTGCACCTCAGCGCACGCCTCCGCCCCTTCCGGGAAGGCCTCCCCGATGACCAGACTGTTGAAGGGCCTGTCGTCGGGGCGCTCCCGGTCGGCGTAGAGGAGCACATCTCCGTCCCAGGTGCCGCCTACATCCGGAAAGCCTCCGAGGACGCGGTCCCGGCCGAGAAGCTCACCGGCCCGCTCGTAGCCGCTAACGGTGTTTCCCAGGAACCACACAAGCGGCCGCCCCGGCAGCCGCGCGGCGAGCTCTTCCACCTCCGGGCGGTGCACATCCTGCACGCACGCCGTGGCCAGGTCGAACGCACGCTCTACCGGCTCCCGCACAATCGGCAGGCGGACGGTCCGCTCTTGACCGGAGATTCCATCGCGCAGATGGAGGCCCTCCGCTTCCAGCCGCGCGGCCTTCTCGCCCCGCGCGAGAAGCGCGACATCCGCGCCCTGCTCGTGCAGCCGCGTCGCCACATACCCGCCGGTAATGCCGGCGCCTATCACAAGGATTGAAGCCATGGGGCATGGTAGCACGGGATCTACCCGGGAAGCAGCGCCCGGGCCGGGGCCGTGATGCGGCGGCGCGGGGAACCTCCAGGTGGGTGTGCCCTGCCGGGCGCACCACAAAGAAAAGGCCCGCCTCGTGGCGGGCCCATTCACGGAAAAGTTGAAGTCTCGCTGTCAGGACTGCTGTTGTTCCTCTGCCCACGCGGCTCGCACGTCGGCCCGCGCCTTGTCCCACGCCTTCTGGATGTTCTCTTCCAACTCGTTCTCGAACTTGGCGCGGACCTCGTCAAAGTCCGCCCGAAGCTCAGCCGCCATCGTGCTGGTCCATTCCTCTCGTATCGATGGAAGCGCCGCTTCCCACCGTTGCTCCGTTGATGACGCTTCTTCCTGCACCCTTGCGAGCAACGCCTTGCCTTCAGCCGCCTCAGCGGTACCGGGCTGGTTTTCGGACAGCGCCGTCAAAGAAGCTTCCGCCGCAGCGTAGTCGCCGCTGGACAGTTGCGCCTTGGCAGCTTCCAGGAGTCGTCCGGCTTCAAAGCGCGAGGTATCAAGAGCCTCCGAGAGCTCTTCGTTCTCAGTAGCAATGTTGTTGACAACGGTGAAGCTCATCACCGCGAAGACAAGAAGCCCACCTGCTACAAACGCCACGGCGCGATTAATGTTCAGCGCCATCTTTTTCTTGTTGTTCGCTTCCACTGGTCTCTCCCTTTCCGTCCTCAAACCTTGGTGATGTGAGGGAATCAGCTGGTACATAAACCCGATCGGTGGTGTCGGAGTCCCCGGCGCGTCGGATCCAAAGAAGTCGTGGGAAGAAAGGTTCTACTCGCGGCTCTATTTGGAAGGTACGCTTTATGCGGGGAGAAAGATACGTTCCCGGTTGGAAAGTCGTATATTTCCTCCTACCTGATATGCGCCGTTACCGAACACTCGGAAGGTCCACTGCTCAACGGTCGGTCAGTACCGCACGCGAAGGACAACTACCGTGAAGAAGATATCCATTCGTCGCCATCCGTTCACGCTGGAGCCCCGCTGTGAGCGTGTCGTTCTGCGACCGTTTGTGCCCTCCGACAGTGCTCACATCGAGGCAATCATTGCCCGCACCCTGGCACTGAGCGAAGAGGCCGCCCTCATCTCCATGGAAACGGTCACCAGGATGTTCGGTGGTCGTCACCGCGATCTGGAGTCAACGCTCCAGTCGAACTACGATCGTGTGGCGCCTCAGATTGCGGTCACGGCTCCTATCTCCCGTACGCGCAGACTCCTCCTCGGCGCCGAGTTCTCCGGTGAGTACTCCATCGAGTGTGCGGCGCTGTTCAACCCGTCCATTGTCCTCCATCCCGATCAGTCGGAGGCCCCGACAGGGGGAGCGCGGTTCATATTGAGCCTCCGTAGCGTGGGGGAAGGCCACATTTCCTCAATACAGTTCCGGCAGGGCACGATTGACGGGAACGGGGAGATCGAGCTCGATCCGCCTTCCGGATTCGCGAGCCTTGCCGGGATTCAGCCCAACCCGCGCTATAAGAAGAAGAAGGTAATCTACGCAATCGATTTTCCTCCCACACTGTCCCTGGATGAACGAGTTATCTTCCCGGTCACCGCGAACGAGAGCAATGGAATCGAGGATGCTCGATTTGTTCGCTTCGTGGAGGACGATGGAACGGCGCGGTATTACGCACCCTACACGGCGTACAACGGCCACGGGATATCCCCGCAACTCATTGAGACCGAGGACTTCCTGCACTTTCGGGTGCTGACCCTCGGCGGCTCCGGAGTCCAGAACAAGGGCATGGCCCTCTTTCCTCGGCGCGTCGCAGGCCGCTACGCCATGCTTTCACGGCAGGATAACGAGAACATTCTCATAATGTTTTCAGAGGATCCTCACAGGTGGAGTGACGCTACTATCCTCTTGCGTCCCCAGGCCCCCTGGGAGTCGGTCAAGATCGGTAACTGCGGCTCCCCCATCGAAACTGAGGCCGGTTGGATCGTAATCACCCACGGTGTCGGGCCCATGCGCACATACAGCCTCGGCGCCGCATTGCTCGACCTCGACGACCCGACGAAGGTACTCGGCCACCTGTCTGAACCGTTGATCACGGCGGAAGGGGCGGAACGGGAAGGGTACGTGCCAAACGTGGTCTACAGCTGCGGCTCCCTCCTCCACGGCAGGAGCCTGATCCTGCCCTACGCGATGAGCGACCGGACCACGACCATTGCGACGGTATCCGTCGACGATCTTCTCACCGCTTTGCTCGAGGACGCATAGCGCCGACTCTCCCGCTTTCCTAGGCTCCCCCGGTGCGAACGATCTTGATCAGAAGGCCGAAGCCAACGACGCCCGCTGCCAGGAAGCCGACGATTCCGATGATCGGGATGTCGTGCCAGAGAGGGGGTACACCGGAATGTACAATTAGAGCAGACCCGACAATGAGCGCCGCCAGCACGACGGCAAAGACCAAGGACGAGACCGCCTGCAGGACGGTGCGAGTCATTCGATTGAGGGTATCATCTTCCACGGCGACACGGACCTTGCCCTTGGCAACGGTGTCCACGAGGCGGTAGTAGTCGCCGGGTATGCTCTCCAGGAGCTCCGCGTAATCTCCGGCGGCGTTGATAACACGGCTCTTCACGCGCTCCGGGCCGTAGCGGTCCTTGACCATCTGCTCCGCGAAGGGTTGTACGTGGCTCGCCAGGTCGAACTCCGGGTCCAATACGGTGGCTACACCTTCAATCGTTATGAGTGCCTTTATGAGGAGGAAGAGATCCGCCGGGAGGGCGAGCCCTTCATCCACGAGAATCTCGATCAGTTCCGCTAAGAGAGTTGTGAACGAGTAATCCCCGGTCTCGGCCGACTGAAACTGGTCGATAAGCTCCGCAATGTCACGCTCTATCCGTTGGGCTCGCTCCACATCCCTGCTGCCGGCAAGGCGAATTACCGCCCGGGCGGCCTTCTGCTCGTTTCGGGTGATAATATTGATGAGGATGTCACTCACCACTTCGCGATCCCGCTGGATGAGGTTTCCGGTCAGGCCGAAGTCGAGATAGCAGAACCGTCCGTCGTCGAGAATCACGACGTTCCCCGGGTGAGGGTCGGCGTGGAAGAACCCGTGGACAAAGATCTGCTTGAGGGTAAGCTCCGCCCCGAGCCTGGCAATCCGGCTCTTATTCTCCTTCTCTCCCGCCGTCTTCAACAGCTCTGCAAGGGGAGTGCCGGTGATCTGCTCCATGGTGAGCACCCGGTGCGTAGAGTGGCTACGGTACACCTGAGGTACTTTGATCCCCTTCTCACCTTTGAACTGTGCACCGAATCGATCCATGCCCGCCGCTTCCCTGCGAAAGTCGAGCTCCTGCAGCATCCCCGCCTCGAACTCGTCCACCAAACCCTTTGGAGAAAGGCGCTTACTCTCCGGAATGTGGCGCTCC
>CAZZIE010000055.1:0-21919 GCA_964654185.1 uncultured Spirochaetaceae bacterium | reverse complement strand
AGTGTGGCAAGCTCTCTGAGGATTGCTACGTCCACGCCGACGAGCTCCTCGAGCCCCGGACGCTGAACCTTCACGGCGACGGCCTCTCCGGTTTTCAGTCGGGCGGCGTGTATCTGGGCAATTGAAGCTGCGGCCAGTGGCTTTCGGTCGAAGCTTTGAAACAACGTCTCCAGAGATTCCCCGAGCTCCTTTTCGATGACGGAAACGATCTCCTCCGTCGCCACCGGAGCGACCCGCTCCTGCAGTTTCTCCAGCTCCTCCTGGAGCTCCTTCGGAATCAAATCAGGTCGGTTGCTCAAGATCTGGCCGAGCTTGATAAAGGTCGGGCCGAGCTCTTCGAAGGTCATCCGAATGCGGACCCAGGTGCTCCGCTCCCCCGAGCTCTGCTTGCGTCTCCGTTCTGCTTTGCTGAAGGGGCGGCGAAACAAGCGCAACAGCTTGCCCGTACCGGTCTGGTAGATGACCTCTCCAAATCCGTGAGCCACCAGCGTAGAGGCTATCCGGCGATAGCGGCGAAACCGCATCCGCCCTCTCCGGGTGAAGAGCTTCAGAAGCCACATTGTACAATCCTCCGGTTCACCGAGATCGGTCAGTTACGGACGAGCACTCATTCCACCTCTGCCGGCTGAACGGCCAGCGGAAGCTCGGCCAGTTTCATTTCAGCAAGGGATAGGTGGAACGCAAGGGTCGACTCGGCTCCCTGGTTCTCATTGACTCTGTCCGCGTGCAAACCGTCTGCACACCCGCCACTCCCGGCGTGATAGAGCGCCACCCCAAGGTCGTTGCGGCCGAGAAACCACTCGAATGCCCGCCGAGCGGCCAACGACCACGTTTCGTCTCCGGTCGCCCGTAATGCCTCCAGGCTGGCTGAGACCATGGCTTGCGCCTCGACCGGTTGCTGGTCGAAATCCGCGCGTTCCCCTCCGCGGGTATAGAAGCCGTTGCTGCCTATGGGGCGGAAGTGCCCGGACTGCGTTTCTTGAACCGAGTCGAGCCACTGCAGGGATTTGAGACCGATGTCCAAGGCTTCCGCATGCGGTATGGTCCGCCCGCTGAGGATGAGGGCCTGACAGAGGCGGGCATTGTCGTATGTGGCGGAATTCTCGAACCATGGCCAGTCATCGCCGGCGCAGGCATTCCACAACCGGACAAGTCGTTCGGTCATCTCTCTCCGTGCTTCGACCATTCTTTCCTGACCGGAGCCGCCCCGTAGATACTCGTGAAGTCCCAAAAGAGTGAAGGCCCATGCGCGCGGTGAGGTGAACGTGTCCGTCGCCGCCAGTCCGTCTTCGAACAGCTGCGCCGAGATTCTCCGATGACCGACGTCACGGGCGCGGCCCGCCCCGATACCCAGAGCCCACATTGCCCTCGCGTGACTGTCCTCGCTTCCCGCGTCTTCCAGCCATTCCCTGCTGAAACTCATGAAGTTACGGAAGCGACCTGTGTCGCGATTCATGGCTGCCAGAAGGTACGAAAGATAGATCGATTCGTGTTGTTCCAGATTCACCTCTGGTGAAGTCCCGCCTATTTCATTCAGGAGGCAACAGAGAATGAACGCTCTTGCGTTGTCGTCCGTGCAGTAGCCTTCCTGGAAATCCGGCACGTTGAATTTGGCGTGCTGGTAGATACCCGTCTGGTCGCTCATCCGGATGAGATGCTTGAACTGAAGCAGCGGAAGGTCGTAGGGCCTGTTCGCCAGCGTCCACTCGGCGAATGCCCGGCGGGAGGCGACCTTGCGGTCGGCCAATGCGCTTCGGAATGACTCGAGGTAGCGCTCGGCGGCCGCCGGCCATATCATCTCACGCCCAAGTCGATAGGCCTCCTGTCTGGTCCGCTCCAGGCGTTCCGGATGGTCCAGATATGCGAGAACTCCGCGGGCAATTGCGCCCGGGTCCCTGAAAGGCACCAGGGTGCCCCGCCCGTCCGCGAGCAATTCCGCCGCATGCCAGTATGGGGTGGAGACGACAGCCTTGCCTGCGCCGAAGACGTAGGCAAGCGTGCCGGAGGTGATCTGGGCTTCGTTGAGATACGGCGTGAGATAGACATCGGTTGCACCAATGAACTCCGTGAGCTCCTCAAGTGATACGAATCGATTATAGAAGATCACATGGTCGCGAACACCCACTTCCTCGGCAAGCCGCTCCAGACCCAGTCGGTAGCTCTCGCCTTCTGTTGCCAGAAGATGCGGATGGGTAGCACCGAGGACGAGGTAGACCACACTCGGATGTCGCTCAATGATCGAGGGGAGCGCCTCAATTACGTGCTCAATGCCTTTGCCGGGGCCGAGCAGACCGAAGGTGAAGAGTACCTTCCTGCCATCCACCCCAAACTGCGCTTTGTAGCTCTCTGAGTCGAGGAACGGCATGTCGGGAATGCCGTGCGGAATGATATCGATCTTGCCTTCCGGGGCCTCATACGTCTCGAGGAGAATCTCGCGACCCTTGTCCGCCATGACGATCAGTCGATCACTTCGTCGGATGAGCTCATCCATGACGGTTCGTTGCGCCTGGTCGGGTTCCCTCAGAACCGTGTGCAGCGTCGTCACTACGGGCATGCGAATCTCTTTCAGGAGTTTGAGCACATGGCTGCCGGCCTGGCCTCCGTAGATCCCGAACTCGTGCTGCACGCACAGAACATCGGCCCTGGAGAAGTTCAGGAGGTCGGCCGCACGGCGATACGAGTCCAGGCTCTGTTCGGCCAACTGCAACCGCACCCGAGCCGGGTAGTCGTAACTCGTCGGCTGATCATTAACGGCACAGGCGTAGACATCAGACGCCGGAGCGGCAGTCGCAACGGCCTCACAGATGTCGGAGGTGAACGTGGCAATTCCACAGAGTCGAGGAACGTATCCCCCGAGAAAAGCTATTCTGTCAGGCATGAAACCCTCCGTGCTTCAGGGTGCGAAGAAGGATGAAACGGGAATTGATGGCGAGGTGTGGGGCACATCAAACCAACTGAAGTCGCGCAGGAATGACTTCTTCTTGACGGCTCCTCACCGAAGATACGGCTTCCTGATCAGAAAAAACAGTCGACTCAAGAGAGCATGGTCTCATACGCACGCAGATAGCCCTGCACCATTGTATCGACGGAGAAATGGTCTCGGGCCCAGGACCGGCACACGCGCCGGTCGATTCTGCCGGGGTCGTCCCGCAAGGCAATTGTTGCTTCCCCCGCGGCCGCCGCATCGGCGGCGAGATACCCGGTTTTGCCGTCCCGGATGAGCTCCGGCATGGAGCCGCGATTGATGGCGATCACCGGGGTCCCGGTGAGCATGGATTCCACAACGGTGAGACCAAAGGGCTCGTCGAAGTTGATAGGGTGAAGGAGCGCGAGAGCGCCGCCGAGCAATTGGTTTCGCTGCACCGGGTCAACGGCACCCACGTAGCGAACCGACTCGCCGTCCACCCAGGGTTCCACGAACCTCCGGTAGTACTCGTGATCCTGAATGATCCCGGCAATCACCAGCGGAAGCTGCGCCTCAGCAGCAATCCGAATAGCTTCATGCGCTCCTTTGTCGTGGTGAATACGACCGAGAAAGAGGAGATAGTCTCCCGGCTCGGGAACGAAGGTGAACTGCTCGGGGTCGACGCCGTTATACACCGTGGATAGGTAGGTGAGGTCGTGGTGGCGATCGACATTGCTAATGGATATGTACTGCACGTGATCGTCGTATTGCCGATAGACGGCAAGGATCTTGTCTGAGGAGAAGCCGTGGATCGTCGTGACCATGGGACAGTCAATGAGTCGCGAGTAGGTAAGCGGGAGGAAGTCGTAATGGTTGTGGATCAGGTCGAATCTGTGCGCCTGCTCCATGAGATGAGACACATGCAGGCACTCCCACACTTTTGCGTCGAGGGTCTTGTCCTCTTCGTAGGGTCTCGGGACAACCGCGTCGAGGCGGGCCGCCGTGACGGAATCTGCCGTGGCGAAGAGCGTCACCTCATGGCCTGCCGCGACGAGCCCCTCCGTCATACCCGAGGCTACGAGCTCCCACGGGCCGTAGGCCCGTGGCGGCGTCCGCCACGCGATCGGTGCGAGAACTGCAATCTTCACGATCTATCCGGCCTCTCTGGAATCACTCTATCGCATTCTTCCGCTGTTATGTACAGCCATCTGCCGCCGCACCTGCGCCCGGCAGGCGCATGCCGTAGCGGTTGTGGGCCCGCGGCGGGCGACCTGAAGAATACCGGTCCCCGTTGTCCAGCCCAACCACTGGACGTGAGTCGATCATGAATGTACAATATGTTGTACGTACCAAGGAGCGATACATGAACGCCGTCAACTACTCTGATCTGCGACGCAACCTCAAATCGTACATGGACATGGTGTACGAGGACAGGGAGCCGTTGATCGTAACGAGAAAGAGTAACGAGAACATCGTTCTGATGTCTGTTGAGGAATACAACAGTCTCGTTGAGACGAGCTACCTCATGGGCAGCCAGGCCAACGCACGCCACCTGGCGGAGTCATTTCGAAACGCCCAAGATGGGAACGTGTCCGAGCGTGAACTGATTGACGAATGAGACTCGTCTTCACTGAACAAGCCTGGAGCGACTATCTGTACTGGCAGACGAATGACAAGCGTACACTCCGTCGCATCAACAAGCTGATCAAGGCGACGCAAAGACAGCCATTCGAAGGCATTGGAAAGCCGGAGCCACTCAAGCATCAACTCCAGGGTCTATGGTCACGGCGGACCGACTCGCAGCATCGTCTGGTATACCAAGTGCATAACCACGATCTCCGCATCATCGCCTGCCGCTATCACTACTGAGGATGGGCGCCCTACCCTCGCGCCACCCGCCCCGCCGGGGGTTTGCAAAATATCCACTTCAAGGGAAGATGCCAACGGCCACCGGCCGCGCCCGGCACCCGAATGTCCGATAACACGACCGATTCCCAGGAATACGCTTTCTCCCGCAACTGGCACTTCGACGAGGCGCGCGGAACCATCCGCGACTCCGTGAGCTCCCGGGGGTTCCCCATGGGCGGCATGGGAACCGGCGGGTTCAGCGTCTTCACCGACGGCGGCTTCGGCATGTTCCGGACCAACCACAACTGGTTTCAGTCCTTCGGGCCGGCGCGGTTCCCGAAGGGGACCTTCCTCGCGCTGCGGACGGAGCCGGCCGAAGGCGCGGGTGAACGCGGCGGTGCGCGGAGTGACCGTGCCGGCGACGGTGGCGCGGGCGGCGCGCGGGGTGACCGTGCCGACGACGGTGGCGCGGACGGCGGGGCCCCGGGCGGCACGACGCGGATCCTCCGGGGGAGCTTCCGCGGCGGAGGGGAGTACCGGAATGTCGAGCCGATAGCCCATACGAGCTTCCGCGGGGAGATACCCTTTTTCGACCTGACCTTCGAGGATGACGCCCTCCCCCTGGACGTCCGCCTTTCCGGTTTCACATCCCTCATTCCGCACAACCAGAAAGACTCAACTCTACCGGTGGCCTTCCTCCGGCTCCACCTGGACAACCCCACAGCTGAGCCGGTGAGGGCGTCTGCGCTGGTGGCCTTCGAAAACATCCTGGGGATCGGCGGCAGCGGGGGAAGTGCGTTTTGGCTTCCCGCGGACGGGCGGGTGCGCTACCGGTCGCGGCGGGGCGCCTACGCCGAAGCGGCCGCGGACACCGTCGGACCGGCCGCGGGCACCGCCGGGCCGGTTGGGTGGCGCGGAATCGCCCTGAAGACGCGCCGGGACTGCGCCGCGACGAATCCCCGGCGCCGGGTCGTCGGTGAGTACCTCGTCTTCACGGACGCTGCGGCCGAAGGGGACGAGCAGTTCTCGGTGTGCACGAGGTGGAACACCCGGGCCGGGCGGCCCCGCGTGCTGGAGCAGCTCGCCCGTGGCGGTAGCATTGAATCGACCGCCGATCGGCGCGGGAAGGGCGCAGCCTTCACGGTGAGCCGTGACGTCGCGCCGGGGGCGAGCGTAAGCATCGATCTCTATGTCCTGTGGTGGACCCCCTACCACGTCGTCGAGGACCGGCAGCGGATCAGGCGGTTGACCGGCAGGCACCGCGGCGTGGATTACGGGCACTCCTATCTGCGCTCCTTCGCATCGGCGCGGGAGATGGCGGACTATTGCGTGGCCAACCGGGAGCGTCTGGAGGAGGAGACGGCGGAGCTTCCGCGGATCCTTCGGGATGCGACTCTGCCGGAGTGGCTGAAACGATACGTCCTGAATGCGACGGATGCGGTGCTGGTCAACTCCGTCGTGCCGAAGGAGGGCGGGCTCTACACCATGGAGGGGGTGCCCTGGGGGTGGCCCTTCGGCGCCCTCACCGGGACGATTGATCAGCGCCTTGCCGCTCATCCCTACACGGCGGCGTTCTTCACCGACCTGGACCGCGAGGAGCTCCTCTCCTTCGTGGAGCTTTCGGTATCGGGGCGGGTACCCCACGGAAACGGGAACGCCGACATTGCCCTGGGCACCGCGGATGTGCCCTACGGCAACGCCATCAAGTCCTTCAACGAAACCGATGTCTGGACCGACCTGCCGCAGTCGCTCATTCTCCAGCTCGGCAAGCTCGTGCTGCAAACCGGGGATCTCCCCCTGCTCCACCGCCTCTGGCCCGCCTTCACCGACATGATGGGCTACCTCGACGCGACTCTCGACAACGAGATTCCCGAGGGGATCACCACCTACGACTACATGCACTACCATCCCAACTTCGTCTACTCCGCGATCCTCCACCTGGCAACACTGACCATGATGATCGAGCTCGGCGAGGTGCTGCAGGGGGCAGGCGCCGGGGCGGGCGCCGGGGCGGGAGCGGCCGGCCCGGGGCTCGGCGCGACGGAAGCGGGGGCCCGCAGAGGAGCGCCGGTGGACGCCGGGGCGCGCGCGGCGTCGGACGCGGCTGCCGGCGCCGCCGGCTCGCTGACCGAACAGCTTCAGCGCTACCGCGCCCGGCTCGCGGCGACTGAAACGGCAACCATCAATCTCCTCTGGGATGCCCGGGGGTTCTTTCACACCTGCCGGGGTCGCCCCACAATCTTCACGTCCGCGCTGGCGGGGGACTGGATTGCGCGTTTCGCCGGGTTGTCACCGGTGGTCGCCTATGAGCGGGCGCGTGCGCACTCCGGGAAGCAGTACGAGGTGCTCGTCAAGGCGTACCGGGTCATGCGTACGCGAAGAGGCGCATCCCGACCGCTGGTGTACCGGGAAGCGGACGCCGACGGGCGGGAGGTGCCGGCGAACCATAAGGGGGCGCGCCTCCGGTACGTGAACAATCCCTGGCAATCGGTAGCATACCAGGGCCTGGAGGCGATCTACCTGGGCCGCGTCGACGAGGGGCTCTCCCTGATCAAGCGTGTCTGGGACAAGGGGTGGCACGAGGGCTACCCCTGGGACATGGATCACTGGGGCATCCGCGGTCACTGCTACATGACCCACCCGATCCTGTGGCTGTGGGACGCCGATCACTACGGGAGACAGGGTCACATCTACATGACCCATCCGGCCCTCTGGGGCGTCTTCAATGCGCTTACCGGCGCCTCGTATAACGCCTTTGCACGCCGCCTCACGGTCTCGCCGCGCCGGGTGCCGGAGGCTTCCCCGTTCAAGGTACCGGTCTTCCTTCCCCACTTCTGGCTTCAGGTCGAGTCGATGGGCGCAGGTGTGAGCGGTGCCGGTGTGTCCGGGACCGGTGCGTCCGGCGCAAGTGCGCCCGGCGCAGGGCCGGCGGGAACGCCGGGCCCGGCAGGTATCCGGTTCACCGTGCTGAAATCCTTTGGCGAGGCGAAGCTGGTCGAGACGGTGAGATACCTCGATCCCGACGGATCCGGACGCGACGTTCAACTCGACCCCGCCGTGGAGCTGCGCAGCGGCGCGAGCTTCGAGGTCGAGGTGTAGCGATTCCTAACACACAAGAATCTTGAATTCGTTTCTTCACAATTCACATGAAACCGGTTAGTCTGGGCACCGTGGGCTCGCGTAGGGACTCGCGTACGGAGGTGTGCCGTGAAAAAAGTTAGCGTCATTGTGTTGATTCTTATTGCCGTGGTTGCGCTGCAGGGTATGGCTCAGGTGGGCTCGACCAGAGCGGCCGGCATGGCGAATGCCTCGACTGCCGTCTTCGACCACGTGGATGTGTTGCGGACCAATCCTGCCGGCCTGGCCTTCCTGGGCCGAGGGCACGGGTTCATTGGGATGGACGGCCAGGCGCTCTACGACGGAACGTCATTCCAGGATTTCGATGCCGCCGGCCGAGTTGAGTTCGTCGGCTCGAAGTGGGGCGTCGGCGTCGACCAGCGGATCGCCTACCTCTACAACGGACGCTATCTTGCGGCAACGGAGGTGCGCGGCGGTTTCGGCTTCGCCCTCGGACCGATCGGGGTGGGAGCAAACATTCGCCCTGCCATTGAATGGGAAGATGAGTACGACGAGACGCCGCCGAGCCTCTTCGAGAACGGGACCTTCCCCGACATGGTGTCATCCGTCCAGGGAAGCACCCCGGTCACGCGGCTACGCGCCGGGGTGGGCGGCATGCTCAAGTTCGAAAAGCTGACGGCGGGACTGGTAGTACGGGACATCCTGGCGTTCGTCGGCCGTGACGACGATGAGGGCCCGGGTGTCCTTGACACCGCAAGCGCCGGCGTTGCCTACCGTCTCATCAACCTCCAGGAGGATGAGATCACGGTGATGCGCCTCCTGCTCAGCGGGGATGCGCGAAACGTCGGCAGCCGGCAGTTCCGCTCATACCACCTGGGCGCAGAGGCGGACCTCAATCTGGTTGTCATGGGACTCACCGCGAGTGCGGGATACACCATAACCGCTGCAGTGTCGGACCTCCCGAACCTGGTCAGTCTGGGGGTCGGCGCGGATCTGCTCTTCCTTGCGGTCAACGCGGCCCTGGTAGTGCCGCAGCACGCCCTCGCACAGGACGACTTCGGAGAGGCCGGACGCTACTCCGTCTCCGCGGCCATTTCCTGGTAGCTGCGGGCGGCGCCGGGGCAGCCCATCCGGGGCCCCGGCGCTCCTATCTCATTGATTCAATGACTTCTCGCACCAGGCGGTAGTTGTCGGCGTCCTTCACGACGCGGTCGCCGATGATCAGAGTCGGTGTACCGGTCACACCGAGCTCACGTCCGATCTCGTAGTCACGGCGCACCACATCCACGTAGTCACCGTTTCGAATCGCCGCGAGGAGCTCCTCCTCGTCCGCATCTTCCACGACGGAAGCCGCCAGGGATGCCAGGTACTCCGGGGTGGCCCAGGCCTCCCGGGGCGCCCCCTGGTTCTCGAAGAGCGCCTTCTCGAAGCTCCAGAAGGCGTCGTTCCCGTAGAGATCGTGAACCGCCGCTGCCGCGGCACCGGCCGTGACCGAATCCTGGCCAACCACCGGGAAGTGCATGTAGTAGAAGGAGACGATGCCTGCACTGATGAACTCGTTGCGGATCAACGGCAGAGTCCCTTCGGCAAAGCTCTTACAGTGGGGGCACTTGAAGTCGGAGAAATCCACCACTCTGACCGGTGCGTCCGCCGAGCCGAGGCGGGGTAGATCTTCGTAGGGTATCCGGTCGTCGCCTGCCTGGGCGAAGAGCCCGGCGCCTGCCGTTAACATCATCAAGATAAGGACTGCAGCGAATCTCTTTGCCATCTGGAAGCTCCTGGTAAACCTTACTTATGCACTCAGTATACGCATCTTACCGGACCGGCGAAAACGCCCGTCACAACCGCCGTTGGTGGATGCCGGCTGCCCGGACGCGGTATGATGCACCGGAATGACACGAAGACGAGCAACCAACGCTGCAGCATTGGTCTACGCAGTGATGGTGGCAAAGAGCATCCTCACCTGGTTCGTGCTGTACCCGACAGCGGGCTACAACGAGGTAACCCTGAACGGAACTCAGGCGGTGACGCTGATCCTGGGGGTCCTCTTTGTGGCGATCTACCGGCTTGGCTGGCGTCAGGTCGGCCTGAGCCTCAGATCTCTCCGCCAGGGTGCGGCCGCCCTGGCGGCCGCCTACGCGGTGCTCCTTGCCGCTGTCGTCGTCCCGCGCCTGGCCGGCGGTGACCTGGCGATTATTCGCGAAGGCTACTCAGCCTATGCGATCTTCAACAACTGGGTGCTCACGGGCCTCGCTGAAGAGCTCATCTTCGCGGGGGTCATCTTCACACTCATCATGCAGGGATGGACCTCGGCGGACCGGGATGGCTGGACGGGCTTCCGCAGAAACGCGGCCATAATCGTTCTGGTCGCGGCCTTGTTCGCCCTCTGGCACCTGCCCGGGTACGTAGCCGTTGCCGTTCGCTCTCAAGGCATCAGCGCAGCGATGCTGGGGAACCTGGCCCTGCCCTTCGCCTCATGGCTCTTCTTCGGCACCATCTATCTCCTCAGTCGGAACCTCTGGCTCACCGCCTTCATCCACGCATCAACGGATTATGCGCTCTTGCCGGCAATCGTGGACCGTCCCGCACTGGGACTCCTCTTCATGGCGACCGGAGTGTTCGCCGCGTGGGTTCTCGGGCGTCGGCACCGAAGACACCCGGAGAGACCGCCGGAAGGAAGCGAAGCGCCCGCGTAGGCTTCCGGCCTGAGCCCGTGCACCGACGGTTGACACGCCGCGCCCTCCTGGGCCATCCTCGCCTGCATTCCCCAAAATGTGAAATCCCACGACCTGTCGTTACCCCGGGCGCTCTTCCTGACGCCCATGTAGCGCTTGTCGATTCATCAGGATAGGCCATGCGACTACGACTTCATACCATCATCCTTATTCCGGTCATCATTGTCATTGCCGTCGGGATCGGCGGGCTCGGTGCCTTCAGCTTCCTCAGCACCCGGGACAGCCTCCGAAGCGACATTGCCCCGCAGCTCGTATCGGCGTCGGCGGGAGACGCCTCCGGAGCGGTCGAGACGCAGATTGCCTCGGCAATCGAGACCAGTCTGGTCCTGGCCGACGATCCGACCCTCCACGAATGGCTCGAGCAGGGCGAGCCTGAGGGAACGCTCCAGGACCTTGTCCTGCAGCGCCTCGACCGGCTCACCACCTCGCAGGACTATTTCACGACCTTTCTGGTCAGTGCAGAGAGCAACGACTACTGGGCGGATGGGTTCCGACTGATCAAGCAGGTCAGCCGGGACGACGCCGACGACAGCTGGTTCTTCGATGCCATGCAGATGGAGGGGCGGTACGCCCTCAATCTCGACTACAATGATGAGCTCGGCGACACCTACCTCTTCGTCAACACGCCGATCCAGGTGGGCGACCAGCGCCGCGGGGTAACCGGCGTAGGCCTGGACGTCTCCGCCGCAATCCCGGCGAAAGCCTCGATCGCCGGAGGCACCCTTTTTCTGGTCGATGAAGCCGGGGCCATCCTCGCCGCGTCCAATGCGGAGCACGCGGGAGCATCCCTTTCGGATTTCCTACCCGAGTATCCCGCAGAGGCCCTCACGTCCGGTGAGATCGTACGCGCCACACGTTCCGGCGGTGCCGAGATCTTTGCAGCGGCCAATCAGGTTCTCGACAGCCGGTACAGTGTGGTGGCAACCGTGCCGACGCGCCTCATTGACGGGACTGTATCGAGCATCCGCAACTCCACCCTCCTCGGCGGCGCCGCGGTAGTGGTCCTTGCGGGCTTGCTCTTGCGCTTCCTCATTGCCCGCTCCCTCAGGGGTGTGAACCAGGTGTCCCGGGAGCTGGAGGAGATCGCATCGGGAGATGCCGACCTCTCCCGGCGCCTGGATGTCTCCGGAAGCCACGAGACGGCAACACTCGCCGAGCGCTTCAACCAGTTCGTCGCTTCCCTCTCCGGGCTGGTTGGCTCCGTCAAGACCGACGCCGACTCCCTCTCCGCGGAAAAGGACACCATTGTCGCCTCGGCCACGGAGACCGCCTCCTCGGTCAACGAGATCACCAACAACATCGGCAGCGTCTCGAAGTCCGTGGACCGTCTTCACGATTCGATCGGCAAGGCCGAGGAACAGGTTCACCAGATCAGCGCAGCCATCGGCAAGATGGAAGAGGACATCAACAACCAGGTGAGCGCCATTGAGGAGACGACCGCGTCTGCCGAACAGATCAACGCCCAGTCCGACAGCATTAAGAGCACGGCGAGCAAGCACGCCTCCGAGGTGGAAGAGCTCTCCGGGGCGGTCGGGCGCAGCTCCAATGTCCTCGAAGAGCTCAGCAAGCTCTCCTCGGAGCTTGCCCAGCGCACGGATCAGATGCTCGACACCACCAACGTCATCAACTCCGTTGCGGCTCAGACCAACCTTCTCTCCATGAATGCCGCCATTGAAGCCGCCCACGCCGGGGAGGCCGGCAAAGGCTTCTCCGTTGTTGCCGAGGAGATCCGGAAGCTCGCGGAGAACTCCGCGGAGAACTCCAACACCATTCAGGAGAGCCTGAGAGGCGCCGTCGACCTGATTCAGCAGATCGACAAGTCCGCCGAGACCATGCGGGAGACCTTCTCCGCCGTCAGCAACAGTACCCGCACCACCCACGACGCCTTTGCGGAGATCGAAGGGACCGTCTCCGAGCTTTCCGCGGGCATGTCGGAAGTAACCAGGGCCGTTGTATCGATCCGGGATGCCATTGTTTCGATCGACGAGCAATCCAGGGAAGTGAACCGCCACGCCGACGAGATCGTCTCCATCAACAAGCAGAACAGCTCCATTGGATCGGAGGTTCAGGGCGCCATTGCCGAGATCAGCGCCGGCTCCGAGGACATCAACGCCTCCGTTACCGAGCTCAACAACAGTCTTCAGACCCTCGGCGACGATGTAAGCCGCCTCCACGAGCAGATGGACCGCTTCAAGACGTAGGAGCGGCAGCGCCGCGGCCGTGCGGTGGACGGCCCCGCCGCTGCCGTGCGGTGGGCGGCGCCGCCGCTGCCGTGCGGTGGGCGGCGCCGCCCCTCGTGGCGGGAACAACTCTTCTCCAGAGGCCTTTGGAGTCTGCCCGACTTGCCGTCACGAACAAACCCACCCCTCATTTCGCTGAAAACAAACCATCAGGGTGATATGGCGCAGCTGCGGTGCGCATTACTGTGTAAACAAATACAGATGCACCAGTAGCGACCCTGCGCGGACCGCCGCCCGTGACAACGGCGAATGCGGCGCGATGTCCAGGCGGGCATCGCCCAGGCGGGTCATCGCCTAGGCGGGTCATCACCCACGCGGGTGGTCGCCCAGGCGGGTGACTGCCATCAGTACAAGGAGCACCTCATGAACCCGAGCAGAGTCTTCATGTCAAAGAGAGCCAAACGAGTCACATCCACCCTGTTGACCATTCCCGCTCTGCGTGGACTGGGAAAGCGAATTGTCGAGCGGAAAATCTCAGAGAAGCTCGCCCAGGAAGAGGAGTCGAGCAGCACCCCCGGTATGGTCGCCGACCAGGGGCAAATGCTCCACAATCTGCTGGGCGTCGTAGAGAAGTGGCTCGCCACCGGCAATGTGAAGCACACGACTCTGAGACGGTTCATTGACAGCTTCTCCTCCATGGCGAGTGCGGAGAATCAGATTCCCATCAAGGCCTTCGAGGAGAAGTACGGCTTCTCGACACCCCGTTTTGTGACGATCAGTCCCACCATGAAGTGCAACCTTGCGTGCACCGGATGCTACGCTGCGAGCACCGCGAACACCGATATCAGCCTCTCCCACCAAACCTTCGACAGGATCATCCGCGAGCAGAAGGAGCTCTGGGGCTCCCACTTCACCGTCATCTCCGGAGGCGAGCCCTTCCTGTGGCGAGACGGAGACGTGAACCTTCTGGATGTCTTCGCGGATCATCCGGATACCTTCTTCCTGGTGTACACCAACGGCACCTTCATCACCGAGAAGGTGGCACAACGGTTGGGAGATCTCGGGAACGTCACGGTGTGCGTCTCCACCGAAGGATTCGAGAAGGAGACCGACGAGCGTCGAGGAAAGGGAGTGCACCGCAAGGTGCTCCGGGCCTTCGAGAACCTGCGGAACGCCGGTGTCCTCTACGGAACCTCAATCACCGTGACCAGCAAGAACAAGGACGTCGTCTTCAGCAAGGAGTTCATGGACTTCTACTTTCGAGATCACGGCGTCTACTACGGCTGGATCTTTCAGTACATGCCTGTAGGCCGCGGCCCGAGTCTGGAGCTCATGCCGACGCCGGAGCAACGGGTCGACATGTGGCAACAGATGCAGCAATGGATCAAGGAGGATCATCTCTTCCTGGCGGACTTCTGGAACAGCGCAACACTCTGCAACGGCTGCATGTCCGCCGGACGCAAGGGCGGCTACGTCTACATTGACTGGAACGGCGACGTCATGCCCTGCGTCTTCAACCCCTACAGCACCCACAACATTGTCGATGTCTTCGCCGCCGGCGGCACAATCAGCGACGTCGTCGCCGCACCGTACATGCGTCGGATCCGAGAGTGGCAGGCCGACTACTACGACCAGGGCGAGCCCGACGGCAAGCCCGGAAACATGCTGATGCCCTGCCCGCTACGCGACCACCACCAGGTGATCCGCGACATCATTCACGAGTCCGGTGCAGAACCTACGCACGAGTCCGCCCGGGAAGCCCTGGAGGATGAGGAGTACCGCCGGGGGATGATCGCCTACGGCGAACGACTTGCCGAGCTCACGACTCCGATGTGGCGGAAGCAGTATCTCGGGGAGGCCTCGTCAGCAGCCACAGCCGCGAAACGAGAGGTAGCCGCCGAACGGTAGCCGCCGGCCACCGGCCGCCGGCCAGGCGCAGCAAACTTGCCGATCCTAGGTGAGCCCACTACACTTCGAGTCATTCCAATTGCGGGGAGCATTTCGGCAACTCCTTATGCGCAACGAACTCGAAGAGCTACTGCAGCGGACGGACCTGACCGAAAACGAGCTCCGCGCCATTCCGGCTCGGGCGAACATTAACAACCAGGCGGTTCATGAGTTTTTCTGCAGACGGCACGGTGTGCCCCTGGAACGTATTCTGGCGGGCACCACCGTATCTGCCGAGGATTTCCTCAACGAGAAGCTGTGGACCGACCCCCTGACCGCACAGACCCTCGACCTCAACGCCGCCGAGGCGTTTCCAGGATTCTTTCATCACACCGATGCCGTTCGGGAGGGCCGGACCTTTGTGGATGTCCTTCCGAATCTGCACATCATCTACTTTCAACTGGTTCCTATTCGAAGCCTTCTTGGGCAGCTCCAACGGGCGAACGCGAAGTTCAACAACGAGTATCAGCTGGAAGGATTCCACATTCGGACCGGAACGGCCAAGGTCAGACTGACTCCGTACCCGTACCGCTTGGGAATCCTGGTTGGACAAGAGTGCAGTTTCGTCCGGGGCGTGCTGCAGGCGAACTTCACCCTGCATGGTATCCGGGAATCCACCGTGTCCGAACGCTACTGCAGCACGCCTCTTCGTCGACTTGTTGAAGGGGTTTATCGGCAATACGAGCTCTCCTATCGGGAAGCAGACGGCTGCGCGTACATCAACGATCACAAGGTGGCGCGCCGTATACCGCTGGATACCGAGGTGGTGGACGGACACACGGTGTTCCGCCCGACGCCGGCGTGGCTGGGGCGGCCGAATTCGGAGCCCGCAGGGTCGGCGTTCGAGAGCGCTTCCGGCCGGGCGACGGCACTCCTCATTACTCGAACCTTCACCGTGCAGGGGCACACCCTGTTCCGGGAAGGCGAGATATATGATGCACCCCATTGCCTCTTCGATCTGACGTGGCGGCCGCGATCTCCGATTGGTGCAGCGATTGAGCAAGCTCGGACCACCTTCGGACTGCGCCGCGTAACACGACTCGAAATGAGCCGGCACATTGAGCACAGCAACCGGCAGTTCTTTGAGCTCCTCGAGCAGAAACAGTTGACCATTGACGCGCTTCAGTCCGCAGACCGGCAGAAGGACACTTTCCTCACCACCACCGCCCACGATCTGCGAACCCCGTTGAACGGGATCATGGGCCTCCTCGAGAGCGCCTCCACCCACATTGACGGAGCGGATCCTGCCCGTGCGAGGCGCTCCATTGAGTTATCCCTCACGTCGGCCAGACGACTCTCACACCTGGTAAACGACATCCTCGACTTCTCGCGGCTACGGGACGGGAGTATGAGCCTGTCCATGCGGTATCTCGATATTGTGGGCGTGTTGAATACGACCATTGAGACCGTTCGCCCCCTCCTCGGGACCAAGACGGTAGAACTGTCCCTCGCCAATGACGAATCGGAGGGGTGTCAGGTGTATGGAGATGAGAACCGCCTCTTCCAGGTCTTCTTCAATCTCCTGGGAAACGCCGTCAAGTTCACCGAGACTGGTTACATCCGCGTATCCTGCCGTAGCGTGGACCACACAGCGGAAGTCGTCGTTGCGGACACTGGTATCGGCATCCCTCCGGACAAACTCGCCGAAGTGTTCGATACCTATACGCAAGTCGACCCTGAGCGCGCGCAGATCTACGGGGGCAGCGGGATCGGCCTGACGGTGGTCAAGCGCATTGTCGAGCTCCACGGAGGCACCGTGACCGCCGAGTCCGTAGAGGGAGAGGGCAGCACCTTTACGGTGCGATTGCCTCTCGGGACGGCCCGGGAGCGCCGGGGCGAAACGCCCGGCCGGGAGCACGAGCAAGTGCCGAGACCGCCGGCGGTACCCGGCGCGCAATCCCCGACGGCCTCCGGTGACAACGCTTCGCCGAACGGCTCCGCGGTGCGCAGCGCGGAGGCGGGAGCGGGGAGCGGCACGCCGGAGCGGCCGGTCATCTGGATATGCGATGATGATGCCATCAATCTCGAGGTGCTCGAGTCCATGCTCGGAGACGAAGGCTATGCCACCCGCTCCTTCACACGCGGGGAGGAGCTCCTTGCCGAGCTCGATCGCGGTCTCGCACCCGCCGCAGTGCTCCTGGACGTCATGATGCCGGGCCTGGGCGGGTTGGAGACGTGTCGCCGAATCCGTCGGCGCAGCCCCCTCTCGTCGCTTCCGGTCGTCATGGTCACCGCCCGGGCCTTCCCCGAGGATCTGGTCTCCGGCTTCGACGCGGGGGCCTCCGACTACATTGGCAAACCAGTGGTGCGTCAGGAGCTACTGGCACGGACTCGATTACATGTCTCACTTGCCGGAGTCTTCACGACTCAGCGCCTCCATCACACACGGCTTCGACTACTCGATACCGTGCTCGCCCTCATTGGGATGACCCGGGGATTGCAGAGCGGAAGTGACGCCAGTGACGAGTCGCCGCCCGGCCCGAACGAGGGGGCTGCGCCCGAGCCGATTCATGTCGTCGATCGGATCAACACGCTCCTTGCAAGTGTCACAGGCGGCGATCCCGGCCGCAGCGGAGCCGGTGACCTTGGGGAGATCCTCACGGCTCTCGGTGAGGAGCACGCGCGGCTGTTCGGAGAACTCATGGACCTGGCTGGAACGGAAGACGCGGCGCGGGACTTCTCAGGCATCCTTGAGAAGCTGCTCGCCCTCCTCCACGCCTCTTCCTCCGACTCGGTAACCGTGAACGCTGATCGTCTGGGCCTCTCGGCGCGGGAAGCCGAAGTGGTAGAACAGGTCTGTCTCGGCTACGGCAACAGTGAGGTGGCGTCGAAACTGGGAATCGCGGAGAACACCGTGAAGCGTCATCTCTACAACGCCTTCAACAAACTCGGCGTCGACACCCGAACGCAACTCATCTACAAAACCTTAGCAGTATTGTCATAATACAACCAAAGTGCCATTGCTCCCCCGTGAAGCCGGCCCTACTATCCCGAACAGAAACGACGCGCCGTAGCTGCCATGTGCAGCTCCCCGGTGCGGAGGGAGTAGCCTGTGTTGAATTGCGTTGCCAGGGGAAGGTCGAACCAGCAGAGTGGCCGGCGCCACAGTCTGCGACACATCGTCAGGGGAACAGTGGCCGTGAGCATCGTCCTGATGCTGGGTGTATTATCGGGGTGTCGCGGCCTTTTCGGTGGATCACCCCTCGACGGAGAGGGCATTGCCCGCGTGACGGTAGCCGTACCGACCGATCTCGATATTGCGGACGTGAATTACCGTGTAACCGGCGGCCAGGATGACCTTGAAGGCGCCATGACCATGAACGGCGACAACACGGCGGCAGGGGTCGATCTGGCCCTGCCGGCCGGCTCCTACGAGGTCGTCGTGGAGCTCGCCAGGGAGTGGACAAACGAAACGGGCAACGCCATAGCGGCCCACTCTCCGCCGCAGCCCTTCACCGTGACGGCGAACCGCGAGACTGTCGTGGAAGTGGCGGATCCCCTTACCACGGGCACCGAAACGCTGCACGTCCGGGCGGATGTCTCGGGCATGGAGACGGAAGGGCTCAACCCTGAAATCGTAGGCGTGTGGCTCGACGGAATTGATACTCCGAACCACTACCACTTCCACGCTGCCACCGTCGACGGCAGCCTGCGCACCGGGTCCTTCGACTACGTTCAGCCGGGGGAATACCGGGTAAGCACCGTGGCAAGTAACTTCACGCACTCCGGGTGGACCCCTGACCAGCCATGGCACAATAACGTCACGGCAGAGCAACTCGGCACGATTACTGTTGAATCCGGTCCGGTCACGTACGAACCGGTTCTCATTCACAGTCGAACCCAGGACTTCTCCGGGAATTCCGAACACTTCGAGTCGCACCCCGGTGACGGAACCGTGAGCATTTCCGGCGGCGAGTTGATTCTCAGCGGAGCCCAGGGTGATGAGGTGCCCATGTACCGAAGCGTCGACGCGATCGTGGCCGAGTACCTCACGATTGATTTCGACATCAAACTCGGTCCGTACGACCCGGATCTAGACGGCGACGAGGCGCATGCTCATATCAATCTGCTCACCGGCGAGCCGGGAGACACGCGGGTCCTGCTCGTCGTGCAGAGCGGAGGCGTCTATCTGGCATCAATCGTTGAGGGCGTAACGCGTGCCACGACCAATGTTCCGCTCTCCGGCCTGGGCGACGACGCATACCACCACGTCCGGATTGCCGTGAAAGGAGGTGCGGTAATGGTCTGGGTGGACGGAAGCATCAGCCCCGTCGCAACACACACCTACCACCCTTCCATACCCGAGTGGGGCGGTTTCAGTTTCGAGTCCCACCAGCCGTACCGCATTGACTCACTGACGCTTACCCGGGATGTCGCGGATGCCCTGCCCGAACCGGAGGTATCCCTTCCTCAGCGCTACACCCTCTACTACCGCGCCGAGGCAGCGGACGTGTCGGATGAGCGGCGCCTCTACCGGGTTGCTCCGGCCGACGAGGCCCCGGTGGCATTGACATCCGCAGACACCGGCCACTTCGACGTGAACCCTCGAACCGGCGAGCTCCTGGCATCTCTGGACGACGGCAGCGGCATCCGGCAGGCCTACCGTGCCTGGCCCGGCGAAAGCGTCACCTGGACGCAGATTACGAGCCAGGACGGGAGCGTCTTCCGACCGCGCTGGATGAACGACGGTACGCACGTCGTGTATTCAAAGGTCCTCAATCCGGACACCGGCAGTCAGAATCTCAGATGGGCCGCCCGGGACGGCTCCGACGATCAGCTTCTGGCGAACACCGATACCAGAGACGACTTCCCGGCGCCCTTCGGCACCCGGCTCTACTACGTAACGGACCCGAACTGGAGCCCTGACGGCCGCATTATGGAACTCGATACCGCAGATGCCACACCGACACCGGTTCAGATCGAGGGAGATGACAACCGCGCCGACCAGCATCTGGATGTTAATCGGGAGGGCTCACGGATGCTCGTCACCACCTCGGAGAACAGCACCGCCCGCTATGGCGATCCTCGCAACATCTATCTTCTGGACACGGAAACGGGCTTTCGGCGCAGACTCTTCGACCGCGCTGATAACGAGTCATACCTGGGAGCGCGCTACTCCTCGGACGGGCGCTACATCGTGTACTCCTACACCGAGGACTACACGGCGATAAGCTCAGGGGACAGCTCCTACGACGTCTACCGAGCCGATATTGACGGTTCCAACGTCGTGCGACTGACCAACACCCCGGAGGTGAACGAGTACGCGCCCTACCTGGTTGTTACTCACGAATAGCGAGGCCCCGCTTGCGGGGGCGCAGAACGGGAGTTCCGGGCTTCGCCGTGCCAAGACAGCCGGTTCCTGGTAAGATCGCAACGGTCCGCCAGGCCGGCTGTCACCATGCGCACTGAGCACGACCGACAGAGCACTACGAGTCCTTTCCCCCTCACCTCCGCCCTCCTCCTGGTCGGTGTCTTCTTTCTGACCTTTCTGGGGCGGACCATTCTCTCGCCGCTTCTTCTGGCGGTGGAGGCGGACCTGGGTGTGTCCCACGCCACGGCGGGGTCCTTCTTCTTCGTCATCTCCGCCGGGCTGGTGGTGACCATGCTGGGGTCGGGATTCGTTTCGCAGCGGTTGAGCCACCACGCCACGACGGCGCTCTCGGTAGCCGTTGTGGGAGCGGGCCTGCTCGTCCTGTCGCTGACGGAGTCTCTGGTGCTGTTCCGGCTGGGCCTGGTCCTCCTCGGAGCCGGCGCGGGGCTCTACCTGCCCTCGGGGATTGCCACGTTGACGGATGTCACCCCGGGGGAGCAGTGGGGGCGAGCGCTCGCACTTCACGAGCTGGGCCCCATTCTGGGACTGACGGCGGGGCCGCTCCTGGCTGAGCTCGCCCTCCGGGTTGCCGGCTGGCGGACGGTGCTCCTGGGGCTCGGCGTGCTCTGTCTGGTAATGGCTGTGGTTTTCGCCCGGTTCGGGAGAGGGGGACGGTTCCACGGGGCCCCGCCGAGCTGGGCCGCCCTCCGGGACGTGGTACGGCACAGACGATTCTGGGTGATCGCCTTCTTCTTCATCATGGCGATCGCCCTGGAGCTCGGCGTCTACAGCATGCTGCCAACCTACCTGGTTGTGGACCGGGGAATGAACCAGTCCCTGGTGAACTCCGTGGTCAGCACCTCGCGACTCACCTCCCTGCTCATGGTCTTTGCGGCGGGGTGGCTCGCCGACCGCTTCGGAGCTCGCCGGGTGGTAGCAGCGGTAGCACTCACCTCGGGGGTAGTGACCGTAATCATCGGCCTGGCAAATGGAGGGCTTCTCATTGCGGCGGTGTACCTGCAGCCCATGCTGATCTCCGCCTTCTTCCCGGCAGGCCTCTCGGCCCTGGCCGCGGTGAGCAGCGCAGCGCGGCGCAACCTTGCCGTGTCGGTGGTCATTCCCCTGGCGTACCTCTTCGGCGCAGGCCTGGTCCCAGCCGTCCTCGGCAGACTCGCCGAGGCGGAGGCCTTCGGCGCCGGGTTCATTGCGGTCGGCGCCCTCATGGCGGCGGGAGTGGTGCTGGCACCGGGGATGGGAGGACGGCGCCGAACGTGAGACAATGGGGAGAGATGAAGTCACTTCGCGACGTCGCCCCGGTTCTGCGGCGCGTCGCCGTGGACATCTTCAGAGCCGCTCGCCACCCTGCGCACGCCGTCGCCCGTCTTCGGGAGCGCACCGCCGTCTGCCCGCCGGAATACCGGGGTGAGTGTATCCGCGCCGCGGCCTTCACCAATCTCTCGCGGATGCGTTTCGTCATCTACGCGCTCTTCATCCTCTTTGTCTACTTCCTGGTCATCGACATTCAGATGGCGGGAGATGAAAGGCAAGGCGAGTTCCTCTACTTCCTGTACGTCGACATCTTTCTCTTCGTCCTGCTGGTTGTACACCTGGTGCTCTCTTTCGTGCGGCGCCCGGAGCGGCGCGCCCGGAAGGACCAGGGCGGCGGCCCGACGCGCGGAGGCTCGGTGCGCACCGCCCCGGCGGGCCGCCGGGAAGACCGTGCCGGCGGAGGTCCGGGCCGCCGCGGGGCCGCCCGGGGCGGGCGGCGGGAAGACCGCACCCACCCCGACGGCCGCCGGCAACCCGGCGGCGACGCCCACTCGGGCGCCCACCGCCGCCGCTCCGGCGCCCCCCGCAATCGCAGCGAGGTCACGCGCTTTCACATCGTGCTGCCCCAGGTCTTCGGCGGCTTCAT
>CAZZIE010000054.1:0-26739 GCA_964654185.1 uncultured Spirochaetaceae bacterium | reverse complement strand
TTCTGGTGGCTCATCATCACCTTCAGCACCACCGGGTACGGGGACAAGGTGCCCATCACGCTGGGAGGGCGGATCATTGCGGTGGCGACGATCTTTGTCGGAATTGCCGCGGCGAGCCTCCTGTCCGGTGGTCTGGCCTCGTGGTTGGTCGACCGCAACACGAAGGCAAGGAGAGGACTGATGGAATTCAAGCGGCTCAAGGATCATCTGGTTATCTGCGGGTGGAAGAGCGACATGGCGGATATTCTCATGGATATCCTCCAGGCGACCCGCGATCTCACCTCCGACAGGATCGTCGTCATCTCCAATGTGGACGCGGAGAAAGTGGAGGAGCTCAAGGAGATTCCCGAGCTGAGTGCCCTCAAATTTGTCCGGGGCGACTACTACTCGGAGTCCTCCCTCGAACGCGCCTCCCTCTCGACGGCGCGGAAGGTGATGGTCCTTGCGGACTCCCTGGAGAGCGCTGCCATCTCGGAAGTGGACTCGAAGACCGTCATGACCGTGCTCACCATCAAGTCCATCGCAAGAGATGTCTACGTTACCGCTGAGATCCTGGACAAGAAGTTCGAGAGCTATCTCAAGCAGGCCATGTGCGATGAGATCCTCTTCAGCCGCGACTTCTCCCGGCGCATGCTGGCGAGCAGCACGGCGACGAACGGGATGAGTCACATCATCTACGAGTTGCTCTCTCAGGAGGGGGAGACGGGCTCACAGCTTGCCACATGGAACATCTCCGACAAGTTCGTCAACGCCACCTTCGGTGAGTACCGTCGGGAGATCGGCAGCGACGATCGACTCATCCTGGGGATTCTGGAGAACACCGGTTCTCCCTCGCGCATGAAGATGGAGTCGCTCCGGGAGGCGCAGAAGACCTCCGACGTCTCGAAGCTCATTACCAACCTCCAGAAGGTGAAGGGTCTCGAGACGAACAAACCGGTCTTCCTGCCGCCGGACGACTACGTGATTCAGAAACACTCTCTGGCAATCGTCCTCGAGCGATTGGAGGCTCCCGAAGATGGGCGTAACGAGCGAAGAAGTACACGAACGGCTGAAGCAAATACCGCTGTTTGAGAGGATCCGCGACGACGCGGAGTCCATGCGTGAGCTTCAGAGCATCACGCGGTTGACCCACGTCCCTGCCGGCAAGGTCATCATCAAGGAGGGTGAGGTCGGCAGTGAGATGTACATCGTCTACGCCGGAAGCGTCGAGATCAAGAAGCGCACCCGCGCCGGAGACGACTACACGGTAGTCAGACTCGATGCGTCTCAGAACGTCTTCTTCGGCGAACTTGCCCTGATCGACGATGACAAGCGCTCCGCAACGGTCGTTGCCGTGCAGGACAGCGATTTCATCGTCATCTCGAAAGAGGACTTTCTCGCCTTCGGGGATCGCCATCCGCAGATCGGTCTTCCCATCACCCGGGCAATCGCCAAGATCCTGGCCGGCAGGCTCCGGAAGACCACCGGCGACATGCTCACCATCTTCGACGCCCTGGTGAACGAGTTGCAGCCCTAGCCTTACCCTCGGCCTTACCCTCAGCGTTGCCCGTAGCCTGAGGCTTAAGCTTCTAGCCGCGGTCCGGGGACGACGACAGGCGGGCGTACACATCGCCGGAGGCACCGGTCAGAGGCATCCTTCGAAGGATCTCGCGCATGGTAGCCGCATCCACCCACGCCGGCTCCCGCAGCCGCGCCGTCTCGACCATCGCGTAGTTGTACTCGTAGGTTCCGAGCGCCTCCAGCATGTCGATGCACCTGAGGGCCCCGTCCATGCTTGCGGGAAGAAACTCGAAGGAGAGCGCCGGCAACGCCCGGCTCAGTCCCGACAGGACCTCGGGCTCATGGCCTTCGACATCGATCTTCACAAAGCTCGGAACGCCGTACTGGTCGATGAGCGAGTCCAGTGTGCGGACGGGCACATCCACGCGGCGATTCCAGTTGATGTGCGAGAAGGTCTCGACCTGCTTCACCTCGTCGATCCACGTCGCCGAGACGGTGGAGAGAGTGGGGTAGTCGTCGCAGATGTAGAGGGTCTGCGTGCCCTCGGATGCGCCGACCGCGACCGGCTCAATGTGGATGCGTGACGACCGGCGGTAGAGGGCGCGCAGCACCTTCAGGCACGACGGTTGCGGCTCCACCGCCACCGCCTGCGCCCCGAGGCGTCGCCAGGCGCGGACGCGATTGCCGACGTGCGCCCCCAGGTCGAAGGCGAGGTCGCCGCGTCGGATGAACCGCCCGTAGAGGCGACGGAGCCGGCGCTGCCGAAAGGGTATCCCGTAGTAGATCACCAGCGTGCGGAGCATGCCCGGGCCGCCGCTGCGCAGGACCGCTTCCCAGCCGAATGATCCCACAAGGAGAGCCAGGGCGATGCTGTTGGCCGCCACCGCGAGGGTCCCGTCCACCGTCGGATAGAGGGCGCCCACCAGGGTTCCCACGGAGATCGCGCAGACCGTCTTGGAGAACCGGGTGAAGCTGCGCGGCCACGCGGGCTCCTCCGGAACCAGGATGAAGAGCAGGCCGAAGAGATATCGGATCCCGCCGATGGCGAGGACCCACCCGCCGATCGGTGTGCAGGCGAAGACAATGGCGCTCAGGGCGAGCATGAAGGCCGCATCCGTCTCGGCGTCCCAGACCGCGCCGAAGCGCAACGGCGCCGCGGACGGCGGGGTGTCGGCCCGCCCACGCGGCGGTTTTTCGCCCGGCGCGGCGCCGGCCCGCGGACGGGCCGGTTCTTCGCGCGGCGCGGCGCCGGCCCGCGGAGGGTGCGGCTCTTCGCCCGGCGCGGCGCCGGCCCGCTCGCTCTGCGGTTCTTCGCCGGCCGTGGCCGGCGCGTGCCCGGGTGACCGTTTTCCCGTGCCCGCCCGTTCCTCTCGGCGCGCCAGGATCCCGTCGATGAAATCAGTCAGTGCGGCAATGAGGGCTACCGCGAAGAAGAGGTATGCACCGGGATGCGCGGCTCGGTCGGCCGTGCCCACACCGGCCGCGCCCACGCCGGCCGCGCTCACGCCGGCCGCGCTCACGCCGGCGAACACGAAGGGCGCCGCAATGAGCAGCCCCACCGCCGCCGCGGTTCGCACCGTCGTCACAATGTTCGCCGGCGTCGCTCTGCCGCCGAAGCGGAGGTAGAAGCCCGTGAAAAAGAGGGCGAGGAGCAGCGAGAGCACCCATAGATGTACTGTGGCTGCTCCCATGACCACGACGGTGCCAATCCAGAGGAGTACCGCACCGGACAGCGTGCGCTGCCAACGGAGTGTCGTCACGGTGAGACCTCCCTTTCAAGCGTCTCGAGAAGTGCGGCAACGGCAGTGAAGTCCGAACGGGCGGTGCCGGCATTTATCGCCGACACCTCTCCAGCGGCCCGGTCTCCCGGCGGGAGCGTATTCGGCCGCGCCAATATCTCGCCGATCGCCCGGCACCACCCGGCGGTGTCGGTCGGGGAAAGCAGAACCACCGATCCGCTTGTGTACGGGTCGGACTGCCCGGCGGCACGCTCCAGTCGCTCCGAAGCGACCGCCTCCGATGTCGCCGCGGTGCCGACCGCCTCGGGTATTCCTCCAACTTCGGAGGCGATGATCGGTGTTCCGAGCTGCGCAGCGGTGCGCGCAACCATACCGAAGCTCTCGAAGCGTGATGGAATCAGGAGCGCCGTTGCGTGGGCGATCGCCGCCTCCACTTCTTCCGGCGTCTTCACCCCGCGGAATCTGAGCCGGTGGGCCACGCCGTACATGGCCGCAATGCGCCGGATGCGGTGGAAGTATCTCGGCGCAGTCATCCGGCTCCCGAGGATCTCCCAGGTCCAGGCGTCCGCGCCGGAGTCCGTTCGGGGCAGTGCAGGAATCACCGCGTGAAGGTTCTTGACCGGATGGAGGTTGGCCACGCTGACCAGGCGACGCGGCGTCGTACTCGCGGCCGCCGCGCCTGGTGCGCCGGCCACGCTGCCGCGCCGTGCGCCTCCCGTCCCGTCCGGCGGCTCCACCACTGCGATCCGCGCCTCGGGCACGCCGCGCTCCGCGAGAGCGCTCTGCATGAAGCGGCTCGGAGCCACGGCGCCGTCGAAGCTGCGCAACGTCGCGTGTTCCCGGCGCCGGCCGGCCGCGCGGGAGTACCGGGCGGGTCGCTCCTGAGATGGAAGCAGATGCGCCAGGAGGACGCACGTCGTCCCGACTCGGCGGAGGCGCCGCAGGGCGCCCATGGCGGCGGGATGGCGGAGGTAGAGACTGTCCACGAGGACGGTGGAAGGTACAGCCGGCTCCCGAACGCCGCCGAGGGACGACGCCGCCGCCCGGTAGCCGTTCTGCACGGACCGGATCGGGCTGCGGCCCGTGCGGGCGGCGCGGGCTACCCCCGCCGGAGTGAGCCGCAGGCGCCTGACCTCCCGGAGGACGCGGATCAGGGCGTCGTTGAAGCGGTAGCCGCCGGTCGCCCTGTTGGACGCCGGGGGTTCAAGGAGAATGATGCCGCCGTCACGCACGGTAGGAGGCCCAGGCGTTCTCCGACTCCCAGATGCGGATCTGCATGGCGCTGCCGGTGTCGACATCGCGCTCGTGAAGGCGCCGGGTCAGCTCGCCATGGAGGAAGCGCGCGAGGTTCTCGAGACTCGTCTGCTCTTCCCGAAAGAACGGCAGATTGTTGAGGAAGGTCCCGCCGAGCTCGACAACCTGCTCCTGGAGGGCCTCCTCCATTGCGCTGATATCCGTGGCGAAGCCGTTCGCATCGACCTTGTCTGAATCAATGGTCCACTCCACCAGGTAGGGATGGAAGTGCGGATGCGCTTCCTGTCCAAAGTCGCCGCGCATGGCGTGAAAGACCGTCAGTGTTGAGGTTATTCCGGTTGAATACATGAGACTGCCTCCTTCACTACCGTTCGGGGTCCAGGACTACCTGCAGCACCTCGTCCGGGCCCTGCTCAATGATCTCGAAGGCCTCCTGGACCTGATCGAAGCCGAACCGATGGGTAATGTACTGCCCCGGATTGAGGTCGTGGGCCACGTCCATGGCGTAGCGAAATCTGCGCTCCTTGGACCAGCGAGATGCGAGTACGGGATCGAGGGTCGACACCTGGGCGCTCCGCAGGTGTACGCGCCCACGGTGAAAGTTGCCCCCCAGAGCCAGGGTTACGCGGCGCTCTCCGTACCAGGACGCCTCGACGACCGTGCCGTCGAGGGCGACCGTGTCCAGGCAGAGCTGCAACGCCTCCGTCGCCCCGGAGGTATTGACTGCGGCGTCGAAGCCGTCGATGCCCGTCCGGCTTCGCAACTCCTCGATCAGTTCGGTGCCTCCGTTGCGGTTGTCGATTGAGCGAGCGCCTTCGTTGTGGCCGCCTCCCTGCCGATCCGGCTCAAGGGCCACGCAGCCGAGCTCCGCCGCCGCCGCGCGCCGCGCCGGTCGCGGATCCACGGCGAAGACCGTCAGGCTCATTCGTCGAAGGAGCGCGGCGGTGAGGAGGCCGACCATCCCGAGGCCCGTTACAAGGATTGTCTCGCCGAGGTGGGGTCCGAGATCGTGGACGATGCCTACGGCCGTCTCCACCGTCGGCAGGAGCACCGCATCCTCAAAGGCAAGACGGTCCGGAAGCGGGCTGAGCTCCTCCGGCGGGAGATAGAAGCGATCCTGGTGGGGGTAGAAGGCGAACACGCGCTCACCGTCATCAGTTACACCGACGTTCATGTACCCGTACTTCACGGGGTAGGAGAGCTCGCCCTGCAGGGCGGACAGCGTCTCTCCGGGTGTGGCCTGCGGCGCCTCTCCCCGGAAGAAGAGGCCTTCGGTGCCGTGGCTGACTCCGCAGAGCCGGGAGTGGACCCGGACGGTCCCGCTCGGCGGCTTCAAGGGGATGGTTCGCGTCTCAACCCGCCCCGGACCCACGAAATAGACGGCCCGGGCGCTCTCTTCACCCGTCATAGCCGAGGCGAACCTCCCATACGAGGTCGTTTCCCAGAGTCATCAGGCCCATGGTTTCCAGCGGTATGTCTGCGAATGGCTGCGCCGAGGCGCGTCCGGTCGCTGCGTGTGCTGTCTCCGGTGTGAAGACCGGCGTTCCCTCGCCCATGACGATCGGTGCCATGACGAAGAGCATGGTGTCGATTGCACGAGCGGCGAGGAACGACGCCAGCACGCGGCTTCCCCCTTCGACGAAGAGCGTACCTGTGCCCCGAGCGAAGAGGGTCTCCAGAAGAGGCGTGATCAGGAGCTTCTCCGCTGCCGCAGGCGTCTCCATGATCTCCAGCCCCCGGTCGTACAGCTCCGCCGCCGCCTCGGCGCGGGTCTGAAGGGCCTCCGGGGAGGTGCAGAGGATCGTTGGAATGGATGCGGCGGTTTGCACGATCCGCGAATCCATCGGCATTCGCAGCCGCGTATCGAGGATGATGCGGACAGGTGAGGTTCCGCCCGGCAGGCGACAGGTCAGCTCGGGGTCGTCGCGTAACACCGTCCCAATGCCGACGAGAATCCCGTCCGCATGGTCCCGGATCTCATGCGCAAGTGTCGTCGTCTCCGGACCCGAAATGTACCGGGACGCCCCGGTAATGGTGGCAATACGGCCGTCCACGCTTTGAGCAACGCTCGCGATGACATTTGGCCTGCGCATATGAGGATTGTATTATTTACTGCAAGAGCACGGCTACCGTAGACGACTGTGAGCGGACTAGTGATATTTCCACGGTAGTGATATTTCCACGGTAAGGACAACGGGAGCGTAACCCGGAGGATCGAATGAAGAAAGAAGCGTCCTGGGGCGATCATGGCGGCGTGCCGTCGGAGGAGTATCGCCGGGGCCTCCTGAAGAAACTGCGAGAAAGACCGGACTTCATGTCCGAAGTCGTGAGCTGCAACGACCATATCGAGGATCGCCCTGCCGGCAACGGCCACAGGGCAACCGGCGGACGGAACGTGCGTCACGGAAACGGCGGCGGTGCGGGCGCGAAGCGCCCCGGGTCGAACGGACACGGTTCGAACGGCCGCGGGTCTAGCGGCCAGGAGCCTAACGACCACGGGTCTAACGGCCACGGGTCCGACGACCACGGGCCCAACGGCCAGGGAGGCCGCGGCCACGAGCGCAGCGGTCAGGGCCGGTGCGTGCAGCTGGTCGCGAAGGTCGAGTTGCCGACGCGATTCGGGACCTTCATGCTCTACGGTTTCCACGACGGAGAGGACAATCTGGAGCACACGGCCATGGTACGCGGCGACGTCGACGGCAAGAAGGACGTGCCGGTGCGCGTGCACTCAGAGTGCCACACCGGAGACGTCTTCGGCTCGCTTCGCTGTGACTGCCGGGAGCAACTCGAGGCCTCGTTGGAGTACGTTGCCGGTCAGGATTTCGGTGCCGTGATCTACCTGAAGCAGGAGGGGCGCGGCATCGGGCTTCTCAACAAGATCAAGGCGTACCGTCTGCAGGATCTCGGCCTCGACACCGTGGAGGCCAATCACTTCCTCGGCTACCCGGCGGAGGCGCGGGACTACAAGGTCGCCTCGGATATCATTGATCTTCTCGGCATCAAGTCCATTGCCCTTCTCAGCAACAACCCCGACAAGATCGAGAAGCTCGAACACGACGGCGTCACGATTACCCGGCGCATCCCCCTCGTAATTCCGCCGAACCCGCACAACACCCACTACCTGGAGACCAAGCGGATCAAGATGGGCCATCTCTACTGAGGATGGCCCTTCGGGCGGGCGCGATCCGGGGCTACCCCAGTGCCTGCTTCAGCCGGCGCACCGCTTCACGAACGTTGTCCCGGCTGTTGAAGGCGCTTATTCGAATGAAGCCCTCGCCGCCGGAGCCGAAGCCGCTTCCGGGAGTCGTCACCAGAGCCGCCTCGGTCAACAGCTTCTCAAAGAGATCCCAGGATGATGCTCCCGGCGCTTCCACCCAGACGTAGGGCGAATGGACGCCCCCGGTGAAGCGCATTCCCATCTCCGAGAGCGTGTCCGTAATGATGCGGGCGTTCTCCAGATAGTAGTCGGTGAGCTCTCTGGTCTCCCGGCGGCCCGCCTCTGTGTACACCGCGGCGGCGGCGCGCTGCACCGGGTATGAGACGCCGTTGAACTTGGTCGAGTGACGCCGGTTCCAGAGGTCGCGCAGTGGTTGCGGCTTGCCTTCGCCGTCGAAGGCGCGGCACTCCCGGGGAATGACGGTGAAGGCGCACCGCGTGCCGGTGAAGCCCGCCGTCTTTGAGAAGCTTCGAAACTCCACCGCCACATCTCGGGCGCCGGGGATCTCGAAAATCGTCTGGGGCAGTGAGTCGTCGCGGATGTAGGCGAAGTAGGCGGCGTCGAAGAGGATGAGCGCCTTGTGCTCCCGGGCGTACTCCACCCACTGGGCGAGTTGCTCGTGCGCGGCAACGGCTCCGGTCGGATTGTTCGGGAAGCAGAGATAAATCAGGTCCACCTGGTCTTCCGGCGGGGGCGGGACGAACCCGTTCTGCATGGTGCCGTGAAGATAGCGGATACCCTCGTACCCGGAGTCGGTCCATTCGCCGGTTCTGCCCGCCATTACATTGGTGTCGACATAGACGGGATACACGGGATCCGGTACCGCGACGGTAACATCGGTATCAAAGAGCTCCTGAAAGTTACCGGTGTCGCACTTGCTCCCATCGGAGATGAAGATCTCGTCGGGACTGATGTCCACGCCCCTCAGGGCGTAGTCGTGTTCCGCGACGGCTTCACGCAGGAACGGGTAGCCCTGCTCGGGGCCGTAGCCGCGAAAGGACTCCGCCGTGGCCATCTCGTCGACTCCGTGGTGAAACGCCTCGACAACGGACGGCGACAGCGGCAGGGTGACGTCTCCGATTCCGAGCTTGATAAGCTCTCCCCGGGGATTGGTCTCGAGGTAGGAGTCGATGCGCCGCTGGATCTCGACGAAAAGATACGAGCGCTTCAGTTTCCGGTAGTGTTTGTTTATGCGAATCATCTGTACTCCTGTTCCCTGGCTCCGGACCCGTAGCCAATGGGCCGGTGGATTCTGAAATCTCTGGCTTGTATACTCAACCATAATCCGCCCGCAGGCGGCAACGGGGACATGGAGGTACAAGAAGCATGAGAAGAGTTGTTCTCGGGATGGTCTTCGTGCTGATTGCGACTGCACTGATACTGGTAAGCTGCGGTTCCGACGATGAGCAGGGGGCCGAGGCTGCCGGAAGGCAGGAGCAGACGGCTGCAGGCGACGGTACGGCGGGTCAAGCCGGCGAGGCTGCGGCGGACAATGGTGACGAAGGTGCGTCAGTCGCCGACGGCGGCACCGACAGCGAGGCGGAAGAAGAAGACGGCACCGACGTTCCGTTCAAGAGCGCCACGCACGAGGGCCACGAGCTCAGGTGGCGCGTTATCGGTGAGAATCTGGAGGTGTCGATCAGTTACGCAACGACCGGCTGGGTTGCCGTCGGATTTAATCCAACCCGGATGATGCGGGACGCGAACATCATCATTGGGTACGTTGCCGACGGAGAGGCGGTGATAACCGATCAGTTCGGTAACTCCACGATTACTCACCGCCCGGATGAGGACCTCGGCGGCACCTACGACCTCACGAATACCGCGGGCACTGAGGAGGATGGCGTAACTACCCTCTCCTTCGTCATGCCCCTCGACTCGGGGGATGAGTACGACCGGCCCCTCGAGCAGGGAGAGACCTACACGGTGATCGTTGCCCACGGTGCCGACGGTGTGGATGACGTAGCAACCTATCACCAGGGCCGGGGGTCCATGGAAATCACCCTTTGACGCGACACTCAGCCTTTTCACGGGAGAGAGACCTTTGACGATCGACGAGTTCAACACGCACTACCCGACCATTGAGCAACTTCTGAGCCGACGGGACTCCGAAGGAACGAGGCTGCAGCTTCTCTGCGACTATCTCCGCGAGGCGATCCCCCACTACGACTGGTTCGGCTTCTACCTGGCGGTCCCGGGAGAGCGCATGCTTGCCCTCGGTCCCTTCTCCGGTGAGCCGACGGAGCACGTCCGGATCCCTTACGGTCGCGGCATCTGCGGTCAGGCGGCGGAGCGGGAGGAGACCTTTGTGGTTCAGGACGTCTCCACTCAGGACAACTATCTTGCCTGCAGCCTCGAGGTGAAGTCGGAAATCGTTGTTCCGGTCTTCCATGAAGGTCGGGTTGTCGGCGAGATCGACATCGATTCCCACGTGACAAATCCCTTCACCGAAGCGGACAACCGCTTTCTGGAAGGTCTTGCAGAGCGGACGGCCCCTCTCGTGGCGGCCATTCTTCCGCGTTGACAGGGCGCCGACGACCAGTTATAAGCGTGAAGTGCGACAAAGGGGGGCAATTCCATGAAGAAGACGTTGTTAGTCGCGATTGTGCTGCTGCTGTCGGCGGCTGTCGCATTCGCAGCCTTTGAAGACCTGATAGCATCTTCGGATGCGCACTACGAGGAAGACCGCTATGAGCAGGCGATTGCCGATCTGGAGTCTGCTCTTTCCGAGGCCACGAGCGGGGCTCAGGAGGCGGAGGCGTACTGGCGCCTCGCGCGGGTGACCCTCTCCGTCGGCGACCAACAGATTGACAACAATGCGGATACGGACACCATCCTCGAGACCTTCACTGAAGGCGAGGAATACGGCCGACAGGGCATTGAGGCCGATCCGTCCAATCATCTCGGTTACTACTGGACCGCCGCGAACGTCGGGAAGTGGGGCCAGACCCGTGGCATCGTGAACAGCCTCATCAAGGCGGGCCCCATGCGCGACCTCCTGGCGGAGGCGATTGAGCGCGAACCTGAGCACGCAGACTCATACTACGTGCTGGGACAGCTCTACGCCCAGGTGCCGGGATTCATCTCCTTCGGAAATACCGATTACGCGGTGTCCCTGGGCCGAAAGTCCGTCGACCTGGAGCGCGAACAGGTTCAAAACGACCCCGAAGAGGAATTTCATCAGGACATGGCCATTCAGCTTGCAAGTCATCTGATCCAGCGTGACTGGAATCGGCGCAAGCGTGAGCGGGAGCAGCCGGCCAAGGCGGAGAAATACCGTGAGGCGACGGAGCTTCTGGAGAAGAACTTCTACTACGAGGGCGTCGTCGAACTGCCCCGGATGAGCGACAAGGAGGAAGCCGAAGAGCTTCTTCGCGACGCGATCTCGGCACTCCGGAGCAGGCCGGACCGAAGTGACGGGGAGGATCGCAACCTCGCGGATGCCGAGGAGCTTCTGAACCAGCTCTGAGCCCTTCCATCCTCGGACGCCGCGAAAGACTCGCGGGCGCCGAGAACGGCCCCGTCGACGCCGCAGTGCGTATTGTACGTCAGGCGTCCGGGGCCGAGTCGGGGCCGGGGTCATTGCCGGTGTCGCCGAGAAATCGCGCCTTCTCGATCCGCGTTCCCTTGAACTTCTGTTTCAACTTCAACACCGCCTTCTCCACTTCCCGCTGCCGATCGTTCTGATCGGAGCCGAAGAGATCTCCCTGAGAAGAGCTTCCTTCCGGCTCGACGCCGGCGACGCCCACCCCCAGCAGCCGGAGCCTCGTCTCTCCATCCCACCGGTCGAACAGAAGTTCTCTCGCAATCTGATAGAGCTCCTCACCTGAGGCGATCGGATGCGCCAGGGTGCGCCGGACCGTGTAGGTGTCGAAGCTCTCGGTACGGAACTTTACCTGCACCGTCCTGCCCTCTGCAGCTTCGCCCATCACGCGGAACATCACTTCGTGCGCCAGCGCGAGCAGCTGTGACGAGATCGCTTCGACATTGTTCAGGTCACTCTGAAACGTTCGTTCGGCGGAGACCGAGTGGGACTTGGTCTGTCCCGCGAAGATCCCCGGGTCCATGCCGCGGGCCGCGCGGTAGAGGTATTCGCCGGAGGCTTCTCCGAAGTAGCCCCGAAGCTCGGGTTTCGAGAGCTCCCGGAGGGCGGCAACAGTGGTTACGCCGAAGGCTTTCATGCGGGCGAGGCTCTTCTTTCCGAGCCCCCAGAGATCGTCGAGGGCGAGTTTCGCGACGAAGTCCTCCTCGCCTCCATGGGGAACGATGTGGCATCCGTCGGGCTTGTCGTAGGCGCTTGCCAGCTTCGCCACGTAGCGGCTGCTTCCGCCGCCGACGGTGATGGCCAGGCCGGTTTCGTCCCTGACTGCGCTCTTGATCGATCGCGCCGCTTCATGAGGTTCGCCGAAGATCCGCCGGGTGCCGGTCATGTCCAGGAACGCCTCGTCCACGGAGATCTGCTGGATCGCCGGGGTGAAGCGACCGAGGATGGCCATGACCACCCGGGACATCTCGTGGTAGCGAGTCATGCGCACAGGGAGGAAAGCTGCGTGGGAACAGCGCCGGTACGCTTCCGAGATCGGCATGGCCGAGTGAATCCCGAAGCGTCTCGCCTCGTAGGAGCAGGCGGAGACTACGCCGCGACTTCCCGGTTGGGCCCCGACCACTACCGGCTTCCCCCGATACTCCGGGTGGTCGAGTTGCTCCACCGAGGCGTAGAAGGCATCCAGATCGACGTGGAAGAAGAGCCGCGCCGCCGTCACGACTCGTCCAGAGTTCGGGTGATGGTGAGGAGCGGGATTATCTCGATTGCATCGGCTTGTACACTCACGGGACGGGAGAGGCGTCGGGCGCTCCCCTTGAACTGGACGGTTGCGTCCAGGTCCAGCGGCACCGTGTAGTCGACCTCCAATGGTACCGGAGGAGAAGGTCCGATCTGGAAGCGCACCACCTGGGCCGATTCCGTCGGGCCGACGGGGAAGTTCGCGTCCAGAATGATGATGTCTTCTGCAGCCTGAAGTGCAACGTCCACCTCCGAGAGCGGGAAGGCGGGTTCAATGATTAGTCGTCTTCGACTGCGATTCAGAAACTGTGACTGCGTCTGTGAAAGGCTCACCAGCTCGGGAGTGTCCTCGATCTGGACGGCAAAGCGCCGGGCATCCGTCTGGACTGCCAGAACTTCCTCACCGAAGGTGACATCAAAGGTGCCGAGACTCGCTTCGCTCTCGAAGACGAGGCGATGGGATCCCTCCCCCTGATCGATCGTCTCGATCATGCGCACAGGTTGCGGGTTGTCCGAATGGAAGGGCCACGCGAAGGTGAGGTAGCCGACACCACCCAGGCCGCCGAGTCCGAGCACGACCAGCAGAGCAACGCCGACGAAGCCGCGACCGGTTATAGGGCCCTTGCGGAATAGGAAGTCGATTCGGATCAACATGAGTACGAAGGGGAGAAGGACCACGGCGATGAGGAGATTCTCAACGGAGGTGGAGGTGACCAGGCTCTCGGCAACCGAGAGCAGGGGAGCCTGGAAGACCTCGGCGGTGAACTGCACCAGCCAGATCGCTGAGAGCAGGCAGGTGATGACCTTCAGGATGCGGTTCCTGACGATCGAGAAGAAGAAGGCGAAGACGAACGCCCAGAGGAAGTACGGTGTAATGGAGACGTCAATGACCGCAAGCACAATGATCCCGACGAAGAGTGCGGCAAGGGCGGACGCGGAGTAGTAGCTCCCGTTCTTGGAAAGGGTACCGCTGAGAAACAGCCGGTGCAGTACGAGATAGATCCCTGCCGCCAGGAGCATCTTCGCCAGGAAGAAGATGCTCGGGTAGTACTCCCAGAGGGTCGGAAAGTCCCGAAGCGCAACGACGCGGTTCAGAAGCGCTCCCGACAGGGCCAGAGCGCCGAAGATCACAAGGAAGACGACGGGCAGATTGAGGAAGTTGCGTCCGAACGTCTGCATGTACCGGGAGAGCCGACCACGAAAGAGGAGCCCGTAGAGGAGGACACCCAGGATCACGGCAATGAGGATAAGCACGTATGCGGTCTCGCCGAGGAACACGGGATTCGCCGATCCAGCGTAGAACACGTAGTGTCGATCCCAGGTCGACCGAAGCCCTCCCTGGTGCTCCTCAATGAAGTCCGCGACAGCGGAAGAGACGCGACACGACATGTCTGCCGGCATGTCTCCCCGGGGTTCCGAGCGCTCCCGGGAGTCCGTCCCGTCGGTCACGGCGACTGCCGGAATGCCGGCGGCCATGTACTCCGCGATCGGTGTCTCTTCCCCGGCGCGGCGCGCCCGTGCCGCCTGGGCACGCGTCAGCGAGAGCGAGTGGGGAACCTCATTGTTCCGGAGCGCCTGCGAAAGCCCCTGAACGAGCCAGCGCGGGGCAACCTCATCCCTCGCCGCCGTGCGAAGTGAAAAGGATCCGCTCGCACTCCGCGGCGCGAGGTAGATGGCCGCCGCGGTTGGCTCGGTCCCCACGCGCTCGATCAGGGAGCGCGATCCCAGGGCGCGATCATCGTGGTCCGCGCCGACGAAGGCCAGGCGGATCGTCACGGGCGGGGTCGACTCGCCGTATATGCGGGCGAGGCGCAGCAGCGTGGCGATCGCAGCGCTGCCGTCTTCTCCGGGTTGAGCCTGGTTCGGGTGGTTGAGCGGCGCGATAAGAAGGAGTGTATCCTCGGTTGAACCGGGAATGGTCGCAGTGATGCTCTCCGAGAACGAGTGGCCTGCAACTTCCGGGCCGATCGCCAGGCGGCGAGGTTCCAGACCGGCTTGCACGAGGCGCTCCTCGATATAGGACTGCGCTTCCGATTCACCGGCGGAGCCTTCCAGACGGGGATAGAACGTCTGCAGCGCGGTGATATCGACCCCAATTTCCTTGCACTGTGATGGCGTCTGTGAAAGACTAACAGTTGAGGCCACTGCACCAATGAGAAGGGCGAGCATCCAGCTCTTCATGTGGCAAGCAGAATAGGTATGAGTCGAGAGGTTAGTCAAGCTGACGGAGGGGCGCATGGCGCTGATGCCGGAGATCGAAAACCGTGTAAGCATTCGCGACTTCACCGAAGAGCCGGTTTCTCAGGAGCAATTGAACAGCGTGCTCAACGCCGGTAGGCTGGCGCCTTCGGCGAAGAACCGTCAGGCCTGGCGCTTCATAGTCGCGACGGGTGCCGACCTCCGAAATCAGTTACAGGAAGCGTGCTTCGGACAGGAGTACGTCGGCAAGGCGCCCGTCATCATTGCCATCTGCACCACCAACGTTGAGTACAAGATGCCCAACGGACTGCTCTCCTATCCGGTAGATCTCGGCATTGCCGGCGCCTTCATGATGGTCCAGGCTGAGCACGAAGGTCTCGGCAGCTGTCCTATCACCACCTTCAAGGAGCAGGAGGTGAAGTCTCTCCTCACCATACCCTACGCAATGCGCGTGGTCATGCTCCTCCTGGTCGGTCATCCCGCAGAGTCGCCGGAACACCCTGAGCGAAACACCTTCGACCGCGTCGTCTCCTACGAGCACTGGTAGGTCCGCCCTACGCCGGGGTGTACCCCATATCCGCGAGCACTTCCCGCGCCACCTTCGCCTCGTCCCAGGGGACTGCGCCGTCCCGGTAGATGATCGACTTCTCGTGCCCCTTTCCCAGCAGCACGACCGTGTCTCCGGTCTTTGCCACCTCGAAGGCGCGGCGGATCGCCTGCCGCCGGTCCGGGACGCGGTGAATCTCCGGAGGCTCTCCGGTCACCTCATTTCGCGCGGTCTCAGCGCCGGAGGCAATTGTGTCGATGATCACGGAACTGTCCTCACCCCGCGGGTCTTCGTCGGTGAGAACGATGACCTCACAGTGGTGTCCGGCCACCTCCCCCTGTCGGGAACGCTTGTCGACATCTCGCTCACCCGCCGAGCCGAAAACCGCAATGAGGCGGCCCGTCGTGGTCTCACGGAAGTGCGGGAGCACCTTTTCAAATGAGCCCGGAGTGTGGGCGTAGTCCACCACGACGGAGAAGGGAGCGCTCGACTCGATCGGCTCCAGGCGCCCGCTCACGGCGGTCAGCGTTCCCACCTTTCCGAGCACCTCCTCCACCGGGATCCCCGTTGACTCCGAGACGGCCAGCACCGCCGCCAGCGCGTTGGAGACGTTGAACCATCCCGGGAGGGGCAGGGTGGCCCTCCGGCGGGTACTCCCGCCATCACGGCCGGCGACACCCCCTGCCGCCACGTCAACCAGGACAGTCGTCGAGACGGGACTCATCTCGGACAGAAAAGCCGAGACATCGGCACCGGTCGCACCTATGGAGTAGTGCAGGACCCGGGTGACACCGGCCTGCCCGGCAAGGGAAGCGTAGTACTCCGACTCGCCGTCGTCGCCGTTGATTACCGCGGCGGGCCCGGACGTGCCGGTCGCAGCCACCGACCGGCTCAGACTGCGGAAGAGGTTTCCCTTGTCGCTTCGGTACTGCTCATAGCTGCCGTGGAACTCCAGATGCTCGTGACTCAGGTTCGTGAAGACCGCGACGTCGAAGGCCACATCCGCAAGGCGGCACGTCTTCTCCGAGAGGCCGTGGGAGGTCGCCTCCACGACGGCAACGCGCTTTCCCGCATCCGCCATCTCCCTCAGGCTGCGGTGAATCTCGGGAGCCTCCGGCGTGGACTGGCGCCAGGGGTTGTCAATCACCGTGCCGGTGGTTTCGAGGGCGACCGTCGAGATGAAGCCCGCCGGTACGCCGAGGCCCCGAAGGAGCTGGTACGCGAACCACACCGTCGTGCTCTTCCCGTCGGTGCCGGTTACGCCGACGACGCAGAGCTCTCGGGAGGGGTGGCCGTAGAACGCATCCGCCAGGGCAGAAAGGGCGCGCCGGGCGTCGGACACCCGAAGGAATATCGGCGCGGCGCCGGCGGTCACGGCGGCGCCGTCCGTGGTCACGGCGTCCTTGGCCACGCCGTCCTTGGCCACGCCGCGGGTGCGCTCATCCGCCGCATCCCTGCGCGCGCCGCCCGGGGCCGCGGCCCCGCCACCGGCGGCCGCCCACGCGGGATCGAAGGGGTGCTCATGGACGACGGCGCGCGCCCCGGCGCGCACGGCCTGAGGAATGTAGCGATGTCCGTCGGTATGGAAGCCCGGGAGCGCGACGAAGAGGTCGCCGGGACGACACTGCCTGGAATCATATACAATGTTGGAGACGAGGGTATCTTCTCGGATGGTACCGTCAACGCCTGCCTTGTGCAGGAGCGACTGTAGTGATACTTCTGGCATGGGACGGATAGTAGCAGTGCATGCACCCTTGAGCAACGCGACACACCGACAGGAACAGCTTGAGCAGCCATCCGAATACCACCCCTATCTGAAGCGCCAGCTCATCGCCTACCTCGGTAACAAGCGCAGGCTGCTGCCCTTCTTCGGCAGGGTCTTTGCCGAATTGTCGAGCCCTGCTGCGCACGGCTCCCGGCCACGTTTCGTGGACCCCTTTGCCGGAAGCGGTGCCGTCTCCCGCCTCGCCAGGCTCATGGGCTTTCACGTCGCCGCGAACGACTGGGAGCTGTACAGCTACATCCTGAACGCCGCCTTCCTGGGCATTGATCGGCGCGACCTGCCGACGCTGTTTCAACGCCACGGCGGTGTGACCTCGCTCCTCGCGGAGCTTAACGCACTCTACGACCGGGACGACGCGTTGCCGTCCCCCTACATCAGTGCCCACTACGCGCCGGCTTCAACCGAGAGCGCCGATTACCGGTGGGAGCGCCTCTTCTACACCCGGGAGAACGCCCTGTTCATCGACCGGGTGCGACAACGAATTGAAGATCTCTATCCTGAGATCGATGCCGACGGGCTTGCGGCCGCGACCGGTCCGGAAGGCTGCACGGCCGGATTACACAGTGCCGGCGGCGAATCGCATGACCCCGTGCGGGCTGCGGAGAAGACGCTCCTCATTGCGCTGCTCCTGGTGGAGGCCGCCACCCACGCCAACACCTCCGGCGTCTTCAAGGCGTACCACCGGGGTTTCGGCGGGCACAGTCGCGACGCCCTGGGACGGATTCTCGGTCGGATGGAGCTCGAAATGCCCGAGCTCGTCGACGGAGCCGCCGGCAGGGCGACGGTTCGCGCAATGGACGCCTCGGACTTCCTCGCGCGGCACAGCGGTGACATCATCTATCTCGATCCTCCCTACAACTCCCATCAGTACGGGAGCAACTACTTCATGCTCAACACGATTGCCCGGTGGGATCGGCCCCCGGTCCCGGATGTGCGGGGCCCCGACGGGCGCCTTGCCGAAAAGGCGGGGATTCGTCCCGACTGGCGGAGAACGCGCTCCGACTTCTGCTACCGGGCACATGCATTGAAGGCCTTTGAGGCACTTTTGGACCGCGCCGACGGACGCCATCTGGTGCTCAGCTACAACACCGAGGGGATCGTGCCGCTCGAGGCGCTCCTCGACCTGCTCGAGGGGCACGGCCGGGTCCGCATGTTCGGAAGGGACTACGTGAAGTACCGCGGCGGAAAGCAGAGTCTCCATCGGCACACCCGGAACACGGAGTTCCTCGTCGTGGTCACCCGGCACGAGCGGTCCCACCCACGAGACCGTCAGGAGGTTCAACGCTTTCTTCGCCGGCGCCGTCTCGAAGCGCTTCTCGACCGGCCCCACAACCCTGCGCGCCTCGCCGAGGTGTTTCAGAGCGACGGGAGGCACATGCAGCTTGCCGACCCGGACGGCGGCGCGACTCCGGCCACCGCAGGATCACACGCAGCCGCGGCGGAAACGGACACCGGAGCAGAAGCAGAAACAGAAACAGATACGAGCAACGCCGCCGCCGGCGGCCTCTTCCTCCGGCTCGAAGACGGTACCGCCCGGTCATTGCAGAGGGAGGTCTCGATGAGCAAGACGATGCGGTTCTAGACCGACTGGAGAAGAGCCTGGGCTACACGGCGTGTCACACCAGACAGGAGGAGGTGCTCGTCATTGCCGACGCGCTGCAAAGAGATGCCTGGGAGCCCCGGGACCGACGGCGGCTGGTCGAGAATCTCCTGAAGGCGCTCCGAAAGTTCGCCTATCAGAAGTACGAAGAGGTGTTCCGCGAAACCACGGACAGACTCCTGTACCTGGCGCGGCAGGAGCCCGAGCTCTTTCCCGGGCTCGCCGACGGCATCGAGGCGCTGTATGATCTAGTCCGACGTCGAAACGGAGGTGACCATGCTGGGTGAGATCGAAGGCGCGCGGCAGATCGAAGGAGAGGGATTTCGGCGCTGGTTCAGCGACGCAGACATGGACCTCATTGTCTGGTATGAGGACGAAAGCTGCCGCAACCTGACAGGGTTTCAGCTCTGCTACGACAAGCGCTCCCGGGAGCGCTGTATCACCTGGAAGCCAGGTGGAACCTATCAGCACCACCTGGTGGACGACGGCGAGATCCCCTTCTCGGCAAAGATGACACCGGTCCTCGTCGCCGACGGCGCCTTTGAGCAGAATCGTGTTCTGGAGCAGTTCACCGCGGCGGCCGAGAAGGTGGATCCGGAGATTCGCGACGTGGTGACCGCCGCCCTGCAGGCGTATCGGTGAGTGCGAGTATCCGTGAGGGCCGCTGCCTGCATGAGAGGACCGCGCCGCCGGGATTGACCCGCACCCACCTGGAGGTCAGCGTTTTCCGCTTCGTTCCGATTGCCTAGAGGTATCCGATCTCCGTTGCCTTCTCCCGCAGCTCATCCCGGAAGTTCGGATGGGCGATTGCGATCAGGTTGTTGGTTCGCTCGCGGATGGTTCGGCCCCGAAGCGGCGCAATGCCGTGTTCCGTGACAATGTAGTCGGCGTTGCTCCGGTGCAGGGTGACTGCGGTACCTTCCGGCAGGGTCGGCACGATCGAGCTGACCTCGCCCTTCTTCTTGGTCGAGTGGCAGGCAATGACGCTCTTTCCCAGACCGTCGTAGGCTTCCTGTGCGCCCACTGCCGTGTCGGACTGGCCGCCGGTGCCGGAGTACTGCTTCGTGCCGATGGACTCGCTCGCCACCTGGCCCGTCAGGTCCACCATGAGGCAGGTGTTGAGGGAGACCATCCGGGAGTTGTTCCGGATGACCGCCGGGTCATTGACCCACTTGCCCCGCTGGAACTCCACGGCGAGGTTGTCGTCCAGCCAGTCGTAGAGCCGCTTCGACCCGAAGGCGAAGGTACAGACGAACTTGTCCTTGAAGAGGGTCTTCTTACGGTTGGTGATCACACCGGCTTCGTAGAGATCCACCATTGAGTCGACCATCATCTCGGTGTGCACGCCGAGGTCCTTCTTCCCCATGAGGGCGAGGGCTGCGGCGTTGGGAATGTTCCCGATTCCGAGCTGAATGGTGGAGCCGTCCTCGACGAGCTCTGCGAAGTAGTTGCCGATAGCCTTGTCGGTTTCACCCGGTTCCGGGTTCGGGAGGGTCGGAACCTCCTGATGGTTCTCAACGAAGTAATCCACATCCCGGACGTGTACGTGGGTGTCTCCATAGGTTCGGGGCAGATTCTCATTGACCTCCAGGACGACGGTCTCCGCCGCTTCAATGATGTCCTTCTCATAGGTGATGCCGAGGGAGAGGGACACGTACCCTTTCGAATCGGGGGGCGTACAGGTGCCGAAGAAGACGTTGGGCCGCCTGGCGTACATCCGGTCGCTCGCCGCACGGTGCAGCATGTTGGGCACGTAGGTCACGGTGCCGGCGCCCTTCTTCAAAGCCTCCCGGGAACCCGGTGCATGGAACCAGCTGGCCAGCTCGAAGTGGCCTTTCATCTCGGGATTGGCATAAAACTCGTATGGCTTCAGGGTCAGCACCGAGAACACCCGGACGTTCTCGACCTGGTCCTTCACGGTGTGGAATTTGTCCATGCAGCCCTGGGGCTCGGAGGCGCACTGCGCCACAATGACATCGTCGTCAGACTTGATCGTCTTCACCGCCTGTTCAATGCTCACGAGCTTGGACTTGTATTGATCGCTCCAGTTCGACATAACCGCTCCTCTAATCTCTTTGGAGTATTCTTGAATTCTTTAATGAGAGTTGATTCACCTCAAAGTCAGTTTGGATTATAGACCGTCCCCGGCGACCCTGGCAATGGCAGAATGCATGTGTCTCCGGAGGAGCCGAATCCGGCGGTGCCCGCTCCGAACGGGCGTCAGTGGGAAGTTCCGGGGCCATATTGCGCCGGATGCCGCCGGAAACAGCCCCGCAAGGGGTTTGTTCGGGTGGATGTGGCGGCTCCGGCTCCTCGTGGAGGGGGCTTCCCGAAAGAAATCCTTGACGGCCCGTACCGGCGGGTGTAGGATGCCGACTGAGAGACGATTCAGTAATTACTCATCATCAGCGAGAAAGGGCACATCACCCATGAATGTAGGCATTCGGGGAATCGGCACTTATATCCCGGAGACCGTGATGACGGCGAAGGATATCGCCGATCGCACGGACATTCCGGAAGACGTTATTGCAAAGAAGTTCGGCGTGGTTCAGAAACCCGTTCCGGGCCCCGGGGACACGACGAGCTACATGGGCATCCAGGCCGCAAAGCAGGCAATCGAGGATGCCGGGGTCGATCCCAAGGACATCGATCTCGTGATCTGGAACGGCGGGCAACACAAGGACTATCCCTGTTGGCTCGCGGGCCTGAAGGTCGCCCACGAGATCGGTGCGACGAACGCGTGGTCCTTCGACATGGAGGCCATGTGCGGCTCAATGATGGCGGCGTTCGACGTGGCGAAGGCCATGATGATTGCGAAGCCCGACACGAACCGGGTCCTCCTGGTCAGCGGTTATCGCAACGTCGATCTCATCAGTCTCGACGTTCCCGAGACGAGCTTCATGTTCGACATCGGTGCCAGCGGAGCAGCGGTCCTCCTGGAGAAGGGGTACGACCGGAACGTCGTCCTGGGAACCGCTTTCATCGGTGACGGCTCATTCTCGGAGGACTGTGTGGTGCCTGTCCTCGGGGCGAACAAGTGGCCGCCGGAGCCGGGAGACGCGAATGCCGCGCACTTTGTGGTGCGCAATCCCGACCACTTCAAGAAGGAGCTCGGCGAGAAGACCATGCCGAACTTCTACAAGGTCATTCGCGACTCTCTGACGAACTCAGGCCTCAAGCAGGCGGACATCGGCTACCTGGCAATCCTGCATTTCAAGCGCTCGGCACACAATGCGGTACTGGAAGAGCTCGGCCTCGACGAGAGCAAAACGACGTACCTGGATAACTACGGGCACCTTGGCCAGAACGATCAGGTCCTGTCACTCCAGCTCGGCCTCGAGGCCGGCAAGATCACCGACGGTACCGACATCGTCATGGTTGGTGCGGGGCTCGGCTTCGTCTGGGCGTCCGCAGTGGTCCATTGGGGTCCCTACGGGGGATAGCACCTGGAATCGATACCCGGTGCAGCGGGTCTCAGCGAGGGGCGCGCGCAGGATAGAGCGCAACGATAGAGATTAGCGATAGAAACCAACGATAGAGATCGACGATCGAGAGCAGGGAGGACGAGTTCGCATGGAGCAACAGCAGATCACGGTGAACGGCGCGAGAATCTGTTACCTGCAGCAGGGTGAGGGCACGCCGGTGCTCCTGCTCCACGGAAACACCGGCTGCAATCTCTGGTATGAGAAGGCCATGGATGTTCCGGGCTTCGCCTGCTGGGCGCCGGATCTTCCGAACTTCGGCTGTTCCGACAACATCGATCAGATCAATATCGATGTGTACGCCGACTATGCGAAGGCCTTCGCCGAAGCCGTGGGTCTGCAACAGCCCATCGTCGTGGGCCACTCCTTCGGAGGCGCCGTTGCCATGTCACTGGTGCTGCGCAATCCGGGGTGGGCGCGCTCCATGATGCTCGTTGACTCCGCTCCCGCGGACGGGCTCGTGACGCCCGAGGAGCACTACCCGGTCATCGAGCAGTACAAGGTGAACCGTGATCTCATGAAGCAGGCTCTCGGCATGCTGATGCCGGACATCCCCGACGCCGACCACTTCGAGCGTCTGGTGGACAAGGGCATGGAGATGAACCCGGATGCCTACGTGGGCCACGCAAAGGCGCTCACCGATTTCGACTACGTAGAGGCCGCCGGAACGCATGACGGGACGGTGCTGGTCGTCGTCGGGGACAAGGACCCCCTCATTACGGTGGAACACGCCACGAAGACGGCATCCCAGTTCCCCAAGGCCACGACGCGAGTCGTCGAAGGAGTTGGTCACGCCGTCATGGTGGAACGCCCCGAGGAGTTCAAGGCGATCCTTCGGGACTTCGCCGGCGCATAGATACCCGGGCGCACAGGCACGCCGGCCTGTAGGCACGCCGGCCCGTAGACACCCGGGCGCGTAGAATCAGGAGGCAACGTTTCGCCGGCCACTCCTCAGGAGGCCACCGGCGGGACGATGGAGAAATGGATTCACTACGGCAGGATCGACCTGTCGGTGAAGGAGGTTTCATGAAGATTCGGATAGTAGCACTCGTGGCTGCTCTCCTCGCCCTTGCGGTTGCCCCCATGTTTGCGGCGGGCGCGCAGGAAGAAGGCGAGGCGGAACCCATCAAGCTCGGCGGTGTGTGGCCTCTGGGCGACATTACCGGCGACCAGGGCAGCAAGGCTGCTCAGCTGGCGGTTGAAGAGATCAACGCCGCAGGCGGCGTCCTTGGACGCCCCCTCGAGCTGATCGTCATCGACAGCGAGCTCAAGCCGGAGAAGGGCGCTTCCGCTCTCGAGCGGCTGGCGACGGTTGAGAACGTGGATATGTTTGTCGGCGGCATGTCGAGCGGCGTGCACCTGGCGCAGATCCCGACCCTCAAGAAGTATCAGAAGGTGACCATGTGGACCGGTGCCGCATCCTCCCGTGCGGAAGAGGCGGTCGGCCCGGATGCAAGCTGGTACTTCCACCTGCACCCGTGGGACTACACCCAGGGCGCCAGTTACGTCGAGGGGTGGAACGACATTGCCGAGCGGTATTCCGAGGTAGACACCGATCGCTGGTTCATCGCCTACGAGGACGGCCCCTTCGGCACCAGCTCCTTCGAGGCTTCCAAGACGCTCTACGGCGACCTCGGCGAGATCGAGGGTGAGTCCTTCACCAGTGCGGCAACCGGCGGTGGCGACTACAGCGCCATGCTCGAGATTGCCAAGGATTACGACCCGGATGTCTTCATCTGGGCCGGCTACGATGCCGACGCTCTCCCGATCATGGAGCAGGCGAAGGCCATCGGCTTCGAGCCCCCGCTCTTCATCGGAGCGCCTCCGGGCTGGCCTGCCGACTTCGGCAACTCTCCGCTGGCTGAGAACGTGACGCTCTACGGCATGTGGGCACCCTCGATCAACGAGGTGACCGACGTCAGCAAGAGCTTCTACGATGCGTACGTGGAGAAGTATGATCGCGCACCTGCAACGTACTTCGCGCCGCTCTCCTACTCGGCGATCTACCTCCTGGCGAACGCCGTTGAGGAAGCCGGTACCCTGGATAAGGAGGCGGTCATCGCAGCGCTGGAGAGCATTCAGTATGACTCTCCCCTCGGCGAGACCATCAGCTTCAGCCCGTCGAACATCATCCAGCACCAGGGTATTCGCGGTCAGAAGATTCTGCAGTGGCAGAACGGCGAACAAGAGGTCATCTGGCCTTTCGAATTCGCGACGGCGGACCTGCAGTACCCCTTCCCCGGATGGGATGAGCGGTAGCGCCGGAACGGCGTAACGCCCGAATGGTTGGTCGACGCTATCCGTCGGCCCTATTCACGAATTGCGGGAAACCGGGTCGGCCAGGCCGGCCCGGTTTTCTTTGAAGGAGCGAGATCTATGGCAGTTTCGAGGCGCATGCTCATCGGCATTGTTGCCGCGGCCGTTGCCGCGGCCGTTGCGGTGGTCGTTCTTCTGTTGGTCTGGAAGCCAACCGTGCTGATCTACGGTGTCCAACGAGCCGGCCTCTACGCATCCATTGCCCTGCCCATGGCGCTCATCCTGGGTATCGTGGGCATTGTCAATCTGGCGCACGGTGAGTTCCTGATGCTCGGCGCCTACTTCGTATACCTGTTCAGCACGAATCTCGGGGTGGACCCCATGGTGGCAATGATCCCCGCCGTGATCGTGCTGGCCATTCTCGGTGTGCTCGCCTACAAGGCGACGATCCAGCACGTCCTGAATGCACCCGAGCTCAATCAGGTGATTCTCACCTTCGGTCTTGCAATCATTGCATCGCAGACGGTCAACCTCATTGCGACCACGCAGCCGCGCAAGGTATCGGTAGGCTACGCTTCCGCGTCCGTCTCCATCGGCGACCTTACCTTCGGCACCTTCGACTTCACCTATGTCATCGCGGCAATCGTGATCGTCATCGGCCTGATGCTTTTCCTGCGCCGTACCAAGCTCGGCAAGGCGGCACTCGCCGTCGGCCAGAATCCCAAAGGCGCCGCCATTGTGGGCATCAATGTCGGTCGCACCTACCTGGTGGTGTTCTCCATTGCGGTAGGTATTCTCGGAATCATAGCGACGCTCTTCGCGGTGCGCTACTCTCTCTTTCCCGGGGTGGGTGCCCCATTCACCATGAAGTCTCTCGCCATCGTCGCAATGGCCGGACTGGGCAATCTGACGGCGGTCGTCTACTGTGCGGCCGGACTCGGTCTTGCCGAAGCGTTCATCAACTCCTTTCCCGGGTACGGCGGCTGGGCGGAGATCGTGTTTTTTGCCCTGATCGTCATTGTCATCATGATTCGCTCATTTCGAGGAGCCAAGCGATGAAGCCACGAACAATAGTAATCGTCGTCCTGCTCCTGGCAGTGGCTGCTCTCTATCCGCTCTATACCGGAGCGTACCAGCAATCCGTGGCAACCACGGTACTCATGTACATGGCTCTTGCGGTCAGCTGGGACATGCTCCTCAGAAGCGGCCAGCTCTCGCTGGGCATAGCGGGCTTCTTCGGCCTCGGTGCGTACACCGGGGGGCTGCTGTTTCTGCATCTCGGCATTCCCCGGATCCTTTCGCTGCTGCTCGGGGGAGTCATGTCCTTTGCTGTGGCGGCACTTGTCGGCCTGGCGGTGCTCCGGCTGAGAGGGCTGTACTTCGCAATCGTCACTCTGGCCCTTGCGGAGATATTCCGCGTCATAGCCCGCAACTGGTCCTCAGTGACCGGAGGGTCCGAGGGTGAGTTCCTCCCGACAGCAATCTTCAACGGGAACTCCGCCTCCATCTACCTTCTGGTCCTTGTTCTGGCTGTGCTCACGATTGCTGTATCGGAGGTGTTTCGCCGGACGAAGTGGCACTTCGCCCTGACGTCGATACGAAACAATGAGACGGTCGCCCGCACGAGCGGTGTCAACATCTACAAGTATCTCGTGTTTGCCTTTGCGATCACCGCGGGTATCCAGGGCGTTATCGGCGGCGCCTACGCGCACAGCTACGGCTTCATGACGCCGGGCAACAGCTTCAGCGTGGACTTCACGCTGCTGCCGATTGCCATGGGCTTGCTCGGCGGCATCTACGGAACGGCCGGACCGATTGTCGGAGCGCTGTTGCTCGGCTTCGTCGGGGAGTACCTCAAGCTCTACATTCCGTACGGACACCTGGTCGTTTACGGCATCATCATCGTGCTGGTCATTATCTTCATGCCGCAGGGCATCACCGGCTTGATCAAGTCCCGCCTGCGCCTGCGCAAAGAACGAGGAGCCGTGCAATGAGTACGCTTGTAACCAAGAAACTGACCAAGCGATTCGGCGGCTTGGTGGCGGTGAAAGACGTCGACTTCGAGATGGACGAGGGCAGCATTGTTGGAATCATCGGGCCTAACGGCGCCGGCAAGACGACCTTCATCAACGTCATCAGCGGGATCTACCTGCCCACGTCCGGCAGCATCGAATTCGATGATCAGGACATCACGACAACGCCGCCGCATCTGCGCAGCAAGATGGGGATCGGCCGAACCTATCAGCTGATTCATCCCCTCGAGGATCTCGACGTTCGGGAGAACGTCATGACCGGCTGCATTTTCACGCAGAACGCGACGGTTCGGCAGGCGCGGCACATGGCGGAGGACCTGTGCAACCTCGTCGGGCTTGAGCGGAT
>CAZZIE010000053.1:0-27127 GCA_964654185.1 uncultured Spirochaetaceae bacterium | reverse complement strand
CACCGACCTCGACGGCAAGGCGGTCGGCAACTGCGCGGCCGATAACGACCCCGCGTTCCCCGGAAAGGTCGAAGCTCCCGGCCTCGACGGCGAAGTACCGGGCGAACCCCTCGTCCCGGCCATACATGGCCGGGTCCACTGCACGGACCGTCACCCCGACGCGCTGGTCCGCCGCCGAGGCCAACGCAATTCCCTGCCGCTCAGGCCAGGCGTGGAGCACCCCGGGCACCCGTTCAATCTCCCGGCGTAGCGACCCGTCCGCCTCGGGAGCATCGGCACCGATATGAATGGCCTGAAGATGGTATGTCGCCGTCTCCAGGAAGCGGTCGGTAATGCCCCGAATCATTCCGTCGGAGATCTCGAGAACCAGGACAAGTGGAATAAGGCTCAGTCCGATCCCCCATACGGCGGAGCGGATCCGGGAGGAGCTCGATCGCCGCGGTCCGAAGAGGTAGCGCACTGCCAGAAAGAGTGCCGCCAGGCGGTTCATACGTCGTTCAGCACTCCGTGCTCCAGGCGGTAACGGCGATTCCCCCGGGCGGCGAGTCGCTGATCGTGAGTCACGAGAATGAGGGTCGTTCCAACCTCCCGAACCAGGTCGAAGAGAATGCCCTCTACCTCCTGGGAGTGGTTCTCATCCAGATTGCCCGTCGGCTCGTCGGCGAGAATGAGCTGAGGATCGTTCACGAGAGCGCGAGCCACGGCGACGCGTTGCCGCTCGCCTCCGGAGAGCTGGGTGGGAAAGTGACCGCGACGATCGGCCAGGCGGACCGATTCAAGGAGCGCCTGTGCCCGCTCGACCGCCCGCTTGCGGATCGTTCCGGCCATAAAGGCGGGGAGCATGACATTCTCCTCCGCGGTAAAATCACGAAGGAGGTAGTGGAACTGAAAGACCAACCCGAGAATGGAGTTGCGGTACCTGGTGAGCTGATGCTCCGAGAGCTCGTCGACACGATACCCCGCGGACCGCACCGTGCCGGCACTCGGCAGCTCGAGTCCACCGAGAATGTTGAGAAGCGTGCTCTTTCCGGAGCCGCTCTCGCCGGAGATCGTAACGACCTCCCCGGACCGGACGGTCAGATTGATGTCGTGGAGCACTGCAACCTCTTCCTGGCCGCTCGTGAAGCGCTTGCCGATGTGCTCCATTGCAACAATGAGATTGCCTGTCTCGACGACGGTGTCGTGCTTTGTATTCATGGGCTGCTCCGGGTTCATGGCGTGCTCCGGGTTCGAGTCATTGTGGGCACTCATTCGTTTCGCAGTACCTCCGCGGGCCGGATCTTCGAGACGCGCGTCGACGCCAGCAGGGCGGCTCCCGCCGCACACAGGAAGGCGAAGAGGAAGATCCCGATGACCTCGGACGCGACCACCTCCACCGGCACTTCGGTAATGTAGAAGTACCGCGGCGAGAAGAGGGTGAAGTCCGCATTGGTGACCGATCCGATCACGCGCCCGATCCCCCAGAGTACGCCGTTCACGACGGCCTCCGCAGCCTGAAAGATCGCGTTCACGTTGTGGGCGATCAGCAGCCCGAGCAGGATGCCGGCACCGCCGCCCACCAGACCGATGATGCCCCCCTCCCCGATGAAGATGAGCTGAATACTCCGCGGCGGCGCCCCGAGCGCCTTGAGAATCGCGATCTCCTCGGCGCGCTCGACCACGCTCCGTCGCAGGGACTGCATCATGTTGCCGGCAACCACGAGAAAGATGAGCCCGATCAGGATGGTCATCAGGTTCTTCTCCAGGCGCAACGCCCCGAAGATCGAGCGGTTGTATTGCCTCCACGAAGTGATGTCCACAGCCGTGCCGAGGCGCTCCTCCAGAACAGCCGCAACGCGCTGATCGGCGTAGCGGTCTTCGAGCTTCACACCGACCGTCGGGGGGCGCTCCGCCCCGAGCACGCCGCGCGCCGTGGCCAGGCTCACGAATGCCCAGCCCTGGTCGAAATCCAGGTAGCCCGACCGAAAGGTCCCCGTCACAACGAGCTCAACGGTGGTACCCCGCGCCAGATCGTCGCCTTCCAGGCTGACAAGCTCAACGGAGTCCCCGGGCGCCACGCCGAGGGCGCGGGCGAGCTCAATACCCATGACGACGCTTCGCTCGGCCTCCACGTTGAAGACGCCGGCAACCATGTCGAAGGCGTTGCGAAACCCCTCATCGCGCCGGCCGACATCCCCCGGCAGGGCGCGAACGCGAATGGCCCGGAGGTCCCGGAAGAACCCCGTCGCGAGGACCTCCAGATCCAGGAAGGGGACCGCCGCGGTCACACTCGAGCTCTCCGAAGCGGTCCGGGCAAGAGTCTCGTGGTAGTGCGCGCCGGCGGCGCTTTCCGTGGCGGCCTGCGACGGCACGTCGGCGGTAGGCCCGTCGGCATCGATCCTGAGATGATAAGAGTCGACTTCGAGGATGTCCTCAATGGTTCCGAGCTGGAAGCCGTTCATGACCGAGAGCACCGCGACAAGAGTCATGGCTCCGGCGGCAATCCCCAGCACGGCGAAGATGCTCGTGGCATTGCCCTTCTCGCGGCGGCGCGTCCGGACGTGTCGGCGGGCAACGAAGAGGACCCAGCGCCGCATTACCGGAGCTCCCGACTCTCTACGACGCGGCCGTTTCGAAGGATCTCCTCCCGCACGGCGGCGTCATCGCGATAGTAGATGCGCGCGAAGACTTCGCCGTCGCGATAGCGTCGCTCAACCCGACTGCGCTCGTCTGTGTAGGTGATGGAGCGCGTCAGTGTTCCGTTGCGGTAGACCCGTTCCTCGACGAGACGGTCGTCCTCGTAGGTGAAGGTGCGCCGCTCCACCACCCCGCGGGTCGTCACGACGGTTTCGGTTCGCCCCTCCGGTCCGTAGGAGTTCTCCTCATCCCGCACGAGGCGCTCATTCTCATACACGCGCTCGCGGAGCAGGCGCCCCTGATCGTCGAAGTTCTGCACGATCCGCCGGTTCTCCGGCGGGAGGACCTCCTCGCTCCGAGTCGGCGTTTGCGAACCGGCCTGGTAGGAGTGGCGCGCCTCCCGGATGACCGTTGAGCCTCGCCACTCCCGCTCGTAGACGGCGCGCTGTCGTTCATCATAGCGAACCAGCCGCCCGTCTCCGTCGGTCTCGAAGCGCTCCTGAAGCACATCTCCATTCACCACGCTGTACCGCACCGTCCGACGACGACCATCCGCCCACTCGCGCACCAGCTCGCGAATCCCGCCGGAGGGATAGTAGCTGAGAGTGTCCACGTAGAGCGTCTCGAGTTGGTCCGGAGCGGCGGGCTCCTCGGGGGCATCCGAGGGGGCGGGCTGCTCGGGGGCGGCGGGCTCCGCGTTCGCCTGGCCATTTTCCAGCTCGGCGGGCTCCTCCGAAGGGGCCGGCTGCCCGGGGGCCGGCTGGCCGATGCCCAGCACCTCTCGCCGCACCAGGGCGCGATCGACGTACTCGTACCGAATCTCCCGCTCCAAGGCGCCGGACTCGTCGTACTCTCTGGTGACCTCCACCAGCCCGGTGACAAGGAACTCCTCTTCGCGACGTAGCGTTCCCTCCTCGAATTGCCGCTCCCGGACAACTCTTCCGGCGCCGTCCCGCTCAACGACCACTCGCTCGATCGCCTCGCCGTCACGGTAGAGGCGGCGTTCGACGATGGTGGCGGTGACCCGGCCGTCCGGGCGCTCGGTGTCGGCCGTGTCCGCGGCGGTGGGGCCGTCCGTCGTCCCGGGGCGTTCATTCGGTGCGGTGGTGCGCTCCACCACGAGGGCAAAGCCCTCCGCCGGCACGCGCCCCGACGGCAGAACCTCGAGCTCCATGGCCAGCGCGTTGGACCGGTAGACCCTGCGGGAATCGGCGTCGGCGGCCGCACCACCGGCGGCCGCACCTCCGGCGGCCGCACCTCCGGTGGTCGTGGCTGTATCCCTGGTGGCCCTCGCCGCATCCCCGGTGGCCGCGGCGCGCCCTGCCTCGTCGCCGGTCGTGTCGGGAACCTGGGCAGATTCCCGGCCGGTCTCCTGCGCTCCCGCCCCGTCGGCACACACCGACATCATCAGGAGAGCCGCGAACACGAGTGCCACCGGCACAATCGATCTCACTCGCCTGCCCCCGTCAGTTCGTTGACGTAGCGTTGCGGGTTGAAGACGTCGAGGTCCTCGTACTTCTCTCCCCGCCCCAGGAAGACACAGGGGATACCGAGCTCCTTCGAGATGGCCAGGGCGATGCCGCCCTTCGAGGTGGAGTCGTACTTGGCCATGATGATGGCATCCACACCGATCGCCTCATTGAAGATCTCCGCCTGGCGCAACCCGTTCTGTCCCGTCGTTGCATCGATGACCAGGTACTTCCGGTAGGTTGCGCCCTCGGCACGGTTGGTCACGATTCGGTCGACCTTACCGAGCTCGGCAACGAGATTCGCCTTCGTATGCATGCGTCCCGCAGTATCGGCAAGGAGCAGCCGGTCGCGATTGGCCTTGGCACTTTCGAGGGCGTCGTAGATCACCGCGCCGGGATCCGCGCCGTGTTGCTGCCGGATCAGCCGCATGTCCAGGCGTTCCGCGTGTACGGCAAGCTGATCGATCGCCGCGGCGCGAAAGGTGTCGCCGGCGGCTAGAACAATCCGCGACGTCCGCGCCGCATCCCGATAGTAGGCGGCGAGCTTCGCCAGTGTCGTCGTCTTGCCGACGCCGTTGACCCCCAGCACGACGACGACGTTCAGCCCGGGGTCGAGCTCCGGCGATGCACTTCCGGCATGCGGCAGCAGAATGTCCGCCAAAGCGTGCCGGATCTCCTCCTCACTGCCGAGACCTTCCTTCCGCGCGCGCTCCCGCAGTTCGTCGGAGACTTCCATGGCGAGACGGGCGCCGATGTCGGCTTCCACCAGCAGGTCCTCGAGTTCTTCGAAGAACCCCTCATCGACACCGCCACCGGAGAATATCGACTTCAACCGTGCTGCAAGACCGGTCTTCTTCTGCATTGTGCTTCCATTACTCCTGAGGTTGATGCTTGTACTGACTCGCTTCGATGTACCGCGACAGCTGCACGCCCAGATTCACGAACAGTCCGGTGCTCACAAAGAGACCGCCCCGGGACACGTAGAAGTACACCGTTCCCAGCGTCGCGAGCCGCTGAGTTTCCTCCGCCGTCAGGTCGGGGTTCGCGCTCCCGTCCGGCGGAAACAGGGAGACGACGCTCTGTGTAAGGCCGTTGAAGATCATCGGAATCGGCAAGGAGAGGATGAATGCGCCGAAGGCGCCGTAGAAGGCGTCCCGCCGCTCTTCTACCAGCGCCGCCTGATCGACCGCCTCCGGTACAAGGGTGCGTTGCACCGTCGCCGGCGCGCCGGGCCCGAGAGCCCCGAAGGCTTCGTTGTAGCCCTCCAGAGTCATCCGGAAGGGTACTTCTCGCACGGGTCGGGTAAATGTTAGCGGGGTTGTGCCGCGCCAGGTCGACTCAACGTACACCGCAGCACCCGGCGGGTCGCTCTCAATGGTAATCGCTTCCGTCTCCGGCGGTTCGAGACGCAGCGTTTCGGTTCGCTCTTCGTAGGGAGCCAGTTCCACCACCGTCCGAGCGGAGGAGCCGTCCGGCAGGACAACCTCGACCGTCCGCTCGCCCGGCGACGTCCGCGGGAGCCTGGCTTCGCCGATTCCCACAAAGCTGCCGTCTACGTAGAGCGACCCCTGATCGTTCGGCGTCGTGACAGTCAGGCTCGCCCAGGGCCTCCCCAATACATACTCTATCAGGCGATGCCGAAGCGCCTCGGTCGCGTCGTACGCCGCAACAGGACGAGTGATGACCGACTCAGAGAAGACCGTCTCTTCCTGAAACCGACTGTATACGGAGACCTCTATCTCCACAAAGCCATCGAGGTCGTCCACGCGCCCGAAGATCACCGCGTCCAGGTCCTCGCTGCGGGCCATGTGCAGCACATTCTGCGACATGGGCAAGAGTCCACCGGCATCGCCGACGAAGGTAACGGGCTTCGGCGTTGCTACAGGTATGTCCGACGGTGGAAGCGCCTCGATTCGACCGAGATTGCGTCGGGCGGTGCGGACCTGCTCCCGGTACTGTTCCCGGTTCCGGGAACCTTCCGCGCGATCACGAGCAGCGAGTGCCGTATCCAGCTGCTTTCCGGCGGCAATCAACGCCTGCTCTTTGAGATGGGATCGGTACGCGGCGATCTCTGTGTCGCCATACACGTGCTCCGCGACGTTGCTCAATTCTTCTCGGAGAAGCAGCGGAATACTCTGGGTGACGTATGCAGCGGCCTCGGAAAGACCGCGCCCGCTGAGTTCGGCGATCCCGATTGTCCACTCCGCCCGAGTGTCTCGCGGCCGCACGGCCTCCGGCAGGGCTTCCTCTTCGGCGGCTCCGGATGCATGACCGGAGGCGACTGAGACGCCAAAGAGGGCAATCGTTAGCAGTGTGAAGAGGATACTTCGAGGCTCTCGCACAACGTTCTCACGCACCTGTTCTCAGACACCTGACAGATTCTCAGACACCTGACAGATGCCCGCTTGAGTCGGCCGCCTTCCCGACGGCACTGACGATTCGCTCCTCGGCGAAGGGCTTCACGATGAAATCCCGCGCCCCAAGGTGAATCGCCCGGCGGATCATCTCCTGTTCGCCGAGGGCGCTGCACATCACCACCCGCGCGCCGGGATCGAGTCGGAGCAGCCTCTCGAGGGTCTCGATCCCATCGATCCCCGGCATGACAATGTCGAGTACCACGACGTCGGGGCGTCTTTCCACGTACTGCAGGATACCGTCATACCCATCGGCGGCTTCCGCCAGAATCTCGAAGCCGTGCGGAGCAAGAGCTGCTCGGATCCGGCGCCGCATGAGCGGCACGTCGTCGACTATGAGTACCCTGGTTCCCATGTCACTCCGAATGCGAAGAAGCGACACCTTCGCCCCACATGTGGCGAAGGTACTCCTCAATGAACCGGTCGATATCGCCGTCCATTACGGCCTGCACATTGCCGGTCTCCACCTTGGTCCGGTGATCCTTCACCATGTTGTACGGATGAAACACGTAGGAGCGAATCTGGTTACCCCAGGAGATGTCCTTCTTCTCCGCCGCGGTCTTCTCGTGCTCCTTGTCCCGCTCCCTGCGATAGTAATCGTAGAGTCTCGACTTCAACACCTTCATGGCCGTAGCGCGATTCTTGTGCTGGCTGCGTTCGTTCTGGCACTGCACGACAATCCCGGTTTCCAGATGCGTAATCCGTACCGCCGAGTCGGTCTTGTTGACGTGCTGGCCTCCGGCGCCGCTCGCGCGGTATGTGTCGACCCGGAGCTCCTCCGGTTTCACATCGACCTCAATATCATCTTCTATCACCGGTGAGACATAGACCGATGCAAATGTCGTGTGCCTTCGCCCCCCCGAGTCGAAGGGCGAAATCCGCACCAATCGGTGAATGCCGGACTCTGCCTTCAGATATCCGTACGCGAAGCTCCCGTCGACCTGCAAGGTCACCGACTTGATTCCGCCCTCGGCCTCCTGCATGTCGAGGATGGTGCTCTTGTACTCGCGATTCTCGATCCAGCGCGAGTACATGCGCAGAAGCATGCTGACCCAGTCGCACGCCTCGGTTCCGCCCGCGCCGGAGTGGATGGTAAGGAAGGCGGAGTTGTCGTCGAACTCGCCGCTGAGGAGTTCGAGAACGTGCAGACGCTCGTACTTCTCCTGAAGTCGCTCCAGGCCGTTGCGCACCTCCGACTCGACGGACTCGTCCCCTTCCTCGAGACCGAGTTGATAGAGCTCCCAGAGGTCGTCAGCTTCCTGTACGAGCTCCTGCCACGGTTCGATCCGGTCCCGCAACCGCTTGGCCCGTGAAAGGGTCTTCTCGGCATGCTCGCGATCGTCCCAGAAGCCCGGTTCGGCCGCCTTGGTCTCGAGCTCGTTGATCTCGCTGGTTACCGATTCGACGTCAAAGACGCCTCCACGTATCATAGATCTGGTTTTTCAGCTCCTCGAGGTGAGCACCAAGCTCTTGTAGCATGTAGAACCTCCGTGTGTGACTATTCGCGCGGTTGTTGGATTACGAGAGGCACCGCCGGTCGCGCGAAGGATGTGCGTGCGGTTAGGGGAGTATACCGAAAATGGAGCTCCTCCGCCACCTCCTGTGTATCATGAACCTTGTGGGTTTGCCTGGGCTAAATCACGTTTCGCATATTTAGGCAACCGAATCGCGGGCTTCTGTGCCTGCCCCTTTCGCCAGTGGACCGGTGGTGTTGGCAACGTATGAAGCCAGCTATCCCGCAAGGTCATCGGTACCGGCACGTCAAGCAGCCGAATCCGCCGCGAGAAGAACTCGCGCTTCAGGCGCCGAATAACCCCTGAGTCGACGGCGGCGGGCAACCCGGGCCGACCGTGGACCGCATGCGGCCCCAACTCCGGCCGGCGCACCCGCCACGGCCGGCGCGCATTGTGTTCCCATGCGAATAACCAGGCGCGGTGCATCTGCAGACTCGCATGCCGGCCGAAGGCGATCGTCTCGCGCATGTGTTCCTTCACCCGATGGCGCAACAGCATGTCGACGTAATTCACCGGAAACAAGGAACTGTTTGGCGTGCGTGGAGCGCTGCCGGGTGTACGCCGGTGATAGAACCATTTGATTTGTCGAAAGTGGCCGGCGCGCGGGTCGGCAGCGATCAAGTGCCGATACAACGGATGCTCATCTGTGTCGATGATGACAGGATTGCCAGGCGCCGGGCGCAGGTAGTCCCATGTCTCGTCTAGCAAACAAGATAGCTGCCGCTTCATTGAGCCGGAAGCTGGCCGCCACAAAGCATACTTGGCCTTCGCTCGTCGACGTTGGACCGGTGTCATGTTCCCACCGCGACGGGTGATCGTGTGGCTGATCGAGAGGATCGTCTCGCCGGGTCGGTCCACAACGGTAGTCAGGTCGCAAGGGTAGTCCTGACTGGTAACGAAGGAGCGGAGGCCGTCCATGCAGATCTGGGTGCGCGGGGCGAGGGCATGGAGAAGATGAGCCTGGGCGGCCATGGCCTGGCGCCCTAACCGAAGAACGGCCGACTGGATCGCCATGGGGGTGGTACCGTAGCGTACCGCGACCTCGCGCAGGCAGGCACCACCGGCCAAGGTGGTCCAGACGGCCTTCAGCGGCAGGCGCCGCTTGGCGTAGTAATGCAGCGACTCAGTCTGGTCGCCCATGGTCTTGCCGCACGTCGTACAGCGGTAGCGCTGTACCACGCCGTGGGCAATGGTGAAGTAGGTGCCGTGACGTTCGCGCCATCCGGGTAGCGGGTGGCGATGGTTGGGACAGTCCGGTCGCGGGCAGTAGAGAGGCACAGGCATAACGAGCTCCTGAGGTTGTTTTTGCGGCAACTTGGCGGCTCTTCACACGGTTTCGAGCCACCAAGTGCCACTAAGTCCCTACAGCCGCTATGATTCCAGTGCTTCAAACCCACAAGGTTGTGGATATGCCAAAGTGTAGACAGCTTGAGAACGAGCCGATTATAGTAAAAGACCATGAAACCGCGTCCTCGCATCACCTTGATCACTGTTACCGTACTTCTCCTTGCCCTTCTCGGCGGTGGTATGGCAGTCGGTCAGGACTCGGCGCCTTCCGAGGCGTCAGAACGGGAACCGGGCGCGGAAGAGACATCTGCAGGAGAGACACCCTCCGAAGGTGAAGAATCGGCCCGGAACGCCGACGGCACGCTCGAACCCTTTGTGTCGGGCCTTAGAGTTGCGACGCGGGATCCGCGGGTTCGCCTCACATGGCGAGAGGCCCACGAAAACGTGGTGCTTCACCATATCTATCGAGCCCCTGTGGAGATCACCGAAGAGACCTTCGATCAGGCGGTGCGCGTCGGAACCGTGGATGCCGAGACGGAAACCTTCGTCGACGTTCCTTCGGAAGCCGGTACCTACTACTACGCAGTGCTCGGCGAGACGGCGGACGGCGCAGTCCGCGAGGTGTTTCTTCAGTTCCGCAACAAGACAACTCAGCCCGTGCGAATCCGCTCCGTTGCAGAGCGGGTGGAGCCGCCGGCTGAGATCATCTCTCTGAACGTTGAGCGCCGGGGGGACGAGATCCTTCTGCGCTTCCGTGCGAACCGCCCCGGCCGCAACCTGGCGGTCTTCAGGTCGACCGGGCCACTTGCGAGTCTCGACGACCTCGCAGTCGCGACGCGAATAGACATCGTGGATAGTGATCGGCGCAGCTACACTGATTTTCCCGTCCCCGGTATCGAGTACTACTACGGGATCTTCGACACCCAGAGAATCGCGGACGGCGAAGTCGCCTTTGATCAGGGACGAAACGTCTCCCAACAGGCGGTTGCGCTTCCGCTGCAGGCGGCCACGGTGAGTCGCACCATGCCGGAGGAGCAACTCCCTCGACGACGTCCACTGCCCTTTCTTATGATCGATGAGACCTTACGGGAAGGCACGGCTCTGGTGTCCTCTCCCTTGAGGCTTACGCCTGAACCACGGCCGTTGGAAGAAGACACCATCGCTGCGGTTGAGGCGGCACTGGGCCCTATTCCGTCAACCGCAGATGCCGATCCACCTGACCCGGTCATCCTGCCGGAAGAACGCCTCACCGACGCCAAGGGGCCCAGGTTCACGCTCAAGACAATTGTGGAGGGACCGTTCGCCGCCGGCCGGTGGGAAGAAGCGATCGACCTTCTCGAGAACTTGCTCACCATCTCCCTGGCCGAAGACGTAGAGGCTCGGGTTCACTTCTACCTGGGACAGGCGCGATACTTCGCGGGGGAGACCCGCCGCGCCTTCCTGGAGTTCGTTCTGGCCCGGGACGCGTACTTCCTCGAAACCAAGCCCTGGATCGACCGCGTCATTCTCGACCTTCACTCGAGCTCGTCGTCGTAGCTTCCGGTCGAGGCAGCCAGATCCATCCCTCCCGCTTCGCGATGTCCACGGCCACCCCAACCTCCTGCGGAGACACGCAACGACCGTGCACGAAGTCCCGGGCGATCTGCACGCATACGGACGCATCGAACACATGGGGGCTCTCGCAGACGCTCTCCCGCGCTACCTCGGCATGGCCATCCCAGATTTGGTCGAAGAGTGTGCGGCGCGTCGCCGCGTCGGCTCGATACCCCCGCACCAGACGCCGCGTCGCGGCCAGCCATCCCGCCGGGTATGCCTCGATCGCGACGGGCCCTGAGTCGAGGTCCGCGGTCAATGCGTGAGCGTCTACAGCCACCGGCAGGCCGAGCCCCGTGATGCGTCGTACCTGCTCCAGGACGGCCAGCGCGCGCAGCGCGGTGCGGGCAATGCGGTCGGCCCCTACGTCCAGGGTTTGCCGTCCGTACAGTCGCCTTACAACCCGATCGGTCTCCCGCCTGAACAGGTCGTTCGCCGGCTGGTCGAGTGGGTCTCCGGCTGCGTGACCGGCAAGCGCCGGCCCCATGGGCTCGGGCCATCCGAGCGGCGCATCCACTGCAAGAACGACGCGTCGTCCATCGGTCCGTGCAGCCGAGATCCAGTGCGCAATCGTCCGCGCGACGCGCTCCGCAGCCTTCATCGCCTCCGTCGGCTCTGTTGCCGCAGTTGCCGCAGATGCCGCAGATGCCGTTAATGCCGCAGGTCTCGCAGGTGTCGCGGATGCTTCACCGTACGGAGCTGCTCCGGCAGGCTCGGAGTCGCCGGGGAACGCCTCAGTGAGGGTGAGCCGTCCTTGACGGATCTCGCCGCGGGCCAGGCCGCTGTTCTTGTCCTGGACGGCGCAGTCATAGCCAATGAGGATGTCGGTCCGAGGTTGCATCGAATCGTCCTTTCTTTGTGATCAAACGCGCCCGAAAGCTCGGGACGGGCACGTGGCGGCGGAACGTTTGAATGCTCAAGGCCGATGCGGCGCGGCGGAGCGGACGTGAGCCCCGTGCGATAGGCGGGTCAGAGGGGCCGGAGCTCCATGAGGACCTCGGATTCGAAGGTCTCTCCAGGTGCGAGATCGACCTGCCACTGCGGTACAATGCATGTCGCCTGATACTCGGTGATGAGCTCGCCGGAGGAGAGGTAGGTCGTCTCGACAGGGACGCACCAGAGGGTTTCGACGCCTCGGGATTCGAGGTGGAGCGCAACGCTGTGAACGTAATCACGGCACACCAGGCGCTCGGAATCACTGAGGGTGTGCTGATCCTCCGTGACCTCCCGTTCAGCGCCATCGCCGCCGACGGCGACCAGCGTTGCCGTAGCCTGATGCACCGGTGGCAGAGCGATGTTGACTTCAGACCCGAACCGGGCCGTGAAGGGCTCGGTGCCGCGGTTTGTGATCTCATAGCCAACCTGCAGTCCCGCGCCGTGAAAGGTATACGTCTTTCGCACCTGGATCGGAGTCTCACGGCGGTCGTTCTTCACGTATCCGTCGCGGTGAAGCACCAGGCGGTGGTCTTCCTTGTGCACATTCTCCGGTTCGTAGACTCCTTGTACGAAGTCGCCCAGCTCGCGATGCTTCATGCGATGGAAGCGATCCACGGTCTCGTCCGCGGTGAAGAAGTGATCGATGAAGCTGTTTCTCGGATAGCTATCCACCGCGACATTCTCACGGTGGTACGCTTCCCGATGACGCGTCATGGTGTCCTGATAGTTCCACGGCTTGGGCAGGTAATCGAGCTCAAAAACGGTTCCGCCGATCGAGTGAATGTAGGCATTCATCTCCTGACCCTGGAAGAGGAACTCATTCATCCCGTCCATATCGAAGTCCAGGGTGATGATCGACGGAATGAAGATGCCCTTCTCGCGGGTCACCTTCTCCGCCTCAATGAGCGATGCGTATACGCTCTTTCGAAGCCTGCTCGTGTAGATGCCCCCGGCAGGGGTGTGCCAGTACGCGTTGTGGTTCTGCCCGCGCCAGAGCTCTTCTCTGGCGAGGCGCTTGCGATACTTATCGCCTCGAATCTGGTTTACCAGCACATGAATGTACTGCATTTTCGAGTAGAGGCGATTGCTCTCCGGATACTTCGTGAGGACGTGCCGGAAGAAGCCGCTGCCGTTGCTCCAGGGTGTTCCATTGTGAAGCTTGTCGGATTCCTTACCCGTGCCGGAATGGTAGGGCGCCATCCATCGGGAAATGTAGTTGTACGGAGTTGTTGTGAAGTACCCGCGTCCGTGCGGTCGGTTGGTCTTGATATAGCGGCCGGGGTGAACCGTCTCCACCTCGTCGCGATGCGCCGTGAGTAGCTCAAAGAAGCGACTCAACCACGCGCCGTGGTCGTCACTCGTCCCGGTTTCCCGGCCGAGGCGCTCTCCCTCGAACAGGAGCGAAACCACCGTCGGCTCCCGGTCGTCACCGGCGTTCAGGATCCGCTCCAGCACCTTCTCCGGCGCCTCCTGAAAGAGGGCCGCCGTGATGTCGGTAGCAATCGGGAAGACTTCCACGGTCTTCCCTTCGTCCTCCGTGATGCAGGGACCGTACCGCGTCGCCGTCTCATCACAGCCGCCAAGCTTGAACTGAACGTCGTCGAGAAAGGTGTACTCAATCCCGCTCGACTTGAGGAGCGCCGGAAGAGCGGGATCCCAGATTCCCTGAGTCACCCATGCGCCCCGCGGCCGTCGCCCGAAACGTTTGCGCAGGTAGGTAGTCATCCGCTCCAGTTGCCCGAGGCGGTCCCCCCGCGGGATCAGGGAGAACACCGGATCGTAGAATCCGCCGCCGAGCATCTCGACCTGCTTCCGGCCGGTCATCTCTCCAAGTACGTCAATGAACTCAGAGTGGCGATGCTCGATCCACTGGAGCAGGTTCCCCGAGAAGTGCAGAGTCGCACGAACATGCGGCGCGTTGTAGAGAGCTCGTATGAAGGGTTTGTAGGAGTGCTGGTAGACTGCTTCAATGTCTCGGTCGGCACCGCCGACGGGCTGAGAGTTGGTGGTACCGAATATCAGCCTAACTTTGATCATTCGCGTCCCGGTTGGCGGAGCGGTCATCGGGAGACTGGTCGGAGGCCGCAGCAGCCGCAGTGTTGGATTCTACTGCCGCCTCCTCCGTTTGTAAAGCTTCGCCACCGGGTTGCTCGGGAGTGGCGGCCTCAACGGGCTCACCAACACGGACAATGCACTTCGGGGGACATTTCTCGGCACCGGCCGAGCGATCACCGGTCTTCGAGAAGTCAATACGCGACAGATTGTTCTCTACGACGTAGCCGCCGTCGGGAGACTTCTTCTCGCAGAGCTTGCAGGCAATGCAGCCCACCTTGCAGTACTTGCGTACGTTCTTACCGGAGTCGTGGTTGTTGCAGGCGACAATGTAGTCCGCGGAGTACGGCACCCATTGCATGACCCCGGTTGGGCAGATATCCACGCACTTCCCGCAGGATATGCAGACATCCTTGTCCACCCAGACCTTACCTTCCTCATCGTAATCGATCGCGTCGACGGGGCATACGCGAATGCAACTCCCAAGACCGAGACACCCCTCTTTGCACGCCATGTTACCGCCGTAGAGCTGGTAGAGGGCGTTACAGTCCTGCAGGCCGTTGTACTCGAAGAGAATCGTCGTGACATCCGAGCCGCCGCGACAGTGCACCTGCGTCACCATCTTCTCGCCGGAAACATCGACATCGACTCCCATGATCTCTCCGAGCTGCTTGACCACCTCGGCACCGCCGGGCCCGCAGAGGTCGAGCTTCTCCCCCTCCTTCGCGACGGCTTCGGCGTAGGCTGCACACCCTGCATACCCGCAGGCGCCGCAATTCAGGCCGGGCAGAACAGACTCCACCTGCTCGACCTTCTCGTCCTTCTGCACCGCGAGAACGCGCGAGGCGAAGGCGAGGCCCACTCCGAAGAGAAGGCCGAGGATTCCGACGATTACGAAGGCGTATATGATAGTCATGGTGGTCCTTTCCCTGTATCCGCCGGCGCCTCCGGGCGCGTCCCGTCGGCGCGTGGCGCCCGGCGGTGGTGCCGCATCTCGACTCCGCCCCGGGGTGCCGCGTCTCGCAGCTCCTGGTTTCTAGCCGATCAGATTGCTCAGCAGTGCCTTGTCGAAGGCCATGAATGCCATTGCCATGAGCCCGCCGGTAATGAACGCGATCGGCGTGCCCCGGAAGGGCTTCGGCACCCACTCCTTGTCCAGCATCTCCCGCAGCGCCGACATCATGAAGAGCGCCAGGAGAAAGCCAAGCCCCGCTGCAAAACCGCCGACGAAGCTCTCGATCGGCCCGTACTCGTTTCGCACCGCGATCAGGGCAATGCCGAGGATGGCGCAGTTCGTCGTGATGAGGGGCAGATAGATGCCCAGCGCCTTGTACAGCGGAGGCGATACCTTCTGAATCACCATCTCCACCAGCTGAACGAGTCCGGCAATCACCAGAATGAACGTCACGGTCTGGAGAAAGACGATGTTGAAGGGCACCAGCAACAGCTGGTAGATCGCCCAGGTCACGAGCGACGCAATCGACATGACGAAGGTAACCGCGAAACCCATTCCCACGGCGGACTCGACGTTCTTGGATACGCCGATGAAGGGGCAGAGGCCCAGAAACTGCGTGAGAATGAAGTTGTTCACGAAGACGAAGGTTATGATGATGCCTACATAGGTCATGATGGCTCCTTCTACGCCGCAACCTGGCGTTCTTCAGCCTTCACGGCGCGACGCGCCCGGCGCTGTTCCATCCAGTTGAAGAGCGCCTTGAGATACCCGACCACGAGAAGGGCCCCGGCGGCCAACGCCATGATCCGGATTGGCGACTCCGAGAGGATCGGCAGCTCAATGGTACCGTCGAAACCGCCCACGGCGATCAGCGTTATGGTACCGGCGCCGAGGACCTCTCGTACAAGTGCAATGGCCGTCAGTCCGAGGGTGAAACCGATACCCATGCCGAGGGCGTCCATGACGGAGTTGCCCAGGGTGTTGCGGCTCGCAAAGGCCTCCGCCCGCCCCAGAATCGCGCAGTTCACCACGATGAGCTGGACAAACACGCCGAGGCTCGCCGACAGGCTCGGCGCGTACGCCTGCATGGTCAGATCCACGATCGTTACGAAGCTCGCAATGATAACGATGTAGGAGGGGATCCGCACCTTCGGCGGGATGAAGTTCTTCAGCAGGGAGACCATGATGTTGGAACCCAGCAGGACGAATATGACACCTGCACCCATGCCGAGGGCGTTGACCACCTGCGTGGACACCGCCAGGGCCGGGCATAGTCCGAGAGCCATGACGAATATGGGGTTCTCTTTGAATAACCCCTTGGTGAACTCTTTCATTCCAGAGCCTCCGCGTTCTCGACGAACTGGGAACCCTCCGCCAGAGCCTCACCGATTCCCATGAAGGTGATCGTTGCACCGGACACGCCGTCGGCCTGTTCCGGCGGGAGTTGGTCCGGCCGTTGCGGAACCGGCTCGTCGTCGCCGGTACCGGTGTACTTCTCCATGTACTCCGGCTCTTCCGCCTCTTTGCCGAGTCCCGGTGTCTCGTTGTTCCGCATGAGCCGAGCCGCGAAGACCTCGCCGTCACTCCGGTACCCTGCGAGAATGCGCATTTCCCCGCCGTAGCCTTGACCGAGGATGTCGAGGACGTAGGAGGCACTTCCGGAGACCGGCCAGTACGCCTGCACGAAATCGTGGTCCTGGACTTCCCGGCGCTCGCCAACCGACTGCGATCCGACGATTTCCGACAGCGTCCGGTTCAAACGCTCCTGCCGGTTGCGCTCGATCACCGGCGCAGTTGCCGCGTTGACCAGAGCCAGGATCAGCGCCGCGATGGTACAGATGAGGGCAAGCTTTCCGCCGATGAGTAGTAGCCGCTGCATCAACCCTCCTGTGCCGCCTTAGCTGGTGCCTTCTCGGCCCGTGCCGCCTTAGTGGGTGCCGTCTCGCTCTGTTTCCGCCCGTAGATGGCGGGCCGGGTGTACCGATTGATAATGGGCGTGAAGATGTTCATCAGGATGATCGCCAGGGAGACACCTTCCGGAAAGGAACCGTAGAAGCGAATCAGGAAGGTAAGGAGTCCCGCCCCGGCCCCGTAAATAAGCATCCCCGGGGTCGTCATGGGAGAGGTCACCATGTCGGTGGCCATGAAAAAGAGCCCCAGCATGAAGCCGCCGGCGAGTATGTGCAGGAGAACATCCCCGGTGAAGAAACCCGTGCCGTACACGGTGCCTCCGAAGATCCAGGTCAGTACCGCAAAGCTGAGGAAGTAGGCAGCAGGAATCTCCCAGGTGATGATCTTCTTGGCAAAGAGGTAGACCGCTCCGAGCATGAGCAGCAGAGCGGAGACCTCACCAATACAGCCCGGGATGTTGCCCAGGAAGGGGTCCACATACCCGTTGGGAAGGGAGATACCCAGCCCCTCCAGGACGTTGTCGTTCAACCATGAGGTAACCGACGTGTCGACGCCGCTGCGGGGATAGTCGATCCGCGAGAGGTAAGATGTGGGCAACCCGATATCATTTCCGGTCTGAACGACACCGGACTTCACGGCGCCGAGGATCGTCGCCCCGGACGTTCCATCTGCTACCGGCAGCGTAAGCGGCATTTTCCAGGTCGTCATCTCGCCGGTCCAGGAGAAGAACACGAAGACGCGCCCCGCGAGGGCGGGGTTCATCCAGTTGTTGCCGAGACCTCCGAATGTCCACTTCACCACCGCTATGGCGAAGACACTGGCCACAATGGGCACATGGAAGGGGATCTCCGGCGGCATGTTCATGCCGATGAGGAGTCCCGTCAGCACGGCGCTTCCGTCGAACAGGGTGCGCCGGTTCATGACGCGGGCGATCACCGCCTCGGTGATCACCGCTGCGGCGGTCGAGACCAGCAGCACCGCGAGGGCGTACCAGCCGAAGACGTACACACCCCACGCAGATGCGGGAATCAGACACGCCGTCACCGACCACATGATGCGCGGGGTGGAGGCGGCATCGTGGAACTGTGGGGAGCTCGTTATCTCAAGGCGCTGCTGCACCTCTTCCCTGGGCAGCTCCGCGGCCTGGGTTGCAGATTCGCTCACGCCGTCACCTTCTTCTTTCGGGCAATTCGCTTTCCTATGCGGATACCCTGCACGAGGGGGATGTGCGCCGGACAGATGTAGCTGCACGCCCCGCACTCAATACAGTCGTTGACACCGAGGTTCACCGCCTCCTGGTAGTCTTCGTGCTCGATGAGCTTGTAGAGCAGCGTCGGGGTGAGGCCCGCCGGACACGAGCGGACGCATCTCCCACAGTTGATGCAGGGCGTCTGGGGCGCTTCGTTCACCTCTCGCGCAGTGAGGGCGAGGATTCCGGATGTGCCCTTCGTGATCGGCGTATCGAGGTCGTAGACCGCCTGACCCGTCATGGGACCACCGGCAACGATCTTCTTCGGAACCTCGGTGAACCCGCCGCTTTCCTCGAAGAGCTCACCAATGGTCGTTCCGATCCGCGCCTTGAAGTTGGCGGGACGCCGGACCGCGCCGCCGGATACCGTTACAACCCGTTCGACCAGCGGTTTGTCGTACACGACCGCCTCATACATGGCGTAGAGTGTTCCGGTATTCGAGACGATCACCCCGATATCAATAGGCAGGCCGCCGGAGGGCACCTCCCTGCCGGTAATGGTTTCGATCAGCTGCTTCTCGCCACCCTGGGGGTACTTCTCTTCAAGAGGAACCACCGTGAAATCGAAACCAAGGTGCCGGATCCGGCTCCGAAAACGCTCGATCGCGTCGTGCTTGTTGTCTTCGATCCCAATGAAGACCGACTCGACACCCAGAATCCTGCTACCGATGCGAAGGCCTTCCAGGATGCCGTCGGTCATTTCAAGCATGAGGCGGTGATCCGCCGAGAGATAGGGCTCACATTCGGTTCCGTTCGCGATCAGGTACTCCGCAACCTTGCCCTTTGGCACGCTGTACTTCACGTGCGTGGGGAAGGTTGCGCCGCCCATTCCGACAATACCCTTCTCCTTGAGGATGCCGATGAGCTCCTCCGGTGACAGGTCGTGCCACTCTCGAGGCTCGCTCGACTTGCCCAGTCGGTCGAACTCGCCGGCGAGCTCAATGACGACGGCCTCACTCTGAATGCCGTTGGGAAGGACGATGGTCCGGATGTCCGAGACGGTACCGGGAATCGGTGCGTGAATACTGGCACTGACGAATCCGGCGGCTTTGCCGATGCACATGCCCTCACGGACTTCGTCGCCTTTGGATACCAGGCACTCCGCGGGGGCGCCAATGTGCTGCCGAAGGGGTACTATGCATTCCGAGGGTATGACGGCGTTCCAGATCTCTCGCGATCGCGTCACTTCCTTGCGATCGAAGGGATGAACGCCACCTCGGGAGAAGGTCTTTGCGAAGATCATGCTCCCTGCCTTTGCGCCCGAAGGGCAACGTAGCTCACACCTTGCCTAGCTCGTGGCCGCAGATATCCCCGCGCAACCAGAAACGGCAATAGAACAAGAAGAATAAGTGCGCTGTTCTGTAATAAATGTGACAAAGATGAGTATAAACCAGGCGTTGGTCGCATCTCAACCCCCACCGGCCCACCGTGCGTCACGAAAAGACGCGCGACGTTGTTCGCGTCGATGGAGGAAACCGTAGCGTCGAGCCACTGCGCATCGTAGGAGACCACGACCTCGGCCTCCCGGGTAAGCACCCCGTCGACCCGCTGAAACCTGGAAAGAGTGAGCTCCTCACCGGGTGCGGGAAGCCCGTACTCCCGGCCGTACATGATGCCTTCCTGGAAGGCGCGGTGAGCCACGTAGTCCGCCAGGGTGGGCACGGTGCCGGCGCGTGACCAGACGTGTCGGATGGACTCAAAGTTCATTGATGCGGCGGTGCGCCCAACCGGCTGCGGAATGGACGGCCGCCCGCCGAAACCAACCACGGACGCCGCCGCTACCGTGACGACGGCGATCACCCCGAGGACAAGTGAGGTTCGTGCCGCCGCGCGATGATCCGCGCCGTCGGAGCGCGGTCTGAGCGATACCGGGATGAACAATCGATGATCAGCCCTCCCGGCTCGCAGCGATGTCCAGAGGTGCACGCCCACCCCTGCGGCGCCGGTCACGCCCAGCACGGCGACAAAGAGGGCCAGACGATCCGGCTCCTGCACGGCGAAGACCACGAAGCCGGCGGTGATCCACGCCGCCAGGAAGAGCGCTCTACTACGGCGGAGCTGCGTCCCGTCGCCGTTCCCGTGGTAGAAGCCCGCGTAGTGCTGCCGCTCTATCGATACGGACAGCCACATGAGAAAACTGAGCACAATTCCAAGGGAGACGAGAAAGCCGCTTGTGCCGGCAGCAAGAACGAGGATGATCCATCCCGGTGCCGTCACGGCAAGAGCTACCCGTACGCGGCGCATGGTCCGGAAGAGATAGCCAAGGGCGAGCAGAAAGGGCAGCACCAGAAGCAGGCTCCGACCGAGGCGCCACTCCACGAGAAACCATTCGGAGGTAAGGGGAGCTATCGCGCGGGCAAGGTCGCGCCGTGTGTCGATAATGCCGTCTTCGATCGGGATGTAGTACACACCGTACGCGCTCTCGTCCCGGGCAACCCGAAAGAGGGACCGTACGCCCTTGAGGTACGGGTCGTAACGCGGGTCCAGCGGATCCAGACGTTCATCCAGACGATCCACGCTCACCCGCTCCATGCGGTCGTACGCCTGAATCTCAACCGTTGCGGTCGCTTCCGACAGAACGCCGGAAAGCCCCTGAACCCGCATAGCCTCAACAGCGTCACGAGGGGCTACCTCACCGGATACGAGAACCGTGTAGTATTCCGACCATACCGTGGACACCGGCCGATTGAAGCCGAGGAGAAGAGCCAGTCCGAATCCCACCATTATTGTGAGCAGGCATAAAACGAGGAGGCCGCGCACTCTCGTTCGTGAGTCTATCCGCATGGGCTCTATCACGTACCGTCGCGTCGACGGGCACCGTCACAGGAGGCTGAAGGCCGTCGCAATGAAGAAGCCCAGGAGGATGCCGACGGAAACCTCGCTGGGGGTGTGCCCGTGGACTTCCTCCACCGGCGTGAAATCAACGTTATGTGTCTCCTTCAGCTCAGTGCCGAGTTTGTTCAGTGCCTGCGCCTGGACGCCGGCGGAGCGCCGCACACCCAGGGCGTCACGAATAACCACGATGCCGTAGAAGAGCGACAGCGTGAACAGGGGACTGGAAATACCGTACTCGAAGCCGAGAGCGGTCGCAATGGCGGTAACCAGGGCTGAGTGGCTCGACGGCATGCCGCCGGTACGCCACACCAGTCCGATTGCCATGTCCCGGGAGACGGCGGATCTGCTGCGCAGCGCCTCGATGATCAGCTTCAGCAACTGTGCCATGAACCAGCTGAAGAAACCCGCGAGGAAGGTGGCGCTTGTCAGAAACTGATACATCTGGCCCGGGCTGGACGGCACCATAGCGAAGTGAAGTGTGAGTTGGCCCCTTTCGCTTTGTCAAGCGGACACCCTTCGTGCGATCATGCGGCATGGCCGAAAAGGGACGTTTTGAGGCCGGCCCGAACGACGAGGGTGTGCGGATCGACCGTCTCCTCCGCAAGCTCCTTCGGGACGTGCCGCTCAGCCACATCTACCGGATGATTCGTACCGGCCGCGTGCGGGTCAACGGCAGGCGCGTCAAGACAGGTTACCGCGTCTCCAGTGGAGATGAGATTCGCCTTCCCGAGCGAGAGGGCAACGAGGCGGACCGTCCATCGTCACGTACGACGCCCGCTCCGAAGGGGACTGCGAGGGACGCGACCGCGGCCGTCGGCATCGACATAGTATATGAAGACGATCACCTCCTGGTGGTCAACAAATCCCGGGGAGTGGTGACCCACGGCACCGATTCCCTCGAAGAGCGCGTGCGCGCGTACCTCGCCGACAGACTGCCGGCGGACCTGGGCTTTCGACCGGGACCGCTCCACCGACTCGATCGCAACACGACCGGCGCCGTGGCGTTCTCCAAGAGCATTCACGGCGCCCGCGCCTTCTCCGAGATTCTGCGACGGGGAGCGCTTGCGAAGGTGTACCTGGCCGTGCTCACCGGCGCCGCCGTGGAGTCGCATCGGTGGGACTATCCAATCGCGCGGCGTGAAGGTAAAAGCAGAAGCGAGGCGGATGCCGAGGGTCAGCCCGCCCGCACCTGGGTTTTTCCGGTACAGTCCGTTGAGGTGGAAGGCGGCCGCCCGGCCCGGCGCGAAGCGGGCGGCAGTGCCCACGGCGGGCCCCGGAGCGGGGCCGGCGGGGGGTCCCGGAGCGGGGCCGGCGGAGGGCCCCGGAGCGGGGCCGGCGGAGGGCCCCGGAGCGGGGCACCCTTCCCACAAGGGCATTACACCCTTGCGGTGCTCCGGATCGGGACGGGACGGACCCACCAGATTCGCGTTCACGCCGCCACTGCGGGACTGCCCGTAGTCGGAGATTCGAAGTACGGAGGAGCATCAGTGCAGGGCGGCATGCTCCTGCACGCGTGGATGATGGCCTTTGACGACCCGTCGGAGGTACTCGGCACGCGCCAGATCGAAGCGCCGCTGCCCCCTGACACGGCGGAGCGAATCCGCGTTGTCTTCGGCGGAAAGGCGCTGTCCGACGCCCGGGAGACGGCGCAACGCGCGGCGGCGTGGTAACGAGGCGGCGTGGTAAAGGGAACCCACAGCGCGCGCCGGCAAGAAACGGGGACACCCGGACTGCACAGCGCTCCGCCCGCGCCGGCCGCTGAAGCGTCCGGGCAGTTCACAAAGGCGGGCGCGCACCGTACACTTTTCGTATGAAGAAGTTCCTGCACCAGCTCATCTGGCGCTTTCGCGGTCTTCGGGTCTACGCGCTGGTGGGCAAGAGCGGCACCGGCAAGAGCTTCCGGGCGCGCCTGGTCATGGAGAAGTACTCCATCGACGTCATGATAGACGACGGACTGGTAATCCGGGATCAGAAGATCGTGGCGGGTCGCTCTGCGAAGCGGGAGAACTCCTACCTCACCGCCGTGAAGACGGCGCTGTTCACCGACAAGGAGCATCGCAAGGAGGTCCTCGAAGCGCTGGAGCGTGAGAAGGCGAAGCGCGTCCTCATTCTCGGGACTTCCAACCGCATGGTCGAGCGCATCGCCAATACCCTGCAGCTACCGCCCCCGGTGAAAATCATCAACATTGAGGACATTGCCACCGCCGAAGAGATCGACACGGCGATCCACTACCGAAACATCCAGGGAAGCCACATCATTCCGGTGCCGGCGGTGGAAGTGAAGCGGAACTACCCACAGATCATGGGCGACTCAATCAAGATCCTGCTGCGAAAGGGCTTCGGCTTCTTCAAGAGTCAGAACATCTACGAGAAGACCGTTGTGCGGCCGGACTTCAGCAACAAGGGCAGTGTCACCATTTCCAAGGCCGCCCTCAGTCAGATGATCATGCATTGTGTCGATGAGTACGCCCCGGAAACGCGGCTTCGCAAAGTGGTCGTGCGCAACGATGCATCGGGGTACCGCCTCGATGTTTCCCTCGAAGTGCCCTACGGAAGCCACGTGGGCGGGGCAATGCACGGCCTGCAGAGCTACATTATCGAGCACATCGAACGATATACAGGTATTATCATCAAAGAATTGAACATTGTAATCGATACTGTAGAAGATAGGAGGGGAACGTGACGATGGGAGGGAGAACCGGCGTTTGACGTCGGGTGAAACCCCGCCTACACTGGCGTGGGCAACTGGAATGGAGGTCGGTCATGAGGAAAGCTCTCGTCATTCTTCTCCTTGCGTGCGTTGCGGTACCCTTCGCAGTGGCACAAGATGCGGGATTCAACGAGGTTGAAAGCGCAAACTATCGTGTCCTGTCCCAGGTCAGCGTGAATCACGCGGCCCAGACGGCGTCGAAGCTGGAGGCAATGCTCCAGCTGTACAACAGCTACTTTCACTTCGACATCGATGAGCTGGATGCACGGTTGCGCGTCCGCATCTTCGAATCGAAGAGCGGCTTCGACTCCTATCTGAATCGGGTGATCGGCGAAACCAGGGACGACTTCATCTATCTCCACTACAACGACCTCGCCCGGAGTGAGCTGGTGGGTTACTACATCGACGGAGAGGAGTTCGACTTCTCCCTGACGCATCAGAACTTCGTTCAGTACATGCGCGCCTTCATTGCCAACCCGCCGCTCTGGCTGCGCGAGGGGTTCGCGGTCTTCTTTGAGCAATCCGAGTATGACAGCGACTTCGAGACGGTGGTGTACCGGGAGAACCTGTCGTGGCTCGGAACCCTGAAGGACCTCGTCCAGGACAACACCGATGCTTCCCTGATCCCGATGGATCGGATGCTGACCATCGACATTGAAGCGGCCCGGGAGCGGATCAACGTCTTCTATCCCCAGGCGTGGGGCATGGTCTCATTCCTGGTGAACGCGGAGAACCGGGACATCAACCGCATCCTCTGGGACGCCATCAGCGCCCTCCACCCGAGCGCATCCATGGAAGAGAACGCGCGCAGAATCAACGAGCGTGCCCTGAAATGGGTCGACACCGAGTTCCTCCAGGAGAGCTTTGTTGACTACGTCATGGAACGGAAGTCCTTCAAGGGGCTGGTTGAAGAGGGCATGGATCTCTACGCCGACGGTGAGATCCGGGCCGCCGAGGAGAACTTCGTGAAGGCTACGAAGCTCCGGGACGACAACTACATTCCCTTCTACTACCTCGGTCTGATCAACTACGACAAGGGCAACTACGACCTCGCGGAGTTCTACTACCAGGAGGGTCTGAATCGCGGCGCCAATCAACCCCTCACCTACTACGCTCTCGGGGTGAACGCCTTCGCGGCGAACCGATTCGACGCGGCGCGGGGCTTCCTGCAGGAGGTCACCGCAGCGGGCGAAACGGAGTACCGGGAAGACGCCGAGCAACTCCTCTCTCGCCTCTCCTCCAGTAGCTCATAGAGAGCCCGGCTCAGGAACAGCCTGACGCCACACGACCACCGATCCGGCCCCGCCGCGCCTCGCGGCGGGGTTTTCAATCGCCACCGGCGAGGTTGCAGCCCCCCGAACGGCGCGGAAGGGAGGCACGGACGGACCCACGCTAAATGTGGCCGGCCCGCTGATACTTCTTTCGCTTCCGAATGAGGTAGACAAGAGCCTTCTCGACATCACGATTCGCCGGGGTCACCGGACGAATGAAGTGCTTCAACTCCGTGAAGGCGCTCTTGAAGGAAATGCGGGGCTGGTTTGCCTGTTCGCTCACGGTGAACAGGAAGTCCGAGGCGAAGTAGGCCAGGGCCCTTTCCCGGGTCAGGTCCTCCTGCCCATCTGCCTGACGATCCTCCGAACCATCGGGTTCACCATCCTTCTCCTGATCGAGCAGAGTCAGAGATTCGAAGAACCTCCGCCGGTAGTCGGTGAAGGCGCGTTCACGCAGCAGGTAATCGACGTTCGGGAGCATGTGCCGGAGGAGGTTGTAGTGAAGCAACTCTTCAATGATCTTTCGTGCATATCCCGAGGTGAGAATCTTGAAGACCTCCTCGGTCATCCGTGACGGCGAGACGTCTTCGAGGAGATCCACGGACTTGCGCATCTGTCGCTTCAAACCCGAGGAGATACGGAAGCCTCCCGCCGCAGAGTACTTCACCGCCCGGACCATCCGGACCGGATCCTCCTCGAAGATGCGATCCAACGGAATGACCGGCCGCAGCTTCCTGTTCCGGATGTCCCTCACGCCGCCGACGTAATCAAGGATGCTCTGCTCCTCGGGATTGTAGTACAGGGCGTTGCAGGTGAAGTCGCGGCGCTTGACGTCCTCCTCAATGCGGCCATAGACGTTCTTGAAGCCCTCCGCCTCCTCCGAGCGAAAGGTCGAGACCTCGATGATCTTCTCTCGAAAGAATATGTGCACAAGGCGGAACCGCTTGCCTATGATGCGGGAGTTGCGAAAGAGCCGCTTGATCCGGTTGGGGGATGCATCCGTCGCGACGTCGAAGTCCTTGGGATGCTTCCCCAGAAGGAAATCCCGGACGGCCCCTCCCACGACGTAGGCGCTGTGCCCGTTGGAGGAGAGCCGACGGATGACCTTGAGTGCATCCTGGTCGACGAGCTTCCGATCAATGCCGTGATCCTCGAGGGTATGGATCTCGGCCTGCTTTACCGCTTTGCCCTTCTTGGTCGTGGTGTATCGAACGCGCAAGGTATTACATCAACTCCAGGAGTACGTAGTGCGATATTTTGGGGCGGTACCGCCCTAGTAATACGCGATTGATGCGACGAGGGTCAAGCGCGTGCCACCCGGCACCACCTCTGAATCCGGCGCGACGGTGCCGTCGGTGCCGGTGACGGCGACGGTGACGGCCCGCATCGTCAATATTATATTGATCAATACAGCAAGATCGCTCATCCGGGAGGCACACCATGCCGCAACTGCCGCGTTCGCTTCAATCCAGACTCCTCTCCGCACCGCCGGTTGTTTTGCTTCTGCTCCTTGTTGCCGGAACGGCTGCCGCCGCCCCACAGGCTGAGTTGTGGCCGCGCTGGGCCGAGCACGATCCCGAAAGCACCCGCACCATCGACCACGAACCCTGGGAACGCTTCATGGAGGAGTACCTGATCACCGATCATCCATCCGGGGTGAACCGCGTGCACTACGGGGAAGTCACCGAAGAGCACGCCGCGGCGCTCACTTCCTACGTGGAGGAGTTGCAGTCGGTACGGGTATCCCGGCTGAACAGGAAGGAACAGCGCGCCTTCTGGCTGAACCTGTATAACGCCTACACAGTCAAGCTCATCGTCGACAACTATCCGGTCGAGTCAATCAGAGACATCGACATCTCGGGACTATTCAGCGATGGCCCCTGGGATGCCGGGATCATGAGCGTCGAAGGCGTGGAGATAAGCCTGAACGACATTGAGCATCGCATCCTCAGGCCCATCTACCAGGATCCGCTGATCCACTACGCCGTGAACTGTGCAAGCATCGGCTGTCCCAATCTGCAGCCGGAGCCCTTCACCGCCGACAACTACCGCCGCCTCGCCGAGCGAGGCGCCCGAGCCTACGTGAATCATCCCCGGGGTGTGAAGGTGGACGCGGAACCGCTTGTCGTATCAAGCATCTACGACTGGTTCGTTGCGGACTTCGGCGGCGACTGGAGCGGAGTGGTGGACCATCTGACCACCTACGCCGAGCCGGAACCGGCGCGGCTTCTCCGAGCCTACGAGGGCCGAGTCCGGTACCACTACGACTGGTCCCTCAACGAGCCCTGAGGTCATCAACGAGTGGGGAGCGCCGG
>CAZZIE010000052.1:0-27329 GCA_964654185.1 uncultured Spirochaetaceae bacterium | reverse complement strand
AGTGCATGCCACACGATCACGACCGGCACTATCGCTATCTCTTCTCCCATCCCGGGTTCGTCCAGCGCCTCCTGGAAACCTTCGTCGACGAGGCCTTTGTTGCCGACCTCGACTTTTCCACACTGCGGCACCTGGAGGGCCGCTTCGTGGATCAGGCCTTCGCCGGCCGGGAGGCGGACGCAGTGTGGAGCGTGCAGTTTCGGGGGAAGCCCGTATACATCTTCCTTCTCATGGAGTTCCAGTCCACGGTGGATGTCAGTATGCCGGTGCGCTTCCTGCGCTACATTACCGGCCTGTATCAGAGCGTGAAGCCGCAGGGACGAGGTGGTGGATCGCGGCGGCAGCTGCTCCCTGCGGTGTTTCCGATCCTCATCTACAACGGCGAGCGACGCTGGACCGCTCCACGCAGCTTCCAGGAGGCCGTGGAGCCGTCTATCCCGGCGGAGTACATTCCCGCCTTCCGCTACTACGCGATTATCCTCCGGGAATTCGACCCGGAACGCCTGGCCCGAATGCGTGGCGCCGTTGCTGCAGTGTTCTACGCGGAACGCCTGGACCGGGACGAGGTCGTTGCCCATCTGGACACGATCGTTGATATAATGAAGCAAGAAGAGCCGGACCTGAAGGACATGTTCCGCAACTGGCTGGCCCACGCAACGGGGGTCCCTGCCACACCGGAGACCGGCGATCGCAGGATGCGGACCCCGGAGGAGGAGAAGCGGATGCTTTCATCCACCGTTGAGGCATATGAGCGCGAACTGAAGGAAGCGGCACGCAAAGAAGGCCGCAAAGAAGGCCGCGAAGAAGGCCGCGAAGAAGGGATTGAGCAGGGCCTTGAGCAGGGCCTTGAACGAGGACGTCACACGGCGCTACTCGAGACCGCCCGGAAGATGCTGGGTCGCGGCATGCCGGTGGAAGAGGTTGTCGCGGTGACGGAACTACCCCGCGAGGAGGTTGAGAACCTGGCCGCGGAGCCTCCGAGTGACGAAGCGGGGAGCGACGACCGGCAGAAGTAGGCTTGCCCCCCGGGAGACCGGCGCGGCCGTGTGGCACGGCCCTGGCAAGGCCGGTACGGCCGCCCGGGCGGGGCGTCGGCATCGATCCAGTGTCTATCCAGCCACCCTACCCCTCGTTGACCCCCAGCACCAACAGTCCCGGCGCCGCGGCGAAGTGGGCGGCCCGCGTGTAGACGGCCGGGCCGTGCTCCAGGGCGCTTGCGGCGCTCCACGGCCCGCCGGGCGGCCCCAGAACCGCGATTTCGCACCCCTCCTCGGACAAACCCGCCGGTCTCATGATAGGCTCTGCGCCCGCGGGATGTCCGGGGAGAAATCCGCGAGGAGATGTCATGGTCGAGGTTTTCGGATTTGTGGCGCCGGTGGGCGTGGTCATTGCCGCGGGGGTCGTGCTGCGGCTCTCCGGGGCGGCGAATGAGCAGTGGGTGGATGTGCTCAACCGCTACGGGCTCTATATCGGGTTCCCGGCACTCATCTTCCTCAACCTCACTGAGATCGATATTGAACAGGTCGTGGAGCGGGCCCCGGTTTTTGCCTTCAACGTGGTCATGCTCCTGGCAATCCTCGCTGTCGTCTTCGTGATCGTCCGCGCAATCGGCCTGGACACCGAGCTGGGAAACACCCTCATCATCTCGAGCTTCTTCGGCAACATTGCCTACCTCGGCTATCCGGTGGTGACCTCCGCAGTCCCGGGCAGTGAGGCGGAGGTGAGCATTATCATTCCCATTTACACCCTGGTGCTCTTTTCGGTGGGCCTGTTCATCCTGGAGAGCTCCCGGGAGAACCGGCACGGCTTCCACCGGATCCTGGCGAGCATTGCCACGAACCCCCTTATCATTGCCATTGCCCTGGGCTTCCTCTTTCTCGGCGCAGGCATTCCGGTCCCGGGGGTGCTCTACGAGGCACTCTCCATGATCCGCTCCTCCGCATCGGCTGTCGTCCTGATCAGCCTGGGGATCTTCCTGGCGCACCGCATTCCCCTGCGCCGGGTGTGGAGGCCGACTCTGGTCATTGTTGCGCTGCGGCTGGCCATTGTCCCGCTCCTCGCCTACTTCGCCACCGGCGCCCTGGGCCTGGGCGATGTCCGCGCCGTCACGGTGATCGAGGCGGCCATGCCCCTCGCCGTCACTCCATTTGCCCTCTCCTCCATGTATCCCATGAACCGCGAGGTCCTGGTCACCAGCATCTTCGTCTCCACCGTCCTTGCCGGGCTGACCCTCCCGCTCTTCATTCTGCTGGTGCGATGATTACGGCCCACCCGGTTCCGACGCCTGAGCCCTCGCCCGCGGCGAAATTCGGCGCCGCAGCGCTCCCATCAGACGTGAGCATGTATGTTTTACCTTACACTTGCGGGCCGGACACGGGGGGTGGGCGCGTTTCATGGCCGTCGGCATCGACCGCAAGTGCTCTTCATGAGGGCTCGAGGACGAAAACGTAGCGGCCGTGGAGGCCCTGGGCGACCAGTTCGGATATCGGTTCGATCTCGTTGAAGCGTTCCCAGAAGAGGTAGGCCCACCGTTGACGGTAGTACTCCTCTTTCAGCGCTTCGAGCTCGGCGCGCTTGGCCTGCCAGATGCGGGCGTGCGCGTCGGTGAAGTCTTCGACCCGGAGGCGGCAACCGGCTGAGCGGGCAAATGCCGCAACCGGCGTGCTCTCGGCGGCAAGGACGGAGTGGTCGTCTTCCGGGCGACAGAATGTACCGTAGAAGACCACCAGGCGGTGGGGCGGCGCGCCGGCCTCCCCGCCCGCGCCGCCCTGCTTTGGGCGCCCGGCCCGTATCCGTTCCATGAACTCACCCAGCACGGCCTGCTGGTCCTCCACGAAGTAGAGTGAATCTATCAGCACCGCGGAAGCGAACTCGCCCTCGTAGTCGGCAATGTCCTGCAGGTCGTGTTGCCGGAAGTCGATGTGCGGGTACTCGCTGCGGGCGTAGTCGAGAATGGTCGGTGAGCTGTCGATTCCCATGACGGTGTGCCCGGTATGGCGGCGAAAGAGCTCGGTCAGCTCGCCGCGTCCGCAGCCGGCATCCAGGACGGGCCCGGCGGACTCACGCACCGCGCGAACGGCAAACTCCCGCTGGGTCGGATCCGTCAGCCCGATCACGCCGTGCCTGCTGCGCAGTCGCTCCCGGTAGTTCTGATCCACCGCGGAGCGCTCCTCCATTGCGTAGCCCTGGTCGAAGCCGAACCGGATCGAGGTTTCGAAGGCGATCGACCTCCCATGCTCCGTAAGGTCAATCGTGTCGCCGGACAGCGCGATCACGTCCCGCCGCTCCAAGTCCGCAAAGGCGCCCTCGAGCTCCCGGCGCTCGACATCCAGGTTGTAGAAGGAATCGAACTCGGAGAATACAACATCCCTCGTGAGCTCGGGCATGCGCCCGCCGATCTTGAGCATTGTCACAAAGAGATAGGTCGAAAGATCCGTGTCCATATGGGATTGATTGTCGTGTGCGCAGGGTCGGGGCGCAAGGTGCGGCGTACAGGGGAGGCCGTCCGCGGAACCAGCGCGCGAGCGGGACCAGGGCGCAGCGGCCCGCGGAACACGCGAATGGGGCCGGAGGCCGCCACCCCGTGGCGCCGAACGCTGGACCCGCGACCCGAGCGAGCGCCCTACATCTCCGCGACCAACTCCGCCGCCGCAACGCCCGCGGCACTCTCGGGGTCGGCATCCCGCGCCGCCCGCAGGTAGTCCCGTGCTGCGGAGTCATCACCCTGAGCCAGAAGAGCGACCCCCAGAAGCAGCCGCGCATCCTGGGCCTGGGCGACGGTGGGATCGCCGTCCAGATAGCCGCGAAGCTCATCCGCCGCCTCAGCGTAGGCGTGCGTTTCGATCAGCACCTGCCCGAGCAGCAGCACGTGAGCATCGTAGTAGGAGGTATCGGGATCGGGCGACAGCCCTTCCAGAAGTTCGAGGGCGTCCCGAAGGTCTTCCCGGGCGTAGGAAGCGTAGGCCAGATAGAAGCGCGCCTCATCTTCCACACCCGGCCCGGCAACCGCGTAGGCCTCGTCGAAGAGGTACCACGCTTCATCGGCGTCCCGACCCCGGAGCGCCTCGATACCGTCGGCAATCAGGGCTTCCGGACTCTCCGCACCGACCCACGCCGGTCCGGACGCCGACGGCGCCTCGGCGGCGCGCACTCCCGCCGTCGATGACTCCTCGTCTCCCTCCGGGGCCCGCACCACCCTGCGCAACCGCTCAAAGATCAGCGCAGCGAGTCCGCCACGCCGGGACATGCCGGCGCGTTGCGTCACGGCGGCAAGATCGTAGCCTCCCGGCCGCCACAGCGTGATACGCTGAGGCCCCTGCCCGAGCTCCACCATGGCACCTTCACCGACCCGCACCCGCGCGTCTCCGGCTACGCGGTCGCCCGTCGCCAGAGGTCTCCAGGCCCCGCCTGCGCGCACCTCCGCTGTGCCTTCCAGGTAGGTCACCGTAAGGTCGGAAGTCTGAGCAAAGACACTGGGGCCAATGCAGACAGCCACCGCCACAATCGCGCAGCACCGCACCACACGGCGCCGGGTTCCGAACCTCATCGCGGCCACCCCCATCCGGCGCGTATCGTCTCCCCGCAAGCTCATGTACGTCGGATACTCTCCATTCTACCGCCCCCTCACCCGCCCGCACAGCCCGGCGGATGCGCGGCAGTCAGTGGCTGATCACTACCGGCTTCGGCGTCATCGGCCTGATCGTTGTCCTCTTTGAGTTCATGGCCTGAGCCCGCCGCCCCTGCATCACACCCGTCGCCACTGCGTTCCCCGTCCGCTCCCCACCCGTTCGATCCGGCCCTCTTTCCGCAGGGCCTGCAGCACCGACCGGATCCGGGCATCCGAGACGTAGGGGTGCAGCTCCCGCAGATCCTGAATACGAAAGGGCGATGCCAACGCTCCGCCCTCCAGGATCGACCGGCGAAGCTCCGCGGTGCTGTCGGCAGTTGAGGTGACCGACCGGTCCCCGTAGGCAAGGGGCGGCTCGCCGACTGTCTGGGCCGCCCGACCGACTGTCCCGGCGTGCCCGGCAACGGCCCCGCCCGCCTCGCCAACGGCCCCGGCAGGATCGCCGTCCGTCCGGGCCGGCTCGCCGTGGCCGCCGTCTCGGTGCTGTTGCCACGCCTCCTTCGCCCGCGCCTCGAACCAGGCGGCGCACCACTGCGCGGCGGCCTTGCGACTCCCGGCGTAGATGATCTGCACCGTCGGGTGCATGACGTGAAGCTCCGCCAGGACCCGGGCGGCGTGGGAGGCGGGCCAGCGGCCGGCAAGCTTGCGGCTGTCCAGGAAATCACGGTACTGCGCCTCAATGACCATGGCGGCGTGGCGCCACCGGGAGAGGTCCTCCAGCTTGCCGTGCAGGACGCGCAACGATGCAAAGTCCGTCAGGAGGTTCTCGAAGGTCTTGCGCTCCGCGAGGGCAATCACGTCCCCATCGACCTCAAGGCCATAATCTCCGGCGGGAAGCTTCCGCCGGACTGTGGGCGCCCCCCCGAACTTCCAGGGATAGCGCTCGCCGGAGTCGATGACGACCTGGTAGGCGCCGTGGCGGTGCAGGGAGACGCGCGAGGCGGAGCGGTGCTGCTGCATGGCGGTCTGGGTGCGGAAGAAGATCTGCTCGTAGGTGCCGGGCTTGTTCTTGTACCGCTTCTCCAGAAACAGGAAGTTGCAGCGCTTCCGGGTGGGCCGGTCCAGGATGACCGACAGCTGCTTGCCGTAGCGCTCCATCCGGGCGACCCGGACGCGCTCAACTTCGGGGAAGTCGCCGGGGTCGTACTCACCGGTGCCGTCGTCCTGCCCTTCCCGGAGGCAGAAGATCTGCCTGCCGCTGCCGGGCCACTTGTCCTGCACCCACAGAGCTATCACCTGCTCCTCCCCGCGGCGGATCTCAATGCGGTAGGGAAAGCGCGGATTGCCTGTCTCGGATACCACCCAGAGCGCGTTGGTTCCCATGCGCAGACTATACCAGAGGCGGGAATGCGCGGGTATGGGCGGCACTGCGCTGGTGAAGCAGGAGGATCGGTGAATAAACCTCCATTTCCGCTAATTACTTGTCTTGGTCCTCGGCTTGGTGTATACTCGCGGCATGGTGAAGTTGAGCACCGTTCGGGACCTTGAAGACTAGGCAGAACTCTCTCCGCCGCGTCCTGCGAAGGGGCGCTATTGTGTTACTCGGTCTGGTCACGGTCATGATCCTGGATGGTTCCTACGTTGCCCGCCAGGGCGTCGGGTTCTTTGCGGATCTGCTTCGCGCCCGGCCGATTCATGTCGCGGCACAGCGGTGGCCTGAGTACGCCGAGTTCCTCACGGACACCGCTGAGATCCGCCGGTTCGGCGTGGAGGTCCTCGGTCTCAGCGAAACGAAGAGCTACACGAGCTTCATCAATACGCCGAAGGATCATGTCGCCTTCGTCGTCTCTGCGGCGCGCCCCCTCGCCTTCGAGCGCAAGCTGTGGCGATACCCGGTAGTCGGAACCCTCCCCTACAGGGGTTTCTATAGTGAGCAGCCCGCGCTTCGAGAGGCAGCGCGCCTCGAGACGCAAGGCTGGGAGCCCCTTGTGCGAAAGGTCGGCGCGTTCAGCGCGCTCGGGTATGCACCCGACCCGCTCTACTCATACATGAGCGCCTACCATCCCGAACGTCTGGCCTCTCTCCTTCTGCACGAGATGACGCATGCCACCATCTGGGTACGCGGCGACGCAGCCCTCAACGAAGCGATTGCCACCTACATAGGCGATCGCGGCGCCCTGGCGTACCTCGAACACCGGTACGGTCTGGCAAGCACGATCGTTGCCGAAGCACGACGTCGGCAGGCCGACCGTCACCGCTATACCACGTTCCTCCGCGGTCTGGCGGCACGACTCGAGACGGTCTACGCCCGGGATGTCGCCGACGAGTCGAAGCGAGTCCAGCGCGACGAGATCGTGGCGGAAGAACGGCTTCGATTCGAGCTGAGCTACTCCGGGTGGTTCGGCAGCGACGGCTACCTGGGATTTCTCGATCGCCCGGTCACCAATGCGTATCTCGACCTCTTCCGGACGTACAACGGAGACGTGGATCTCATTGCTGACTATCACGAGAGCGTCAACGGGGACCTTGCCGACCTCGTCGCGGCTCTCAGGGAGCTTGCCCGGGCGCCCAGTCTGCGGGCCGTCCTCTAGGCGACCACGCCGTCGCTCGCCTCCGGGCCGCCACGCGCTCCCATCCGCCCGCTCCACACGCGGGGCCGCACGACACACTCATGTCCCGCCGCTCCACACGCGGGGCCGCCCTACTTCGCAACTCCAACCAGCGTCGTCCAGGCAATGCCGGCCCGTTCGGCAACATCCGCGTTGTCCCAACGGGTCCGGATGGTGAAGCCGGCCTCGGTGATGAGACGCGCCCACTCATCGCCGGAGAGGACCGTGAAGTGGCGGCCTCGGGCATCGTCACCGTGGTCGTTCAGGCCGCTGCGCTGCGTCGAGACCGAGATGACGGCCACCCCACCCGGGCGCAGGACGCGGCGGATCTCCGCAAACACACCGGGCAGATCCGGGCGGTAGAGGTGCATGAGTGTGGCCAGGGAGATGCTCCCGTCGAAGGTCTCGTCTTCGAAGGGAAGGCGCCCGGGCAGGACGCAGTGACGGAGGCGTCCGTCGAGCTCCGGGTGGAGTCGCGCCGCCGCTGCCAGAAGCGGCTCGCTGCCGTCGACGGCGTACATGTCGAAGCCGCGGTCCAGCAGGCAGGCGGCATCCCGGCCGCTGCCGGGGCCGAGTTCAAGGATGCGACCACCCGGCGGCAGGTAGGAGGCAACCCGGTCGACCACCCCGCGCATGTCGACCTCTTCGTAGCCCCGGGCGATCTCCTCGGCGTTGTCGTCGTAGTAGCTCAGCGTTGATGAGGTATTCGGCACGGCCGGGAGTATAGCGCGGCGGGCCGCAGGACGCCACCGGAGTCAGGCGCCGGGTGCGGGTGGAGGCGCAGCAGGGCTGCCGGCGTCGGCGCTGCGTTCCGGCGGCGGCCTTTCCTCGAAGGCGTCCATCACGCCCCGAATGATCGGATCACCGCTCGGTACCGTGAAGACGTTAAGGTTCTCCATGGCGCGGGTCAGGCCGACGTAGACCAGATTGCGAAGGAGGCGCTCCACGCTCTCCTCATCGTAGGCCTGGCGCCGCTCGATCTCCGGCAGGTACATGAGAACCACCGGAAAGTCGAGGCCCTTCGCGGAGTGAAGCGTCGAGAGGCGCAGGGTGCCGGTGGCGGCAAAGTCGAAGTCCGGAGTCGTAATGATCACCGGCTCGAAGCCGTGGTTCTTCACCTCCGCGGAGATGCTCTGCAACTGATGCGTCCGCGGTGCGAGAATACAGATGTTGTCCGGATCGTAGCCGAGCTGATAGTGGAACAACAACAATTTCCGCACCAGTAACTCCCGCAGTGCGCCTTCATTCTCGGCGGTGTAGAGCTCCGGCGGCGGTCCCTCCCGAAAGGCCCGGGGCTGCACGTCCAGATCGAAGGTCCCCTTCGGGGAGAGGCGGCGGAACCGGTCCGCCGTCGCCTGGATCTGCACGGTGTTCCGGAAGTTGGTAGTGAGAAGCCGCGTCTTCCCGGAGAGCTCGATGCCCGCCCGGGCGTATGGCGACACGACCCCGTAGAGCGTCTGATCCACGTCCCCGGCCATGATCATGTACCCGCCGGTGAGCTCATGCAGCACCGCCAGGTCCGCCGCGGTGAGGTCCTGGGTCTCATCAATGAAGAGCAACCGCGCATCCCGGAGCCGGCGATCCTGCGCGTCCGGCTGATCCGCGGGACCGTGGCCTTCCGCGGCGGCGGGTTGGGCCGCGGGGCCGGAGGCGGTAGCCCCGGCCCGGGGATCCTCCGCGGCCCGGGGATGCTCAGCGGCCCGGGGATGCTCCGCGGCCCGGGGCCTCCCTTGCAGCTTCGCGAGCAGCTTGAGGCGGGCGTAGTTCTTGCTGAAGCGGCCGGACTCCTCCATGCGGCGGACCACCTCGTCGCGGATCTCCCAGATGCGGCGCCGCTGCACGTGGCCCAGCCGCCGCCGCATGCCGATGCGCTCGACCGTCGCGTACTCATCGTCCTGAATCATGTTTCCAAAGATGAAGTTCTCTATCTCGACGGTGAGCTCCTGGGTGCTCATGAAGTCGAGGGTGTTCAGCTCCTCGATCAGGGGCCGCGGCAGCTCGTAGTCGATGCGCCACGCTTCGTTGATGAGCTTGAGCTTGTGGAGGATGTAGGCGTCGACGGTGCGGATGAGGGTGTCCACACCGGGAATGCGGTTGATCGCGGAGAGGTAGGCGTCGAACTTGGCCAGGGTGCGCGTGAAGGTCAGAAGGACGATCTTCTCCCGCTCGCGGTTGCCGAAGTCGAGCTCCGGGTTCTCGACGGCCTTACGCAGCGCCTCGATCAGCACCAGAGACTTGCCGGTGCCGGCGGTGCCGCGGATCAGGAAGTTCTGCTCCAGGCTGATCGCATCCACGGCGTCCCGCTGCTCCTGAGTCAGCTTGGTCAGACTCTGCTCGTAGTCCATCCGGCTCTTGGTGTACACGGAGAAGCGGCCGAGGGCGTGGATGTAGCGCTCGAGCTCTTCGTACTTCTCGAGCTCCTTCAAGAGCTTCGCCTTCTCCGCCTTCAGCCGGGATCGTTCCGCCCGAAGCTCGTCCACCCGCTCATCTTTCTTTTCGAGACGATGCTTACGTTCCTCCAACTCCAGGTTGTACTTCGCTATCTCGAGCTCCAGCCCCTTCAGTCTCGACTGCTCCCGCTCGTAGTCCTGTACGGTGGACAGTAACTGCGCGTTCTTCTGCTGGAGGGCCTGCAACTGCTCCTGCATGAGCCGCAGGGTCGCCCGCTGCTCCAGCACTGAGATGCGCTCCTGCCAGACGTCCAGACTCTTGCCGAGCTCCTGCACCGCCGCGGCGTGGCCGAGCCCCACCAGCAGGCAGAAGCGCATGAAGAGGTGTGTCGCCGCCACCGCCTCTTCCGGGTCGAGCTCGTCGAAGGAGTGGCGAACCTTGTTGGTGAACTTGTGCTGCCGGCCCAGCTGAGAGAGGGAGTTCAGACCATCTATGAACTTGCCCCCGGCGCGTTCCAGCAACCGGTTCCGGTACTCCCAGGTGAGATCGGAAAAGGCTTCAATGTCCCGGAGCCCCTCCTTTTCGCGCAGGTAGTACTCCACGAAAGCGTGCAGCGCCAGCACGTAGAAGCCCGGATCGGTGCCGGCGAGATGTACCAGCCGCTTGAGCTTGCCTTCCAACTGCTTCCCTCCAGCGTGGGGCGGCCCGCGCAGCGCCGCACTGCGGCGCCCCGCACTGCGGCGCCCGGCGCTGCATCCATGATACTTCAGTGCATGTTAGCTGCGCCAGCAACGAACGGAGCAGCGGGGCAATCACGACTCTCCCGCCTCCTCTGCGGCCATGTTGAAGCGCTCCCGCATGGCCTTGCGAAACGCCGGCGCTTTCAATCCCAGCAGCGGCGCGGCGCGCTCGGCGTTGCCGTCGGTCATCTCCAGGGCGCGCTCGTAGAACTCACGCTCGAGCTGGCCCAGCACGGCGCGCAGGTCCATTCCCTCATCGGGAATCTCCACGCTCACCGGCGCAACCCTGCGTCCCTCATTGAAGTGGCGCAGGACCTTCTGCGGCAGGAGATTGGGGCCGATGCTTCCGGACCGCCCCATGGCGCAGAGGCTCGTCACCGTGTTCTGCAGCTCCCGTACATTGCCGGGCCACGGGTATTCGACGAGATAGCCCATGGTCTCCTCGCTCATTCCCTTGCGCTCGTGGTAGCGCTCGTTCCACTCCTCGACGAACTGTCGCACCAGCAAGGGGATGTCCTCAGGACGCTCCCGCAGCGGCGGCAGCACAATGTGGATCTGATTGAGCCGTTCGTAGAGGTCGCGCCGGAAGGCGCCGCCGTCGATCAAGGAGTCGATGTCCTGGTTCGTCGCGGCAATCACCCGGACGTTCACGCTCTGAGTCGCATCCGCCCCGACGGGCGAGATGATGTGATCCTCCAGTGCCCTGAGAAGCTTCGGCTGAATCTCCGTCGGCAGGTCGCCGAACTCGTCCAGGAAGAGGGTCCCGCCGTCGGCGGCGCGGAACTGCCCGAGCCGGTCGGTGTTGGCGCCGGTGAAGGCGCCCTTCTTGTGGCCGAAGAGCTCGCTCTCCGCGAGGGTTGCCGCAATGGAGGCGCAGTTGACCGCCACGAAGGGACCCTCCCGCCGGGGGCTCGCCTCGTGGAGGAGCCGGGCGACGACCTCCTTCCCGGTGCCCGTTTCCCCGCGGATCACCACGGAGACATCGTACCCGGATACGCGGAGCACCGTGTCCATGAGCTCGCGAAACGGCCGGGCCGTCCCGATCACCCGGGTCTCCGAGCTCTTGATCCAGAGATCGCCCGGGGCGGTGTCTTCCGGCGCCTCCGCCTCGCGGGCCGCCCGGCCGCTCTCACCGGCGGTAGCACGCGCTCCCGGGCGAGGCGACCCATCATCGTACCCCCTGTCAATGAAGACGTGGGGAAAGGAGCCGTCGTTCAGCTCCACGGTGCGCACGCGGTAGGTGCCCCCGGCGTAGCGCGCCGGGACGCCCTGGAGGAGCTCGGCGGGCAGGTAGCCGGAGGTGACCAGGAGAAACCAGCAGGTCTGCATGGGCGGCGTGCCCGGGTCCAGCAGAACCGAGAGCTTGTACGGCAGATGCTCGACCGAGGGCATGAACTGATCTATGGCGCGCTTGAGCTCCCGGAATATCTCCTGATAGTCGATGGGGCTCGTCAGCTCGATATCGGCAAAGTTGAACTTCATGCCGGGATCGGTCTGCCGGACGATCTCCTGGACCGACCGGGCGCGCTCAATGTACTCGCTCCCCGTGCAGAACAGCACGACCCGCTCGAAGCTCCGCGCGTTCAGAAGGGAGAGCACCGGTCCGGGGCGCTCGCCTGCCGGTTCGGTTCCGCCGAAGTCCGCCCCGTCCGCCACGTAGGGATCCCGATTGCCGACAAAGGAAAACAACACGCGATACATGTCCATGCCTCCAGCCTACTCCAGGTGTTGCAGCTCCTACCAGCCTTGCAGAATTCGTGCCAGGCAACTGGTGTGGCTGCGGGTCCGCGGTCGGCGGCTGGCGCTGCCGCGTGGCGTCGGGGGCGGGCGGAACCATCGTTACGCCGGTCGAAACTCAGGTTCCGGGTCCGCCGGGTGCACAGGGTCCCCTCCCCTCTCTGCCGGGCGGTTACGGAAACGTCGCCGGCTCCAGCCGCCGTTCACGACCGCCCCCCGGCATGGCCGAACCTACCCGCAACCCTGTTGATGGCGCATCCCCTAAACCGCTACAGCGTGGTGGCTTGGTGCCACCGGACAGGCCACGGCTTCCTTCTTGGGTCTGTGGCCGTGTAAACACCGTCTGTGGCTTCAGTTGGCGGAAACCCATCAACAGGGTTGCGGGTAGGTTATGGGTGGCCCGGTTCTTGCAGCAATCGCTGCGTATGACCGCAGCGGCAATGCACAACTCCACCACGCGCGAGGCGGAGGCTCCCTTCGAATGCCTGCAGACCGGGACCGTCGCCGACATCACCTACATGAACGCCTCCGGCCAGGTCTCCGAGCGGCGCATCGAAATCACGAGCCGCTACTGTTCCCAGGCGGGCACCTGGTACCTCCGCGCATACTGCCACCTGAGAGGGGAGGAGCGCACGTTCCGGGAGGATCGGGTGTTGTCGATCCGGAAGGTGCAACCGGGGCCGTCCTCGCACGGCGGGCGGACGGGTGGGAGCCCGCACGCCGGGGCGTCGCGCCGGCCGACGGCAGGGGGAACGCCCGCCCGAGGCGCATCGGCCGCCTCCTCCCCGGCCGCCGGCCGGACGGCACGACCCCGGTCCACGGTCGGACCCGCCGGCCACGCACCTTCCCACACCGGAACGCCGACCTCAACGCCCGCCGCCGCGCCCACGCCGGGACCGGCGACAGGGCCGACGCATGTGCCCATACCAGGGTCGGCGGCCGAGCCCCGGACCGCGCCGTCCCGCGAAAGCGGCCACGTGATACCCCGCCTGCTCGGCCTCGTCGCGGCGGCGGCGGTCATTGTGTTCTTCGCGGCACGGGACGGCGCTGACTGGACACCCCGACCGGAACCGACACCGGCTCCGGACACGCTGGTTGCCCGGGTTGCCGAGCTGGCGAAGACCGATACTCCCGCCCGCACGGCCCCGCCCCGGAAAATGACGGACATGACACCCGGCCCGGCCGGGTCCGACCCGATCCTCTATCGTGGAGAGCAAATCGACCGGCACTCCCGAGGCGGCACGCGCTCCTACACCGTCGGCGGCCTTGATCGGTCCTTCGCAACCCTTCAGGAAGCGCGGTTGGCGATCAACCGTCGGGAGTTTGTTGCGGTGACGGGCATCTCGAACCGTGACCTGCTCCAGCGCTACGCCGGGGCGGATACGAACGGCGACGGCGACCTGGACTGGGACGAAATCCGGCTCTTCCAGGAGCGCCTCTACAAGGAGTATCGCTACCTCACCAACCAGACCGCCCTCACGCCGGATGCGTTCTTCCGGAAGGGCGGGGGCGACTGCGAGGATTGGGCGCTTGTTACCGCCGGACTCCTGCAGTTCTGGCAGATCCCGGTCTATCTGGCGTCCATAGCCTCAAACACGGGGTTCCACGCCGTCGCGCTGGTCCGTACTCCTCGGCCTCCCGCCGGGGCGCTCTTCTTCACCTTTGAAGATTGGCCGAACCTCCCGGACGGAAAGTATGTACCCATTGACTATGATGCCGTCGGCGATCTCACCAACGCCGTCGGCCGGGACTACCGCATCCGCAAGGTGTGGGTCCCGCACACCGTGTACAACCACGTAATGTGAGCGCGGCGGACCGCCGGACCGGCGTCCGCAAGACCGGGCGGGCGGGCGGTCGCTCCGGACCGGCTGGAACTGCGCCCGTCGGTTCGTACTATACTCGTCGGATGGACGAGATCCGCATCAACGCAGTCATGGTCGGCCGGGGCCGACCCTTCGGGCCCAACGGCGAAGTAAGCGCAACGCAGAAGGACCCGGTCAACGGACCCGTCGCCCTGGGCCCCCTGGGCCTCGCCGGAGACGAGCACAAGGACCCGAACCACGGCGGCCCCGACAAGGCGCTCCTGCACTACGCCTCCGAGCACTACGACATGTGGGCTGAGCACTACCCGCACCTCCGCGGCGAGGGCCCCGGCAGCCGGACCGGCGGCCTGACGGGCGGCGGCCTGACGCCCGGCGCCTTCGGCGAGAACATATCCACCCGGGGCCTGACGGAACGCACGGTCTGCGTCGGTGACCGCTACCGCATCGGGAGCGACGTTCTCGTGGAGGTGAGCCAGCCGCGGCAGCCCTGCTGGAAGCTCAGCCACAACGCCGGGGAGCGCGAGATCGGGCGCCTCATGCAGGAGAAGGCGGCACCGGGGTGGTACTACCGGATCCTGGAGCTCGGTGGGGCTGCCGCCGCGCCGTCTGCGACCGACCCTCCGCACGCCACCGCGCCCGACCCGGGCGCCCCGGAGGCAACCGCGCCACTCCATGCCGGCATGACCATGAAGCTCGTCGAACGGCCCAATCCCGACTGGCCCCTCTCCCGACTCATCGAGGGCTTCTATCTCACGCCGCTCGACTCCGACTTCCTGGAGGAGGCCGCAGCCCTCAGCGCGCTCGGTCGGGAGTGGCCCATGATCATGCAGAAGCGCCTCGCCTCCGGAGTCGTCGAGGACTGGAACCGGCGCCTCTACGGACCACTGGGGGAGTAGGCATGGCACGGTACACCGTTCTTCTCCTGGATGCCGACGGCACCCTCTTCGATTACGACCGCGCGGAGTCCCACGCCTTCGCGGCGACCTGCACCGAGCTCGGCCTCCACTACCGCGAGGCCGACCACCTTCCAGCGTACCGCCGCATCAACAGCGAACTCTGGAAAGCCTTCGAACGCGGCGAGGTCGACCAGGCCGCCCTGGCGGTAGAACGTTTCCGACGGGTGCTGCAAGAGATGGGCCAGGAGGCCGATGCTTCCGTCATGGCCGACCGGTACCTCGCTCACCTCGCCCGCGGGAGCTTCCTGCTGCCGGGCGCCCTGGAAGTCGTTCGCACCCTCTCGGGGCGGGCGGACCTCGTCCTGCTCACGAACGGCCTCTCCCGCGTCCAGCGCTCGCGCTTTGCCGACTCCGGCCTCGCCGCATACATCCCCCACCTGGTCATCTCCGACGAGATCGGCTCCCAGAAGCCGGAACCGGAGATCTTTGATGTCGCCCTGGCACCCTTCGACGGAGCGGATAGCTCGCAGGTCCTGATGGTGGGAGACAGCCTCTCCTCGGACATCCTCGGCGGTGTGCGCTACGGCATAGACACCTGCTGGTTCAACCCCGACGGCCGGGAAAATCCCGATGGCCCGCAACCTACATACGAAATCCGGAAACTCACCGAGTTGCCCGACCTGGTGTAGGGGACCGCTTGCATCTGGCGGTGGCGCACCGTGCTGGATGCGCTTCCCGGCCTGCTGGATGCGTTTCCCGGCCTCGAGCCGGCATAACGGCTATCGAGCGAAACGTCGTCGCGGAGGAGGAGCTGGACCCTCTGCACCGGTGAGTTCCTTTGCGGTCCTGCACTTTTGTCGCACGGTTCCTGTCCATTGAGCTTGCCAAACCTGCTGGAGCCCTCTACAACCATAGGTGTGCCGGCGAGCGGACTCCGTGCCGCGGCCCCCGGCTGGGACTGGACACGCAGAATGGACACCCACAGACGCAACACTCACAACGTTGATCTTCACGGCAGGAAGCGCGGCGCGGCGGTCGCCGCCCGGCTCCCGGACAGCAGGGCCGGACGGCTGCTGGACAAGCTCAGGCACCGAGCCCGCACTCGCCGCGGAGGATGGCACACGCATCTGGCAACCGCAGGTGCCGTCTCAGGCTTTCTGGCCTTTCTGAATCTGGTAACCCCGAGCAGTCATCCCTGGGTGCTCTACGTCGCAGGCGCCTGGATAATCCCGCTGACCGTCCACGGCATCATCCGCCGTCGACGCGACCACCTGCAGCAGAAGCTCGAGAGTCGCCCGTGGCTCTCGGACACGGTGTTTCGCCCGTTTCGCCGATTACACCGGGGAGCTTCCGCGTTTCGCCTGGTTGCCGGCATTGCCGGATCCACCTCGCTCTATCTGGTGATGATCAATCTCCTCACGGGCGCACCGTTCTGGGCGCCGATACCCGTTGCCTCCCTCGCCTTCCCGGTGGTTCTTCTCTTCGGCATCTTCCGCGCGCGAGGACGACGCCTGATGGAAGAGATCGAGGAGCTCGGTGGGCTCGAAGTCGGGGAGCTCGAGATGGCGCCCCCCATTGGATCGAACCGGGGTCCGGAAAGCGGACGAGACGAAGCCCGAGCACCGGGTGCGGCGGCCGCCCGATCCACCGCCGGGGCGGCGTTCGCGCCCGGCACGGACTCCCCCGGCGAGCTCGACAACCCGGTCTTGAAGGCCGGACGTGTCGCGGAGAACCTGCGACCGCTCCTCGAGCATGCGGGAGCACACAAGGCCGACCTGGAGCGCGCCGTCGAGAACGTCCTGGAGGAGGTGGCCAAACTGGCTGCACTGGAGGACGAGTTCCGCAGGGCGTCGGCATCGATATCAGTGGAGGAGCTGGAGCGGGACCGGGCCCTCGTCGAAGCGCGTCTTGCAGATGCCGAGCACGCCGACACCCATCGGCACTACGAGGCGAGTCTGAGGCAGATCGACCGACAGCTTCAGAGCTATCGCGAGCTGAACCGACGGCGCGAGGTCCTTCAACTGCGCCTGCGGACGGCGGTGAACTCCCTCCACCAGCTCCACATGGACCTGGTCGCCGTGAAGGGAGAGGCGGCTCTGGCAGGGGCCGACGGGCTCTTCGCTCGCAAGAGCGATGAACTTGCCGACTACCTGTCGGACCTCAGGGCGAGCTACGACGAGCTGGCGCGCGATCTCGGCGAGGCGTGACGGATCCCCAACCGCGGATTGTCCGGCCGCCGCGGCGGGTTTACACTGTACGCATCCCGACATGTGGAGGGCGTGCCATGACCATGCGACGGGTGGGCGGCTTCCTCGTTGTACTCCTGCTCATGCACGCCGGCGCCACGACCCCCGCCAACGCCCAGGAACCGCCCGGCGGACAGGCGCAGGACCCAGCCATGACGCGGCAGGAGCAAGTTGACCGGTATGTTCCCTGGATAACCGCCTCGCTGGGGCTGGCCGGATCGGTGTGGTTCTACGGGTACAGCGGCTTCGTCGCCACCGGACAGGACGCCCTCTTCACCGCCGACGCCGCAACCTGGGAGAAGCTCGTCATTGCCGCGCCGTCTACGGCGGCCTTCGTGGTGACCTCCTGGTTCATGGCGCAATGGTTCGAGCGCACCATCTGCAACCGCGCCGACACCTGGTGGGGCGCCGCCCTCTGGGGTGCGGGCCTCGGCACCGCGACCGGCGCGGCGATCGCCACTTCAGGGTGGTTCATCACCCTGGCAATGGGCGATCCCATGGGCGTGATCGACACCGGCTCGGTCGGCGCGACGGGCTACCTTGCCGTTCTGGGGATGAGCATTGTCTCCGGTGCATTCTGGGGTGGCCTCTCCGGCGTCATCCCCGGCGCCGTGATCGGCCCGGCAATCCATCTCTACGTCGACTCATGAGATCATCCGGCCGGGTACTCATCCTGGGCGGCTACGTTCTGCTCTTCTGGATCGTGCTCCCGGTGGTCCTGGTCACGCCGCACCTTCTCACTGCGCCCCGACTCCTCATCGGGGTCGATGCATACGTCCTTCTCACTCTCGGCGCCGTACCACTCCTCCTTGGGGCGGCTCTCATGGTGTGGGCGACCCGAGCGTTTCGGCGGCACGGCCGCGGCCTCCCGGTCTCCCACCTGCCGCCGGTGGAGCTGGTGTGGGAGGGGCCCTACGCTTTCCTGCGCCACCCTCTCTACACCGGGTACATTCTCCTGTGGATCGGGGTTGCCCTCCTTCTCCGGTCCGGCGCCCTCCTGCTCGTCAGTGTGCCCGCCCTGACCCTCGGGTGCAGCCTCTACGCCGCAGCAGAGGAGCGGGCACTGTCGGCGCGCTTCGGTGTGCGCTACCGGGCATACCGCCGGGAAGTGCGGGCCATGCTCATGCCACATCGCCTCATGCTGTGGCTTCTCGGAATGCTCCTGACGAGGTTGTACTTCGACTTTCGCGTACGCTATGACTCGGCGGCGGATGTGAAGGCAACCCGCCCCGCACGCGCGCTCGGACCCCGCGAATCGGTGCCCGACGGCTTCGTGCCCCACGGCGGCTGCCTCGTAGTAACGGCGCATCGCAACTACCTCGACCCGCTCTTCATCTGGCTCGCCCTGCGTCGGCCGATACACTTCCTCACGACCCACGACATGTATCGCTCGGCGATAAAGGCGCGGCTCTTTGACCGGATCGGATCGATCCGGGTCGATCGCTACCGGTCCGTACCGGCGGCGGTGCGTGCGTGTCTGTCTCTGGTTCACCGGGGAGGCGCCGTCGGCGTTTTTCCCTCGGGGGGACGGAGCTGGACGGGAGAGGAGAGTTACCCCGCGGACTTCGAGCACCTGGTGCTGCGCGCGGGCGTTCCGATTGTACCGGTCGCCCTCGAGGGCACCTACGCGGCGTGGCCGCGCTGGGGCGTCATGGCGCACACTCCCGTCCGCGCCCGCATTCTTGCGCCGAGTGAACCGAAGTCCCCGGAAGACGTCCGCGCGATCATGCGGCGCCTGGCTGCGGCGCCGCTGGACGCCGGCAGATCGCGCCCCATGCGCTCCGCACTTTCCACCAGGAGCGCACTTTCCACCAGGAGCGCGCGGGCCGCCACGGTGAGCGCCGGAGTGCGGAAGCTTCCCGCCGCCCGCACCCGGGGGGTGACCGAGGTGCTCTACCTCTGTCCCTCGTGTCACGGCGCATTCACCCTGGAGCGCTCGGCACAGCGCCGCGGCGGCGCCGTTCCTGCCCCGGCCGATCTTGTCTGCGCCCGGTGCGGGGCGCGCTTCGAGCTGCTTTCCCGGGACACGATTGCCGACGAAACGGGCCGGACCTGGTCACTCCTGGAGCTCCGGCGTCGCGGATGGACCATGGTGTCCCGGCTCTCAGAGCCGCTGCAGGCCACGGGAACCTACTGGCGGGAGTACGGCGACCGCGCCCGGGATGAGCATCTCGGGAAGGTCACCGTCACCGCCGCCCCCGGCGCCGGCGCCGGCGCCGGCCCCGGCGGCCTGACAATCCGCGGGCGATCGACTACCGTCGAGCTCCTCCCGGATCACCTGGATGCGATTCTCATTCGCGGCAACAGCACCCTGCAGCTCTACGCCCACCGGATCCTCCATACCGTTCGGATCGACGGCGGACGCGCCCTCGCCTTGCAGGATCATCTCCGCGTTTTCGCATTCGGTGACCCGATGCAGCGGCGCCGCGGGGTGCAGCAGGTCACCGTTCGATAGCGTCTGGAGCCTGGTTTGCGGCGCGCCGGGCCCGACTGCAGGCGACACCACTCTCACCGTCCCATTCCGGGCCGCCGTGAAAAAGAGGCCCGAACGGGTCATCCCCATCCGGGCCTGATTTGCGCATGGATTGTGTAGTGTGTTAGCGTCGGGCGCCGCTCAGGGCCTCCTGGGCCAATTCGTAGTGCGGCATAATGGTGACTGAGACACCGGAAAGCGCGTCGACACCGGCGCCGCGCCGGACGATCCGGCCGGGATCCTGCGCCTGAACCAGGTACGCGGCAGCGCGGTCGACCTGCTCGTACCAGTAATCTTCCGCGTCGCTGTTGGCAACCATGCCGTACTCGCCCTGGACGGATGCAAGATACTTGGGCTTGTCGCCTTCCTCGGGGAGTGCGTCGAAGTGCGCGTCCACAATGTAGCCGTTCTCAACGACTATGCGCACCATGTTCTTCCACCCGTGGTCGAAAGAATCGGCCTCGGCGGTATACACGCCGTCACGCCACATACCCTCAGCAAACACAACGCCGCCGACAAGTAGCAGCGCCATCACGATGATGGTCAACTTTCGCATTGGATCCTCCTCTTGGATCAACTTTTCTGTTCGGCTTACACTTTCGAAGCTATTGTCCCGTGCCCGAAGACGTCAAGCTTGGCGCTCAGGCACTCTGCAACGCAAAGTACAGTCGCCGGGTCGCGACCGCGGGCGGCCCCGACCAGCCGCAGAAGCCATCAACAATTTCGGCACCAGTTTAGATCAGCTGTGACGATGCGGCGGCGCGGCAGTAGCTTCAGCCCATGAACTACTACATTGTCACCGGAACTTCCCGCGGCCTCGGCGCCGCCCTTGCGCGCCTTCTGATCGACCGCGGCGACACCGTCATCGGCATGTCACGCTCTTCCAACGACTCCCTCCGGCCGGCCACGTCCGCGGTGCCACCTGCGTCCGGCCGCTTCATTGAGGTCCTCGTCGATCTGGCGGAGGCGACGAGGATCCCCGAGGCCGTCGCCGACGCCCTGGCGCAGGTTGATTGGACCCACGCCGAAGCGGTGGTGCTGGTCAATAATGCAGGAGTCATTGACCCGATCGGACCTGTAGACCTGGTCGATGAGTACTCCCTGGACAGGCATCTTCGCATCAACTTGAACGCGCCGCTGCTCATGACGGCGTCATTCCTGCGGCACACCAGGAGCGCAACGGTTCCACGCACCGTCGTCAACGTCTCCTCGGGGGCGTCGCAGTCACCGTACGCCGGATGGTCGGCCTACTGCAGCGCAAAGGCGGGCCTCAACATGCTCACGCGAACCGTTGCGGAGGAGCAGGCGTCCACACCGAATCCGGCCAGGGTCATTGCCGTTGCCCCGGGCGTCGTCGATACGACCATGCAGGACACCATCCGCGCCACCCCGGCGGAGCACTTCCCACGAAAGGACAGGTTCGTCACGCTCAAGAACGAGGGCGGCCTTGTATCCCCCGACAAAGCCGCCGCCCGGCTCCTGCGGGCAATCGAGGATCCCACCATCCCATCAGGCGAATACACCGACCTGCGCAGGAAGTACGGCTCCGACGGCTGACTCCCTTCATCACGTCCTGTCGGCGGCACCGCCGCGCCCTGTCGGCGGCACCGCCGCGCCCTGTCGGCGGCACTACCGCATGGTGTCGACGCCTGCTTGACATGGTTGTGCACGTCCTGTAGTCTCTTTCATGAACGTACACGTATACTTTATATAGCAAGAACGTTCACGTAGCTCTCGAACGAGAAAACGGCGGGACCGGGTCTGCGCTGCCGAGTGCACACGGTACGACGAGGAACACGCATGTCGGAACGAACGGTATTCACAAGCAATGAGCTGGCCCAGCGGGCCGAGATCGACGAGGAGAGGCTGCAGGGTTGGGTCGAGGCGGGTCTCATCCAGCCGGATGGCAAGGCTTCCTCGGGTATCCCCTTCTTCAGTGAGCGGATGGTGGAGCGAGTCGCGCACATTCAACGGCTCCTCGACATGGGCTACGCCGAGGGGGACGTGGCCAAGATCCTGCGCAAGGTCGGCCTTCCTCAGGACGAGCGAGCAGCCGGCTCCGGGGGCGAGTCGGCGAATCTCCTCACGGTGGGCGCGCTCTCCGAGAGCGTCGGGGTGAGCCCGCGCACCATCAAGCACTGGGAGGAGAAGGGAATCATTGAGGCGGATGCCCGAAGCGAAGGCGGCTTTCGCCTCTATCGAGAGCACTACGTCTACCTCTGTCGGCTCATCCAGGACCTGCAGCTCTTCGGGTACTCCCTCGATCAGATCAAGAAGATCTCCGACTACTTCCGGGACTTCGTGGTACTGCGAGACGACCTTTCACACTACTCCCCTGACGAGGCGGAGGAGCGGCTTGGCGGCATGCTGACCGAGATCGATACGCTTTTCGAGACCACCGCGCAGCTCCGGAGCGGCATTGAGCGGTGGGAGAAGCTCCTCAACAAGCACAAGAAGCTCATTGCCGACCTCAAGCGCAGCAACGACAAGCGCCGGCGGGAGAACACGAAATGACGGCACCCCATCACACCGGAACGTACGGTCGCCTGGAAGAGCGACTCGCCGCAGCCTTCACACAGGACGCAGAATACATCGACCTGGAGGACGTGACGGGCTCAGCCGTAGCCTGTGCGTCCTTCGACTACACATCCGCGAACTGGCGCGTCCATCCCCCGGCGGATGGGGTGAATACGGATCCGACACTGCGCGCCCTCCTGTCCTACTATCTCGAACAGAACCCCTACTCCCGGAAGTACTTCCCCCACGACCTGGAGTCGGCGGACCGCGACGTCATGGAGAACCGGAACTTCCGCTACTCGGTGTTTCTGCCGAAGAGGGGCGAGTCGGGTGCCGGATCCGACCGCTTTGACCGCGCCATTCTGCTCCTGCACGGCCTCAACGAACGGTCCTGGCGAAAGTATCTGCCCTGGGCCCATCGGCTGGTCGAGCGCACCGGCGTGCCGGTCATTCTCTTCCCCATTGCCTTCCACATGAATCGCGCCCCGATTGCCTGGGCCACACCACGGGAGATGATGGGCGTATCAAAGGAGCGCAAGCGCCTCTTCCCGGGCCTGCGTTCGAGCACCTTCGTCAACGCCGCCCTGAGTCACCGCGTCCAGTTCGCGCCTCACCGCTTCATCACCTCGGGTCTGCAGAGCTACTACGACGTCGTGGATCTGGTACGTGACATTGCCGCCGGGGGCCATCCCCTCTTCAGAAAAGAGACCAGGGTCGATGTTTTCGGCTACTCAATCGGCGCTTCTCTTGCGCAGCTCCTGGTCATGACCGATCCGGAAGATCTCTTCCGGGCAAGCCGGACATTCCTCTTCTGCGGGGGCGCCCTCATGGATCAGGCGTCACCCGTGTCCAGAGCCATCATCGACAGCCAGGCACACCGCGGGCTCTACGACTACCTGGCGCGGCTGGTGACGGATCCCGATCAGGCAATCCCGGAAGGGACGGAGGTGCCGGCCGCCCTATCCGCTGATCCGACGCCTTCGAGCCGACCGCTCACCGCGGATCGCCATGAGATCGAGGTGCTCACGAGTCTTCTCTTCGCAGACGTCCGTCGACACCTGCGGGAGGAGAAGGCGCGGGAGGTGGCGGATCGTATGACGATTGTCGGGCTCGAACAGGACGCGGTCTTCCACCCCGAAGGATTGCGCGCCTCCTGGCGGGATTCCCGGGGAGACTCGCTCCTCGACATTCGCACCCTGGACGCGGGGGTGGCATACACCCACGAGCAGCCCTTTCCCCTCGCTGCGCAGGAGACCGGTGAGGTCGACAAACTGTTCGATCGTGTCTTCGACGCGGCGGTGGCTCATCTGGGCCGGCGCCGGGCGGACACCCAGGGGAGCGCTCAGGAGCTGACGCAGTCGGCGTAGTATCCGCGGTACTCCGGCGGCATGAGTCGTGCCAGATCGGTCATCACCTCGGTAAGGTACGCCTCCCGCTGCACACGAGTAAGCGGACCGGCCTCTTCCACCACAATTGGTTTGCCGACCCGCACGGTGACCCGGGCCCGGCGGAAGCGTCGAAACGATCGAAAGACCTCTTCGCCTCCGTAGTGCGCCACCGGCAGGATGGGCGCTCCGGTTCGCGCCGCCAGGGTGATGATGCCCGCGTTCGCCTTCTGCAGGCGCCCGTGCCGGCTCCGAGTGCCCTCCGGGGCAATGCCGACAATTGCACCCCGCCGTAGTTCCGCGGCGGCGCGGTTGAACGCCCGGGTGTCCGCCACGCCCCGTCGCAGCGGAATGGCCTCCCAGAGATTCGCCAGAATGCGGAACGCCGGATTGTGCCACGTCTCCGCCTTGGTCATGCCGAGGACGCGGCGCGGGCGCAGCAGCGTGTACAGAAGCGGGATCTCCAGGAAGTTGATGTGATTTATCGCCAGGATCATCGGGCCGCTCCGGGGAACACGATAGACCCCGACGGCGCGCACTCGGACCAGCAGCTTCAGCAATACCGCAATCACGGTGTCTACGACCGCCCGCCTCACCGTCTGAGCACCTCCAGGGCGTGGTGAATGCAACGCACCGTCAGGTCGGTGTGCGTCTCGCTCACGGTCTCTCCATCGGCGTGAATGGCAAGAGGCCCCTCTTCAGAGGATATCCGGAGCTCCGTGGCGCGCCCCATGGTGATCTGCGAGTGCCCCTCTTGAGCGCCCTTCATGTACTTCACAATAAGGACAAGCATCTGCCTTCGCGTCGGCGTGCCGGCAATGCAGAGATCGAAGGCGCCGTCGTCGGTCTCGGCGCGGGGCGTCATGAAGAATGCACCGCCCATCCGCCGGCCGTTCATAATGGACACCTGCATGCACTGCCGGTGCTCCTCCCTGCCGTCGGTGACCATGCGAAGCAGCGGTGACCGGTAGTAGAAGATGAGCGTCTTCAAGGCGCCCAGCAGGTAGGCGCCGAAGCCCTTCACGCGCTTCATCTTTGCCGCCTCGAATCCGACGATTGTGTCGAAGCCAATGCCGATGCCGTTTCCGAAGTACCGCCCTTCCGGGAAGAGCCCCCCTTCCAGATAGCCGATATCGATGGGTACGGCCCTCCCTGACACGAGCGTTTCAACGCACTCCTCGAGGTCGTCTGGAATGCCGGCTCCGTAGGCGAAGTCGTTCCCCCTCCCGATGGCCAGCACCGTCAGCGGCGGCGGTGTGCTCCCGGCGTTCCGCGCGGCCATGAGGCCGTTGAGCACCTCGTTCGAGGTTCCGTCCCCGCCGGCGGCAACCACCCCGGCATAGGACCCGTTTATCGCGGCATCCCGGGCGAGCTCAATGGCGTGCCCCCGGTACCCGGTAGTCTCGAGGACGAAGTCGACTCCCCGAGACCTCAACAACTCCTCGACTTCCGGGAGCCGCTCACCGGCCCGCCCCTGGGCGGCCGTGCAGTTGTAGATAACCAGAAATCGCTTCACCGCCGCAGATTAGCAGCGTTACGCGGTTGGGGCAATCTCTTCGGCACCAGACGCCGGAGAATACCTTACTAACTGAGTAATTATAAATGACTACGGGACATAAGTTTATTATTATTAATCACTGCATAAACGGTTGCACCGCGATATACTGTGCTTGTAGGAAAATCACCCTACCTGTATTGAAGAGGAGCCGTATATGAACGCGCGAAGACTGGTCATGGGAGTGACGGTGGTGCTGATTGCCACTGTTCTACTTGTCGGTTGTCCCTTCTTTTTCGGTCCCGGAGACGACGGGGATGATACCCCAACGAAGCCCGACCTCTACATCGTCAGCGTCCAACCTTTGAAGGATGCCCAACAGGAAGTGATAGGAGTCCGGATCGTCTTCCAGAACACCGGTTCCCAGAGTATCACCGCCGACTATGCCATCTACTTCTCCGGCGACCCGGTCATCTCGGATGCGGCGGATCACAAGATCTACGAGGGCACCGTGACCCTGCAGGCGGACGCGAACAAGCAGGTCGACGTAAACGGAGAGACCCAGATCCAGCCATACATCGACAGTCATGCGGTGACCGTCCCCGACGGCGACTACTACATCGGCGTGTTCGTGGACCCGGACGATCTCATTGCCGAGCTGGATGAAACAAACAACGAGTCCACCTCAACGGAGATCTTCCCCTTCTACGGTGACAGTGGCGGCGACGGCTACGACAGCACCATTACCGTCAGGGTGGAGAACGGCGGAAACTTCTCCAACGGAACCACGTGCGCCTTTGCAATCGTACCCCCCGACGGCGATCCCGGTATGGACGCCCTTGCCTGGGGAGAGTTCAGCCTGCAAAGCGGCTCCGGGCAGAAAGTAGCCGAGCACGAAAACGACCAGGGCGCGCTCGAGGTGTGGTACGGCACCGACGGCGAGTACTACGACATTCACATCTTCATAGATGCCGACGGCAGCGGCACTCAATCCGGACCAAGCGACGGTGACTACGGTTCCATGCGTCAAAACGTCCTCCTCGACGGCGACATCACCGAGAGCTTCGACGCACAGAACGAGTTCGAGCCGATCGGATCTTCAGGTGACGGGACTCTCGAGGTAGATATCTACAACGCAGGAAACGTCCCGAATGGTACCTATGTCGGTTTCGGCGTCTGCCTCCCGGGAGACGACAGCTGCGCCGACCCCGTGGCGTACGGAGAGTTCGAGATCCGGGACGGGTACGGCTCCGCGGTTGCTCAGACCGACGACGGCCAGGGCGGTTCCGTGACCTGGTACGCCACCGATGGAACGGACTACAACGTCTTCATTGCGGTCGACATGGATGGCAGCGGTCTGGATCAAGGTCCGCGGCCAGGTGACCTTCAGGGTAGGATGACCTTCAGCATCCAGGACGGTTTTGTCTCTTTCGATGCGCAGCAGGATCTCTGGGCCTACTATGGTGTAGAAGCTGAAGTCAACGACGCCGCCGACCTCTACACCGAGGGCGTCGAGCTCTTTTTCGCGGTCACGGACCAGGGGGTGATTCCGCTTGAGGAGAACATTCTGGCCGCGTCGACCACGACCGTGGATTCCAACGGAAACGCGTACACCGGCTACCTGGAGGAGTACAGCAGCGTGGAAGGCGGGTTTTTGGGACGCCCATGGATGAGTAGTACGGGAGCCTGGTACGACCTCCATGTCTGGCTGGAGCGCGACTATGACGGTCTGCCCTACGGGTACGAAGACTATGCTGAAGGCGAGCTGAATAACGGACCAATCGCCTTCGCCCTGGACAGCAACCAGTACTTCTCGATCCATCGGAGCGAGCTCTGGCTCGGCGGCACCGTATTTGTCAACGTAAATGATGAGGAAGACTACGAGTCGAACTACAGTCTGCCCCTGTATTCCCTGGATGGAAAGTCGGCGTACTTCACCGTGACCGGTCCGGAAGCCACGAGCTACGACGACCCGGACCACCAGCCGCTTGCCGCGGGCTCCTTCCAGGTTATTCACGAAGCGTCGGTGGGCTACCCCGACGAACAGTTCGAAAACGGCGAGTCCTTCTGGCTTCCCGACATGGACTGGCACTACAACGCACCGGATGGCACGGACGTTATTGTATGGGTCTACGTGGACATGGACGACGACGACAACGGTGCGCCGGAAACCGACGATCCGTCCGGATCCATGGCACTGACCATCGACGGCAACGTCTGGGCGGATTTCTACTTCGGGTGGTTGACGCCGTTTGGAGCCTTTTAGGCAGGAAGGGGCCAGGAAGATACAGCGGGTACGGTGGAAGAGCTCACCCTACCCGCCCCGCAACACCACCTCAACAGTCGTGCCCGGACCCCGTGTCCGGGCACGCTCATTGGTAAGCCCTTCCGCACTGCCGGGGGCGGCGTCCCCGGGCACGGCGCCCCCGTGGGCGGCGTCCCCGTTGCCG
>CAZZIE010000051.1:0-27511 GCA_964654185.1 uncultured Spirochaetaceae bacterium | reverse complement strand
TATGGATTCGATAGCCATTCTCGATTTTGGAAGTCAGACGACTCAGCTGATCGGACGCCGCATTCGGGAGCTCGGCGTGCACGCCCGGATTTTTCCCGGCACTGCCTCGCCGGATGAGCTGCCGCAGGAGGGGCTGAAGGGCGTGATTCTGTCGGGGTCTCCAGCCTCGGTCTATGACGAGGAAGCGCCGCGTCCCGATCCGGGCGTGTATGACCTCGGCGTTCCGGTCCTCGGCATCTGCTACGGCCTGCAGCGAATGGTGGCGGATGCCGGCGGCACTGTCGCCCGGGACGACCGGCGGGAGTTCGGCCGGTCCGCCGTCCGGATTCACGATCGGCACCCCCTCTTCACGGACATTCCCGAAGGCTTCGTTTCATGGATGAGCCACGGCGACCGCATCATCGAGGTGCCGGCGGATGCCTCCGTTGTCGCAACCACGGCCAGCGAGCTCATTGCAGCGGTCGCCTGGGAGGATCGTCCACACATCGGCATCCAGTTCCATCCCGAGGTAAGCCACTGCGAGTACGGGTCGGAGATTCTGAAGAACTTCTGCTTCGCGATGTGTGCGGCCTCCGCCGACTGGAGCGTGGACCGCTACCTGGAAGATCGTATCGAGGCGGTGAGGGAGCGCGTCGGGGACACCCCGGTGCTGACGCTCGTCTCAGGAGGAGTCGACTCCACCGTTGCGGCGCGGCTCATGCTCCAGGCGCTTCCCGCAGAACAGGTACACCTGATGTTCGTGGACACCGGTCTCCTGCGCCGGGGCGAGCGGGAGCAGGTGGAAGAGGCTCTCGGCGACGCCGGGGCGCAGCACCTTCATGTGATCGACGCGGCGGATGAGTTCCTCGGAGCGCTTGCAGGGGTAACCGATCCCGAGGAGAAGCGCCGCATCATCGGCGATCTCTTCATGACGGTGCAACAGCGGGAGATCGCCGCGCACTTGCCGGACGACTACTACCTGGTTCAGGGGACCCTCTACACCGACCTCATTGAATCGGGGCGCGGGGTCGGCCGCAGTGCCCGGGTGATCAAGACCCATCACAACGTCGGCTCCCCCCTGGTGGCGCAGAAGCGCGCGGAAGGGCGTATCATTGAGCCCCTCGACGGGGTGTACAAGGATGAGGTTCGTGCTCTCGGCGCCCTCCTGGATGTTCCCCGGACGGTACTGGAGCGCCATCCTTTTCCGGGGCCGGGTCTTGCGGTCCGCATTCTCGGAGAAGTTACGCCGGAACGCTGCGAGACCCTCCGCGCCGTCGACGAGATTTTGATCCGGGAGCTCCACGCCCGGAATCTGTACACCAGCATCTGGCAGGCCTTCTCGGTTCTGTTGCCGGTGCGCTCGGTAGGCGTCGTGGGAGATGTCCGCGGTTACGCCGACGTTGCGGCGATCCGCTGCGTCGTCTCCGAGGACGGCATGACCGCCGACGTCTATCCCTTCCCCTACGACGACCTCTTCGAGATCTCGGCGACCATCACCAACCGGGTCGAGGCGGTCGGCAGGGTCGTCTACGATGTCTCGAGCAAGCCGCCTTCCACCATTGAGTGGGAGTAACAGAGTGGGATTATCCGAGTGGGAGTGGGCTGAGGGAGGATACTCATGGAGACGCTCGAACTGGTATTACGCTTTCTCCATTTCATTGGATTGGCAGCCCTCGTGGGAGGTGCGGCCGCGGCGTTGCGCGTTCCTGAGGGGCGACTCCACCGGCTTCTGGTGTGGGCGGCGGCGCTCCAGCTCGTCACGGGGATCGCGCTCTTTGTCCTGAATCTCAGCGACGACGTGAACCACTGGAAGATCACCGTCAAGCTGGCGGTCGTGGTAATCGTTCTGGTGCTTCTGCACATCAAGAAGCTACGTTCCCGGCCTCTCGGCACCTGGCTGGTGCTCGCACTCGGAGTTCTGAACACCGCGATTGCCGTGTTCTGGTAATTGACGCTTTCTCGGAGCCCCGTCCGGGAAGAGATGTGCGAGTGGTGTCGTGGGTGCCCCTCCGGGGTGACACCCGGCAGCAGGTGCTGCTCCGAATGCGGGCGCCCTTGCGGCGGCGGGTGCCGCTGCAACGATACCAGCGCCCGGCCGGCCGGTGTCGCCGGCGCGGCGCAGGAGGGAGTGGAGGTGGCGGGAATTGAACCCGCGTCCCCGGGAGCGTGTCGTACGCTTCTACAGGTTTAGTCTCTCATTGGTGTTTCACGAGGCATCGGCTGAGAGACCCGCCTGACCTCGCTGAGTCCGGAAAAGTGTCCCCGACCGAGTCCGAACGCTCGGGACGGGCAAGCTCCGGTTTTGTGTCAGGTAGCCTAAGCCTCAGAGCGGCGTCTCAGGTACCCGTGGCCGCTATTTACGCAGCCAGTGCGAATTCTGCGTCGTCTGCAGTTATTCGTTTGGTGCCTTTTAGGAGTGGGCGCTCCACCTGCAACGTACGACCTCGTCTTCTCGGGTCGAAACCAGTTCACCCCCTGTCTTGGACGGCTGCTTAACATAATACCTCTTGTTTGCACCGTCAACAATGCATAGCTTCAGTCTCGGGCAGGTTGCGCCCGGGAGCATGGGCGCGGGCTGAAGAGGAGACCTGAAAGAAACGCATGGAGAGCATAGGGGATCGATGAGTACGTACAACAGAGGTTCATCAGCTCAAGCGGTCGTGATGAGTGTGGCCTTCGCGATAGCGACGCTCCTGGCAGCGGGTTGCGCCCCGGAGCGCGTGCCGGAAGTGTTCGCGCCGACGCCCGCCTTTGAAGCGTACCGCGAGGCGCTGGAGACGATCGATGTCCCCGAAGCGGCAATTCCACCCATGGGACCGCCCCCGGTGCCGGGGGAGCAGGATCTGCGGAGGCCGCCCGTAACGGAGAGGGTCGTCCTGGACGCTCTCGATCGCCCGCAGACCACTGTTGCGTTTCGCACGGACGGCTCCGGCCGGATCACCGTGTCGGTAGCGAGCGATCCTCCGGAGGTGGTCGAGGTCGTGGACCTCTTTCGGGTAGACGGAGAGGAGATGCGCCACATTGCGGGTGCCGCCGAGGAGGCTGCCGGAGCAGAGAATGCCGCCGCGGAGGGGGTGAGCGTTCCCGCGGGCGGGATGCAGCTCCGCTTTGAGAGCCGGCGGCCGGCGGAGTACGTGCTGCGAGTCGTTCCGGAGTTGCTCCGGGCCGGTGTGGTGGAAATTGAGATTCAGGCCGAACCGGACTGATCGGACGGGCCGAGCCCGAGGATCTCCCGGTGCAACTCCGGCGTGGCGACAATGGCGCTGGTAGGCTCGTCGCTCAGTGCGCCGTTCCACTCGGTTATGGCGCCGCCGGCCTCGCGGATGATCGGTACGAGCGGCGCAATGTCCCAGATGTTCATGATCGGATCCAGTGCCGCGTCGATGGTCCCGGCGGCGACAAGCAGGTATCCGTAGCCGTCCGCCCAGGTACGCGCCATGCCGGCGGTCGACAGGAGCCGTCCGGCGAAGTCCGGGTCGCGTCGGTAGAGATCAGCGAAATCGGTGACGCACACCGTTGCCTCGGCAAGCGGGCGCGCCTCGCGAAGGTGTGTGCGGGTACCGTTGAGAAAGCACCCGCGCCCCTCGGCGGCAATGACCGTCTCGTCGGTGACGGGATTGCGGATGGCCCCGGCAACGAAGCGCGCGCCCCTGGTCAGCGCGATGAGCACCGTGTAGAGGGGGATGCCGTGGACGAATGCCTTCGTTCCGTCGATCGGATCAATGATCCACTTCCACTCCGCCCCTTCGGTCGTTCCAAACTCCTCGCCGACGATCCCGTGGTCCGGGAAGCGGCGCCGAATCTCCTCTGTGAGGAAGCGCTCGGTCTCGCGGTCCGCCTCGGTCACGGGACTGGCGTCACTCTTATAGTCGATGCTCAGGTCGGTTCGCCGAAAGTAGCGGCGGGTGATCTCCCCGGCGCGGTGGATGAGGTCCGGCATCTCTTCGAGAAACCGGTCCAGGATTGCCTGGTCTGCCATTGGGTCTCTCCCGGTCGTGTGTGAGAATGCGGATCAGTAGCGCTCGCGCAGCTCTCGCGCTTCGTCGCGCTTCTGGTCACGCTTCTTGATGGCATCGCGCTTGTCGTGGGCCTTTTTCCCCTTGCACAGTCCAACCTCTACCTTGATCAGGCCGTGGGTGACGTAGATCCGCAGCGGTATGAGTGTGAAGCCCCGTTCATCGACCTTTCGGCGAAGCCGCTTTATCTCGCTCTTATGTGCCAGGAGTTTGCGCACTCGGTCCGGATCATGGTTGTTGAGGTTGCCGTGGGTGTACTCGGCAATGTGGAGTCCGTAGAGCCACATCTCGCTGCCCCGGATTCGGGCGTAGGCATCCGTGAAGGAGAGGCGGTTCGCCTTCACGGACTTAACCTCCGTCCCCAGCAGCTCGATGCCGCACTCAATGCTCTCTTCAACGGTGTAGTTGAAGAAGGCGCGCTTGTTCTTTGCAATGATCTTTCGATCGCTCTGTTCGCTCTTACTCATGGGTCCTGCCTGGGCACGGGTCCTGCTCGGGGAGAATCGGTAACCGTGAGCGTACCTGCTACCGCCCGGTTCCCTCGACTATAACAACTCGGAAGCCCAGGAAGGAAGTCGAGGCATTCGGCGGCTGGGAACCGCGCGTGACGACGCCGACAGACCGGGGCGGGTTGACCCAGCTGCCGCCGCGAACCACCCGGTGATAACCGGGCTGTTCGGCGAAGAAGGCGTCTGTAACAGTCTGCGTCCCATCTGCCTCCCGCTTCGCGGCGGCATAGGAAGCGGGATGATACCACGAGCTCGTCCACTCCCAGACGTTGCCGAGGAGGTCGGCTACCGGTGCACTCGGCGCGCGATCCACGGTCAGTGCGCGCGGTCCGTCGGCGCCGCCGTCGCGAAAGACCGCCTCCTCAGGGGAGGCCGCCGCGGCTCGGGCGGCCCACTCCCACTCCGCCTCTGTGGGGAGTCGGACGTCGGCGCCTCTGTAGGCTGCGGGGAGAAGCGTCTGGAACCACTCGGCGAAGGCCTCGGCGGCGGGGTATGAGACGTGCGTGACGGGACGTGCGTCCCGGGACGGATCCTCCGAAAACCACGCGAGGTACTCATCCGTGACAAGGCCCTCCGCGCGGAGCTCCTCAGTGCGCTCCGGACTCCACGTAGCGCGCTCGGTAATGAACTGCCGAAAGAGCCGGCGTGTCACCTCCCGGTCCAGGATCAGGAAGGAGCCGACGCGGCGCACAATGGGAGGCTGGTATTTCGGCGGTGAGATAAGGGGACTGCCCGACTGATCCAAACCCTGCACGAAGGTTCCCTCGGGAATGCGTACGAAGCGGTATCCGGCAATCGTCTCAAGGGCAAGTCCGTTCCGACCGGAGGACTCGGAGGTGTAGGGGATGTACCGGGTGACGTATGCGCTGGTGAATTCATCGTACCAGGGGGCGGCACGCAACTCCTCCTCCATTCCTTCCGGAAGAGCCGCAGCCAGGGCGTGGGCGAGTGCGGGGCGGGCATTCATTTCCTCGGCAACGTGCCGGGCCGCCCGGGCTACGCCGAAAGGCCCCAGAGCGCCGCCACGGGCCGCGTCGATCAGGAAGGCCCGGGCGTAGTCCTTCAGCATTGCCGTGGTATGGACGTCCGCCATGGTGCGATCCAGCATGGATGCCGACAGCGCGTGGCCGGATTCGGGTCCTGCGGCATACGCGGTCTGCACCGCCTCGGAAATGATCGGTGGGTACTGGTACTGCGCGTGCTGATCACCGGCAAGGGACCACGCCGAGAAGCGTCGTGCCGCATCGTCTGCCAGTGCCGCGCCGTCTCGAAGCGAGAGGGCCGCGTTCACACGCTGCTTCTTCGGAACGAACAGGCTTCCGAAGAGGCGGCGTGAAAACCGGATATCCATGGTTTCCGGGGCGTGAAAGGGCTTGCTGATTCGCACCTCCCGTTGCCCGGTATCCACGAAGGTCGTGAGGGGCGTCGCACCGATGCGTGTTCCCTCCAGATAGACCGACGCGCCCTCCGGCTGCGAGGTGAAGGTGACCCGGGCGCCGGGATTCACAAGGCCCGGCAGAACCAGCAGGGCAAAGAGGACGGCGAGGAGGACGCCGCCGTAGATCCAGGGTAGATATCGTTGCGGCTCTACGCCGAAAATCGGGCGAAGCCGTACAACGGCCTCGTCTTCAGAAGTGGGTTGCGCGCCTCGTTTTTTCGGCATGGTCGCGAATTATAGGAGCGGCCCCTTTACTTGTCAACGTAACCCCTTTGTGGTAGCGTCACCGCCGTGGCAACACAGTACACACCGTGGCGCGTCGGCCTTGTCCGCGGAACCGAGTCCTTTCTGACGTGGCGAAAGCGACGCCGGTTGCGCAAACGGGAGAAGCAGCGGCAGAAGAACCAGATCCTCGATTGGATCGAGGCCTTTCTTTGGGCCGCCTTCGTCGTGCTGCTCCTGAACCAGTATCTCATCCAGGCGTATCAGATTCCCTCCGGTTCCATGATAGACACCCTCCTTCAGCAGGATCGGATCTTCGTGAACAAAGTGGTGTACGGACCGGAACTGCTGCCCGGGATCGGGAAGCTTCCGGGCTTCGCCGAGCCGCAGCGAGCCGAAGTTGTCATCTTCGAGAATCCCTCCTACCTCTCCCGGGGAACCGCCTTCGACATTCTTCAGCGCGTCATCTACATGCTGACCCTCTCCCTCGTCGATATTGACCGCGACGAGTCGGGCCAACCGCGGGCGCACTTCCTGATCAAGCGTGCCGTCGGTGTGGGAGGAGACCGATTGCGCACTGTGCAGGGCGCCCTTGAGATCCGCCCGGAGGGTGAGGGCCGCTGGTATTCCGAGGGGGAGTTCCAGGAGCTCGCCGGCATGTCCTATCCGGTCAGGCGCCTGGTGGAAGCGGGGCAGTACGACGCCTTCGATGACGCGGCACGGGCAATCGCTTTTCAGGATCTGGGACTGCAGGTAGACGAAGAGCTTGCATCGCAGCTGGACAGCGTTCAGGGAAGCCGGTACGTCGACAGCGCATACGTCGGTGCGGAGCGCCTCGAAGTGCTCTATGGGGCGGATCCGTCGGATTCACGCATGCGTGCCCAGCTGCAGAGGGTGCATCTTGGCTGGTACGTGCCGGAAGATCGCATCTTTCCTATGGGAGACAACCGTGACAACTCCCGGGACGCTCGCGTCTTCGGTGCGGTTGCCGAGAGAAACGTCCTGGGGCGCGCCATGTTCCGCTACTGGCCGCCGGGACGAATCGGCGGCATTCGATAGGTCTTGCAGGGAGCCGCCGCCATGCTGAGCTCGACGCGAGCACAACGTTTCAGCAAACCTCGACCTCCCCGCCCGTTTAGGCGATTCGCCCTGCGCCTCCTGCGTCTCCTGGTCATCCTCATCGTTCTCTATTTCGTGGTCTCAGGCCTCCTCATTGATACGTATGAAGTCGGCAGCGCGGCCATGGAGCCGCATACCGCCGAGAATGAGCGGCTCCTCGCGACACCCGTGGTATTCGGCGCGTACTTTCCCGCCCCCGACTGGCGTCTGCCCTCCTTTCGGGAGCCCCGCCGGGGCGACGTGGTGACGATTTCGCCCCCCTTTGTTTCTGAGTCGGGCTTCTTGAGACGGGCCGGACGGGCGCTTCTGGGCCTTCCGATGGGGCGTCGCGCCGGGAATCCCCTGGACGATCCGGTCGACTGGGCCTCTCTGAGCATTCGGCGGATCATTGCCGTTCCCGGCGACACGGTGCGGATGGACGATTTCACGTTCTACGTCCGGACAGCTGAGGATGAGCCCTTCGTCAACGAGTTCGAGCTCTCGCCGCGGGGCTACGACGTGCGAGTCGACGAGTTGCCCGCCGGGTGGCGGGGATCACATCCCCTTGCGGGCCGGATGGATCAGGTAACTCTTGGGGAAGATGAGTACTTCGTCGCCGGGGATAACCGCGCCGTCGCCCTGGATTCTCGCGACTACGGCGTCGTAAGCTCCCGGGACATTCGGTCACTGGTCTTGATGAGGTACTGGCCACTCCGTAAGTTCGGCCGCCTGGGGCCGTGAGTTCCTCCATCGCTCTCCCCGCCGGCCGAGGCCTGGCGGGACACCCGTTGAACACGTCCGAATTCTCTCTGTACCTGCACGTACCCTTCTGCCACGGTCGGTGCGACTACTGCGCCTTCCATAGCGGCGTCGCGGGAGACGCGGAGCTCTTCGATCGGTACCTCCTTGCAGTGGAGGAGGACTTGCGGGAAATTCCGCGCATCCTTCCCGGCGGGGTGGTGACGACCGTGTATCTGGGCGGAGGAACACCGAGCGCGCTCGGACCGCACCGAATGGAACGCCTGCTCGCATCCGTGGAGAGGGTGCGTTCCCTTACGGATCCGGCGGCTGCGCCGTACGGAATGGCCCGCCGAGCGCCGGGCATGGAGTGGACGGTCGAGGTGAATCCGGAGGATCTCGACGAGTCGCTCCTTTCGATGCTTCGTTCCTCTCCAGTGACGCGGCTGAGCCTGGGGGTACAGTCTATCGCTCCGGACATTCGAAAGCGCATCGGCCGGCGGGGTGAGGTTACGGCGACGCTGAAGGCGCTGCGCCTCCTGGAGCGTCGCTGGCCGCATCGCAGCAGCGTCGACCTCATCTCCGGTGTGCCCGGCCAGGACCGCAATACCGCGCGGGAGGACGTGAGGGTCGTTGCCGGCCACGGCGTGGGCCACCTCAGCGTCTATGCGCTCTCCGTGGAGCCGGGCACCGCACTTGCGCGCCGTTTGGGCTCGCGCTGGTCGGACCGGGCGGACGCGGCGGCCGGTCTGGCGTGGGACGCTTCGATCCGCGCCGCCCTGGACGCGGGGTACGAGCGCTACGAGGTATCGAACTTCGCGCGCCCCGGCGAACGCTGTCTCCACAACGTGCGCTTCTGGGAGGCGAAGCCGTACATCGGCGTCGGACCGTCCGCGGTGTCGACATTCCGGATCGACCGCGCCGGGGAGCTGCCGCCGGCTGCGACGGCTACCGCCCCCGGCGGGAGTGCCGCGGCGCTGACGGACTCTGCCGGGGCACACGGTGCAGGGCTTCATGCTGCCGGGACACACACCGCAGGAATACACGCCGTACGGCGACGCCGGAACCCGGAGGGTGGCAGTGACTGGGAGCTCCTCGGGGTCCGGGAGCTCTTCCTCGAGTACATCATGCTCCGGCTCCGGACAAGCGAAGGGCTGAGCGTGCCGGCGCTGGCGCGGGCCTTCGGCATCGACCCTGAGTCTCTGTCTCTTGAGTTCCTGCGAGACCTGGAGGTGCGTGGGCTGCTGCGACTTCGGCGCGTTCGGGATCTTCGAGGCGTTTTGCAGCGCCGCATCGAGGCGGCCTCGGCGACGGAGCGGGGGTTCCGCTTCCTGGATCGGGTCATTGCGGAGGTTGTGGAGGCCCTGGAGGGTCAGCTTGACACGCTCCGGGGCAAGTGATAGCTTGTGCGAACTCGCCGGCAGGATAAACCATTTCCACATAGTGAGGTACTTTAGATGTCCGGTCACAGCAAGTGGGCGACGATTCGTCACAAGAAGGGTGCTCAGGACGCCAAGCGTGGCAAGATCTTCACCAAGCTCATCAAGGAGATCACCGTTGCCGCTCGTCTCGGTGGTGGCGATGAGGAATCGAACCCCCGCCTTCGCCAGGCCGTTCTTAAGGCCAAGGGCGAGAACATGCCCAAGGACAACATTGAGCGCGCCATCAAGAAGGGCACCGGTGAGCTCGAAGGGGTCGACTACCAGGAGATCACCTACGAGGGATACGGCCCCGGCGGCGTCGCCATCATGGTCGACACCATGACGGACAATCGAAACCGCACCGCTGCGGACATCCGCAACGTCTTCTCCAAAGGGGGCGGAAACCTCGGTGAAAACGGCAGCGTCTCTTACATGTTCAAGCGCAAGGGGATCATTGCGTACTCCGTGGATCAGTACTCCGAGGATCAGATCCTGGAGCAGGCGCTGGAGGCCGGCGCCGAGGACGTGACCACCGAGGGACAGGCCATTGAGGTGACCACCGAGCCGGAGGACTTCGAGACGGTGCTGCAGGCAATGCAGGAGGCGGGATTCGAGCATGAATCCGCGTCCATCTCCAAGATCCCCGATGCCACGGTCTCCCTGGATGCGGAGGGGACGCGAAAGGCGTTGAAGCTCATTGAGAATCTGGACGACCACGACGACGTCCAGGAGGTATCGACGAACCTGGATATTCCCGATGACCTGGATCTGTCGGAGGAATGACCGTCGTCCTGGGCATTGATCCCGGCCTCGCTTCGACGGGGTACGGCGTCATTGAGGTGGTGCCCAACCGCTTTCGCCACCTCGGCCACGGGGTCATCAGCACCGAGGCGGGAACGCCCCTCGGAGAGCGGCTCGGCAAGCTCTACGACGAGCTCCGGGAGATCATTGCAGAGTACCGCCCCTCCGGCGCCGGGGTGGAGGCGATCTACTTCGCGCAAAACGCGAAGAGCGTGATTCCGGTGGCGGAGGCGCGCGGCGTCGTACTGCTGGCGCTCACCCAGGCGGGGGTAACCCCCGGTGAATACCCGCCGCAGGATATCAAGCAGGCCGTCGTCGGACAGGGCAGGGCGGAGAAGGAGCAGGTGCAGGAGGTTGTACGGCTCCTCCTCGGACTTCCCGAGCGGCCGAGCCCGGACCACGCCTCGGATGCCCTTGCCGCGGCGATCTGTCACGCGCACCACGCCGACTTCTCGGAGCGCGTCTCCCGGGCCATGAAGTGAACGTCGCGGTGCAGTCGGAAGAGTCCACGGTCGCACCGGCCGCCGGCAGGCGGTCGGCGGTTGCTGGCAGGAGGCAGGCGGTCGGCGGTTGCTGGCAGGTGGCAGGTGGCAGGCGGCAGGCGGCAGACGACCCGGAGCGGAATGGACAAGTAACAGGATGAGGCAATGTTCAACAGCCTGACCGGTGAAGTTACCCGATGCCGGGACGGTCTCTTGTGGCTCACTACCGGCGGCGTCGAGTGGGAGATCGAGATCTCCGCGACGACGGAGGAGGCGCTCCAGGGGCGGTCCGGCCCGCAGCGCGTCTTCGTTTCTCTGTACCACCGTGAAGACGCCATGCGCCTCTACGGCTTTGCGAGCCCGGAGGAGCGGGAGCTCTACCATCAACTCCTGAAAGTCACCGGGATCGGGCCTCGTCAGGCGCTCCGGATACTCTCGGCGGCATCGACGGAAGACCTCGTGGGAGCCATTGAGGCGGCCGACGCCGACGCCCTGGCGCGTCTACCCGGACTCGGAAAGAAGACCGCCGGGAAGATCATCGTGGCGTTGCAGGGGGTGGTACGCCTGGCCGGGGGCACCGGGGGCGTTGCGGGAGCCGCCGGCGGTACCGCGGGAGCGGAAGGCGGTGACCTGGTGGACGCCCTGGTGGGTATGGGCTTCGACCGCAAACGCAGTGACGAGGCGGTCCGGGAGGCGCGAAAGGCGCTGGCGACCTCCGAGCTCTCGCCGCAGGAGCGGGAGCGTGAGACGCTCCGGCGGGCGATTGTCTCCCTGAGCTGAGAGGAGTAGGATTCTCCCCATGAGCGACCCCTCTCTCCTGCGCGGTGAGTATAACGACGAGGACGGCGTTGAGCAGCGCCTCCGTCCCCTTCGCCTCAAGGATTTCCAGGGCCAGACGGCAATCAAGGACAACCTCTCCGTATTCATCCAGGCCGCCCGCGAACGGGGAGATGCGCTGGATCACGTCTTCCTGAGTGGCCCTCCCGGACTGGGGAAGACGACCCTGGCCGGCATCATGGCCCACGAGATGGGAGCGGAGTTCAAGGTTACGTCCGCACCCGCCCTGGACAAGCCCAAGGACCTGGCGGGCATTCTGACCACAGTCACCGAGGGAACGGTCTTCTTCATTGATGAGATCCACCGCCTGAAGCCGGCGATCGAAGAGATGCTCTACATTGCCATGGAGGACTTCGAGCTGGACTGGATCATCGGGCAGGGGCCGTCTGCAAGAAACATCCGGATTCCCGTTGCGCCCTTCACCCTGATCGGCGCCACAACCAAGGCGGGTCTGGTCTCGGGGCCGCTGTACAGCCGCTTCGGCATCACCGTCCGCCTTGGCTTCTACAGCACGGACGAGATCAAGTCCATTCTCTTTCGCTCCGCCGGGATCCTGGGGATCACCCTTCACGCGGAGGCTGCGGATCTGCTTGCAGAGTCATCCCGGGGGACACCACGGGTGGCGAACCGGCTGCTGCGACGGGTGCGCGACTTCGCCCAGGTAATCGGAGACGGCGGGATCGACGCAGATATTGTTTCTGAGAGCATGAACCGTCTGCACATCGATCGGTTCGGGCTGGAGGACCACGACCGGCGCATTCTGCGCACCATCATCCTCAAGTACGAGGGTGGCCCGGTCGGCGCGGAGACTCTGGCCATCTCCGTCGGCGAGTCCATTGATACACTCGAAGACTTCTACGAACCTTACCTGATCCAGCGGGGCTTTCTGAAACGCACACCCCGGGGGCGCGTCGCGACCGCCGCGGCGTACCATCATCTGAAGATTGATCCTGCAGGAAATTCCAGGGAAGACGGTAACATTGAGGACCAGGGACTTCTCTTTTGAAGTGCCCCCGGAGCTGATCGCCCAGCACCCGCCGACGCGCCGTGGAGACTCCCGGCTTCTGGTGCTGGACGTGCCCGAGGGTACCGTACATCACAGCCACGTTCGCAAACTCGCCGACCACCTGCCGGAAGGCGCTCTCCTGGTGTTCAACAACACCCGGGTGATCCCGGCGCGGATCAAGGCCACGCGCCGCGACAGCGGCGGTGTCGTGGAGTTCCTCCTCCTCGATCGCACCGGCGATCGCCGGTGGCGAAGTATCGTCCAGAAGGCGAAGCGTCAGCGTCCCGGGATCGTCTACGACTTTCCGGAGGGGGTGTCGGCCACCGTCATTGCGGCGGAGGGGGAGGAGCGGATCATCGACTTTTCTGAGGAGGTCGATGAGGACTATCTGGAGCGCCACGGCGCCGTACCGCTCCCCCCCTACGTCCGCCGCCCGCCGGAGGCGGAGGACCGGACACGGTATCAGACCGTCTACGCCGAAAAGCCCGGATCGGCCGCCGCGCCGACGGCGGGGCTCCACTTCACCGAGGAGATCCTCAATGGGCTGAGGAATCGCGGTTTCGAGTTGCGCTTTCTCACCCTCCACGTCGGCCTGGGCACCTTTGCGCCGGTGCGAAGTGAGGAGGTGGAGGACCATGAGATGCACCGGGAGCACTTCACCATCCCGAAGGAGACGGCGGATGCGGTGAATCGCGCCCGGCGTGAGGGTCGTACCGTCGTTGCCGTCGGGACTACCACGACCCGCGCTCTGGAGTCGGCGTGGGAAGGGGAAGGCGCAGACGACGTCGCCGGGGCCGCGGCCACCGCGGCGCAAGGCGGTCACCCCGGGGGGGCGGGCGTGCGCCCCGGCGCGGCGAGCACCAACCTCTTCATCTATCCGGGATATCGGTTTCGTGCGGTGGACTGGCTCTTCACGAACTTCCACACGCCGGGCTCTTCACTGGTCATGATGGTTTCGGCCCTTGCAGGCCGGGAACGGCTGCTCAACGCCTACCACGAGGCGATCCGGGAGCGCTACCGCTTCTTCTCATACGGAGATGCAATGCTGATTCGGAGGGACGGAAGCTGACGAGTGTGGAGCGATCGTCCGCGGCCGGCCCGTCCGGCCCGCCGGGTTACCCCGCGACCCCGCGGAGAGGCCCGCTCAGTACGTTCCGGGACCCATCTCCTGAAAGGTCGTCCGGGTCTCCTGCAGGCGGTCGAGATGGCGCCGGATTATCGCCTGGTAGTCGAGGTCGTCGTTCTCAATGCGGTAGTTCTCATCGGCCCAGTACTGGATCTCTTCCAGGTGGACTCCCCGGTGCTCCCACGCTTGCGCCGACCAGCGCTGCGCCTCTTCCCAGTAGTACAGGGCCTGGTTCATGAGGTATTCGGCGCGGTCCAGGCTTTCGAGGTTCTCATCCTTCCAGGGGTAGTTGTAGAAGTAGGCCACCTGCTTGGTGTACTGGGTCGCCCAGCGCAGGTAGAGCTCGACGAGCTTGAGGTTGAGGTGCATCCAGAAGAGCTCACGGTAGCGCTCCCAGTCGGTTTCATCCTCAATGACCGCGAGGGCGTTGAGGGGATTGGCGAAGTCCGCCTTGAGGGCCTGTTCGAGCCAGTAGATGTTCTCACGGATGCGCTGCGGGTACTGGTACATCTGTACGCGGTAGAGCTCGTACAGTTGCTCCTTGTAGATGAGCCGATACGCCAGGAGTGGCTGTGCGGCCACGGAGCCGAGCAGTAGGGCGGCAATGAATACGCGGAGAGAGCGCCTCATACCTCATTTATCGGCGCAATCCCCAGGGATTCCCAAATGCGTTCCGCTACGACTTCCTGGGTGGCCGCGCCGTCAATGCGGTGGATCTTCATGCCGGTGCCCGCACAGGCGGCGAGGACCTCTTCGTACCTCCCGGCCACGGTGCGCTGGAAATCGAGGTGCTCGAAGATATCCGGATCGGCCCGGTCGGCGCGCCGCTCTTCCGCCGTCTCCGGTGTAACGTCCACGAAGATGAGGTGTTCGGGAAAGGGGAAGGATGCATTCAGTTGCTCCACCAGCTCCTGCGGCGCGTAGGTGGTCTGATACGCCAGCGAGGAGAAGACGAAGCGGTCGGAGATGACCAGGCCCTCCCGGAGCATGGATGTAATGGAGTTGCGAGTGCCCCAGAGATGTTCGTAGCGGTCCGCCGCATAGAGGTACGCGAGAGTCGTCGTCTCCAGGGGTGTGCGCCGGTGGAGAGCGTCGCGTATCATGGTGCCAATGGGCCCGTCCGTAGGCTCCGCGGTAAGATGTACGGTGTACCCGTTTTCTTTCAGGCGTGCAGCTAATACCTTCGCTTGTGTGGTGGTTCCGGAACCATCGAGACCTTCGAACACGATGAAACCAGTGAGTATGTCGCGCGTACCAGCCATTCGAGCACCTTGGGGACCGATTTGGTCCTGTGATACTATAGCTTCTGCCGACGCCTGTCACGGCGTTCCACCCAGGGTTGATACGTGAGACACGCCCATCTACTGCCTACGCTTCGCTTCCCTCAAATAGCTTTCCTCGTCCTTCTCTTCGGGGCGCTCTTTGCCGCGTCTGTGCCGCTTCATCGCGCGACGCAGGAGCTGTTTCTCACTCTGAAGGAGGAGACCGTCTCCCGACTCGAGGCGCGGCTTGACCGGCCCGTCTCGTACGCCCGTGTGTCCCCGGCCGTTTTCCGGGCAATCGAAATCGATGAGCTGGTGATCCACGGTGTGGGCGGCGAGCCCCCGGTCCTCCTGGAGATCGGGCGAGTCCGGGTAACCTATCGGCTCTGGGAACTGGTGAGGGGGCGCTTCGACCAGGCTGTCAATGAGATCGATGTCAACGGCGTCGACATCAACATCAGGACCGACCGCGATGCCGATGTCGTGCGCTTCATATCCACACTGCTCCGTCGGGACGCGGGGACCGCCCTCCCGGAAGCGGTTCTGTCCGGAAGCGAGGTGTCCCTCTCCTACCGGGATGGGGACGATCGCTATCTGCTGGAGGACGCCTCCTTTGCCCTCTCTCTCGGGGAGTCGCAGTTCGACGTCCTCGCGGACGGGGTGGTCCGCGCCGAAAGCGCTCTGGTCCCGGGCTCTCTCGGGATGATCGAAACCAGAGTCTCCCTGGACGGCAGCGTGAGCCCGGGTTTTCGCGAAGGGACCGCGACGGTGGGGCTGATGGGATCCCGGAGCCGGCTCTTTCAGGCGGCGGCCCAGACCTTTCGCCTGGATCTCTCGCCGACTGCGATAGAGGTGCGCAAAGTGCGTGATCGTGCCCCCCTCGATGTCGCGGCGGTGTACGACCGCCGGAGCGGCCGTCTGGAGGCGCGTTTCGAGGCGGTCGGCTTCGTGCCGGCCGGAGCGGTGAGCCTGGCGGGCGCCCTGGAAGCGGCGGATCCCTGGCTGGATTCCCCCTTGAGCGGTTCGGGAATGCTGACGGTGGATACGGCGACCGGAGCGGTCGCCTATCAGGCGGCGCTTTCTGCGGAGCCGCGCCATCCGGAAGCTCCTCCCGGCACCATTGTGTCCGTGAACATCTCAGGGAATGAAGAAGCTGCGGAAATTCGCAATGCGCGAGTTCGCGGGGAGGGCGCCGGTGCGGCGTCGTTCACCGGGCGTGTGGCCTTCTCACCGATAGGGTTGAGCGGGATCCTCTCCCTGCAGGGACTCAGGTACGCCGGGTACGGGCCCGTCTACGGTGATCTGACGCTGGAATCAACGCCGGCCGGTACAATCTCTGCGACGGCGAACACGCTGGTGTATCGCCGGGCTGCAATCTACGACGCGGTCCTCCAGGCGCAACTCGGCAGCGGGAGCGTTGGCAGCGGGAGCGTTGGCAACGGAACAATAACAGCGAGACTCGAAGCCGCGCTGTCGTCGCGAGGCACCTCGCGGATCCTCGCCACGGCCACCATCCCCGCCGGGAATAGTGCCGAAGCCGATGGGGAGCGCATCGTCGCCGACCTGCGACTCATTGATGTATCTCTGGAGCGTGCGTACCGGACCTTCCGCGGTACGGAGGTGGTCGAAGCTCTTCCGGAACAGATCGGGCAGCTGTCCGGGCTGCGTGTGAACGCTCGCGGCGCGCTGGCGCTTCGGGACGGCGGCTACCGGCTCGACGTGCCGTTTCTATCCGTTTACGACCGGCAGGAGGCGTCGCGGAGTCTCTACGCCGCCGTCTCTGCAACGCCGGAGCGCATTACCGTCGAGGACATGACCCTTGACTGGTCCGGCGTGACGGTTCGGGGAGGACTCAGCGCGGACGCGCTCGCCGCAGGGGTGTACCGGGTGTCAAGCACTCTGCGCACGGAGGAGCGCGACTTCGACGTACGCGGGGTCTATCGAACCGGACGGAGCGGCGTGGTCACCGTCAACAACGATGTCGTCGTCCGGGCCTACGCCCTGCGCACCGGCGGGCTTCTATTCCGGGCGGAGGCGGATCGGTTCAATCTCGCCGATCCGGACGCACCACTCCGCGTCTCTCTGGACGCAACGGGGGTCGCCCGCAGCGTCACCGACTGGTCTGCCACGTTGAGAGGAGTGCGCGTCGAAGGTGAAGCCGCTCCGACGGGCCCCTTCGTCGTCACGACCAACGCCCGGCTGGGACCGGAGGGGGGGAGCCTTGACGGGCTGACCTACCGCGACACGTACTCCGAGATCACCGGTCAGGGGACACTCCGGAGCATGGAAGAGGGATACCGCCTCACCATGGCCCTCTCCAGTCAGGAGAACGCGGAGCAGTACGAGCTCGTGGGGCGTTACGTCAATGGAAGCGCCAACGGCCAAATCAGCTTCTCCGGTACGAGCCTGCGCCGCCTCGATGTGGATCCCGTTCGCGGCTCCGTGAGTGGTGAGCTCTCCTTCCAGGACGTCCCGGCGGAGCCTCGCATCTCCATGCGCCTCAACACCAGCGACGCATCCTTCAATGCGGATACCTTCACCGCGTCGGGGGTCGTCGTGGCGAATCCGCGCACCATCGAGGTCAACAGCCTGCAGCTCACCTACTCGACCACGCGACTGCGCAACGGTTCGGGGGCCCTCGATCTCGATGAGGGTAAGGCGCGCTTCGACGTCCTCTACGAAGACCAGGCCGTGCTGGAGCCGCGGCGCATCCAGGTGACCGCAACGGGACAGTTCGCCCGGAAGACGCTTCCCCTCGCGTTCTCCGACCTCTCTTTCGCTCCCTTCGAGGGCGAAGTTATCCTGGACGGCATTGAGGTCGGTGGAATCGATGCTACCCGCTGGCGGCTGGGAGTGACCCGGTCGGAGCGGGACGTGCAGCTGAGCGGAGGGCCCGGTCAGTCAATAAGCGGACAGTTCATGAGCAACGGCGACTTCGTGCTGGGCCTGTCGGAGCCGTTACCGTTGCAATTCAACGGCGAGGGGCGCCTGAAGGCGGGGAATCTCGAGGCAACGCTGACCGAAGCGTACTTCAACGCGGCGGAGCTCACCCGGGTCTTTGATTTCGGGACCGTTCGCCTGACCGAAGGGGAGGCCACCGGCAGCCTGCGGATCGTAGGTCCGGTGAACGACCCGGACTTCTACGGCACCTTTCGCGCGTCCGGTGTGATGGGAGAGATGGACTACGTGCCGGGTGATCTGGGGCCGGCGGAGGGCTTTCTGATCTTCGAGGAGAAGGTGCTCACGATCAATCCGCTCCAGGTTTCGACCATTGAGGACGGCGGTGCGGAGTTCAGTGGTTCCGCAACGCTCCAGCGGTGGAACGTCGACGAATATCGATTTCAAGTGGCAACCCAGTCCGGGCAGAGCGTACCAATCGACTACCGCTCGGCGGATCTTATTGCCGAAGGGCGGGCCATGGGGCGCCTGAAGATTCAGGGCACGCCCGGAGTCACGAACGTCACGGGTGATCTTGTTGTCTTCGCCACGTCGATCACACTCGGGGATCCCGAGTTGGCGATCGAGTTGCCCGACGACACCGTCACCAACGTGGATGTGTCGGTTACCACCCAGGGGCGGGCGGAGTTTATCTGGCCCTCCCGGGATCTTCCGGTACTGCGTGCTTTCGCCGAACGGGGACAGACGGTGAACATTACGTCCCGGTCGGCCACGGAACAGTACTCGGTGAAGGGGACCGTGAACGTTCAGGGCGGGGAGATCTACTACTTCGACCGGAGCTTCTTCATTCGGGAGGGGCGCATTATCTTCAACGAGTCGGAGGAGGGCTTCGACCCGCGTCTTCAGGCGCGCGCGGAGGTGCGCGAGGTCTCCGCGGAGGGGCCCGTTCGCATCTTTCTCATTGTGGAGGAGGAGCGCCTGAGCAGTCTCACCCCCCGGTTGGAGTCGAGCCCCCCCCTCACGACGGAGGAGATCGTGAGCATTCTGGGTCAGGAGTTTCTCGCGAGCGGGGATGACGGAAGCATCAATGTGTCCTCGGCCCTGCTCCTGCCCGCCGACGTCCTCCAGCTGGCGGTGCTGAGCCGAGTGGAGAACAGACTCAGAGACCTCCTGGGTCTCGACCTGCTTTCAGTGCGGACGCAGGTGCTCGAAAATGTGGTCACCGGGGCAGGTGGTACCCAGCAGCCACTTGACAGCCCCCAGCCTTCTTTCGGACAGTACCTCAACAACACGACGCTCTTCCTCGGCAAGTACGTCGGATCCGACCTCTTTCTGGAGATGCTCTTCGAGGTTGGCCAGACGGCACCGAACCAGGAAGCTCTGGTCAACGTCGGCGACGTTGGGTTCGGCGCGGAAATTGGGATAGAGTGGCAGACACCGTTCTTTTTGTTGAACTGGTCGTTCGCGCCGCGCAATCCCGAGACGCTCTTCGTGACCGATACGAGGTTCGAGTTTTCGTGGGAGTTCTCCTACTGAACGAAGCAACGCAGCGACAAGGAACCGCCAAGGAGCAACCATGCGACGCATCTGTTTCATCGCATTATCACTTCTCTTGCTGACAGGGACACTCTTCGCCCAGGAGGAGGCGTGGTACCAGGGCAAACCCATTGTGGATGTCCGCTTTGAAGGGCTTACCTCCGTCTCCCGGAGCGAGCTCGAAGGCATTACCGAACAGTTCATCGGCCGGAACTTCACCGACTCGGTCTTTCTGGACCTGCAACGGCGCCTCTACGCCCTGGATTACTTCGAGCAGATTGTGCCCCGGGCGGTTCGCGCCCAGGACGGTGAGGCGGTCGTCATTGTCTTTGAAGTCGATGAGCGTCCTCTCGTGCGCGACGTGGTCTTCGAAGGGAACCGTACGCTCAGGGACGGTGAGCTCCGGGATGCGATTGTGCTCAAGCCCGGCGACATTGTGACCGGATCCAAGGTTCGCCTGGATGAGCAGGCCATTCAGGATACCTACGTCTCCGAGGGCTTCCCCAACGTGGACGTCACCGGTGATGTCGAGGAGATCGAAGGGGCGAACGAGGTCAATGTTGTTTTCCAGATCGACGAGGGCGCCCGGGTGACCATTGAGGAGATCCGCTTCTCAGGGAACACCTTCGCCTCGGACAGCACCCTTCGCGGCGTCATGGAGAGCAAGTCCCAGTCGATCTTCAACCGCGGCGTATTCCAGGAATCGACTCTGGAGCAGGACCGCCAGGCGATCGAGCAATACTACCGCTCTCGCGGGTTCATAGATGCGGAGGTGGTCGAGATCGACCGGGAGCGGCGCCGCGATGAAGAGGATGACCGCGTCTATCTCACCCTGACGATCTTCGTCGAGGAGGGGGAGCAGTACGTCTTCGGCGGCGTGGACTTCGACGGGAACAAGATCTTCTCCGATGAGGAGCTTCGCGAGCGAATCACCCTCGACCCCGGCGACACCCTGGACATGACCCGCTTCGAGGCGGACTTCCAGCAGGTGGCCGATCTCTACTATCAGAACGGATACATTTTCAACTCGATCACCCGGCAACAGGAACGCGACGAAGAGGAGAACACGGTCTCCTTCACAGTGAATATCGTAGAGCGCAGCCGCACTCATATCGAAGACATCCTCATTCGCGGCAATGAGAAGACGAAGGACTACGTCATCCGTCGGGAGATTCCCCTCGAGGTCGGCGACGTCTTCAGCGCCTCACAGATTCGTCAGGGAATTCGCAATCTCTCCAATCTGCAGTACTTCTCGAACATCACGCCGGAGACACCCGAAGGCAGCGTTGAAGGGCTCGTGGATCTGGTGATCAACGTGGAAGAGGCGAACACGGCGGACATCCGCTTCGGTGTCTCCTTCAACCCCGGTGTGCAGGGCGAGTTTCCCGTTACCGGCCAGCTCAGCTGGCAGGATCGCAACTTTCTGGGGCGTGGGCAGTCCATCGGCGCGCAGCTCAACATTTCGCCGCAGCGGCAGCAACTGGGGTTCAACTTCGGTGAGCGCTGGCTCTTCGGCAGGCGCTGGTCCGCCGGCGTGAGCGCCGACCTCGACCGTCAGATCCAGGACGACATCCCCCAGGACGTGCTCTCGCCGGTTTTCGGCGAAGGAGATGCCAACGCCGTGCCGGACCCCTTCACCGGGGCATACGTCTTCGCGTCGGACACCACGGTGGAGAGCGGGAGCTGCTCGGGTCGGGAGTTCAAGGAAGGCCGGCAGTGGCCCGCGGAGTGCGGCGCCCCGACGGAAGAGCAAGTCGACAGTTTTCTCGTGACCGATTACGAGTACGCCGGGGGCGACCTCTCGGCGATTCCCGACGCCTATCTGATGGACTACACCGACTGGGAGATCTCCCTCGGTGGCAACACCGGGTACCGCTTTCCCACCGGTATCGGCACTTTCTCGACCCGGACGAGTATTCGCACCGCCGCGGGCTTTGCAACGTACGACGAAGCTACACAGCGTCCCTTCGACCCGCAGATCCGCGAGAATCTGGGGACCTGGAACTTCCAGAACAGCTGGACCCTGGGTCTCTCCCTTGACGACCGCGACCTGGTCGCGAGCCCCTCGTCGGGGTACTACCTGGATCAGTCCGCGACCTTTACCGGCGGCTTCCTCTTCGGGGACCGCCACTTCATACGGACGGACTCGACGGGAGAGTTTTTCTGGACCTTCTTCAACTGGGATCTCTTCGACAACTGGTCCTGGAAGCTGGTCGGTGGTCTGCATTCAGAACTCTCATTCGTCCTGCCGCAGTTCTGGGTACCTGCGGACGACCGGCAGGAGGAGTTCGCCCCGGGAGCGCAGGTGGCGGCGCTTTCCGACCTTCTTGCCCTGGACGGCATGACAATGGCGAGGGGGTGGCCCTTCGACTCCGGCAACGAGGTGCTCTGGGGTAACTGGTTCGAGCTCCGTACCCCGATCGCCGAGGACATCGTCTGGTTCGACCAGTTCTTCGACGCCGCGGCGGTCTGGAACGAGCGGGACAGCTTCCGGAGCATGGGCATTGAGGACTTCAAGTTCAGCTTCGGCGCCGGGCTCCGCTTCACCGTTCCGCAGTTCCCGATTCGCCTCTACCTTGCGAAGCGATTCCAGGTCAGAAACGGGGCGGTCGAATGGCAGCAGGGCTCGCTCCTGAATCCCGACGACAGCGAAACCGGAGGCATTGACTTCGTGCTGTCCTTCAGCACCGACTTCCTGGGCTCCGGCCGCGGGAACTGAGAGCCGGCATGAGCAGCGGGAAGTACTTTGTGGAGGAGATGACGTGTCCGCAGTGAAGCGAATGGTAGTGCTGGTGGTACTCGCATTGGTCGGCGTCGCGGCGTCGGCGGAGCAACTCACCACCGTCGCGGTGATCGATATTACGAGGGTGTACAACTCCTTCTACCGGGATTCTCAACAGGTGCGGGAGCTCGAGAATCTCCGGCAGCAGTACCAGTCCGAAATCGAGTCGCACCGGCGGGAGCTGCAGCGCCTGGAGGATCGGCGTGCCGCAGCGGAGGAGCGCGGCGACGAAGAGCGTGTCGACGAGCTGGACCAGCAGATCGTCGAACAGCGGCAGTTCCTCCAGGATCTTGCGGCGCGGCGGCAGCGGCAGCTCGACGCACGCGAGGAGAGTCTGGTCTCGGATGAGTTTCTTCAGCAACTCCTCGACGCCATTGAGTTCGTTGCGGAGAGCGAAGGGTACACGATCGTGCTGCGCCGGGACACCGAGGGTCTGCAGTGGTGGAGCTCCGCCGTCGACATCAGCGACCTGGTCCTTGACCGGCTGCGCCAGACGACCGGCGGGTAATGGCTTCGGGACACGATGAGACGCCCATGATGCGGCAGTACGCCGCATCAAAGCGCCGCCATCCCGATTCCATCCTCTTTTTCAGACTCGGCGACTTCTACGAGATGTTTCGACAGGACGCCCATGAGGCGTCCCGCATTCTCGGCCTCACCCTCACCCAGCGACACGGGATTCCCATGTGCGGGATCCCGTATCACGCCGCCCAGAGTTACATAGGCCGGCTCCTGCGCGCCGGCAAGAAGGTCGCAATCTGCGAACAGACCCAGCTGCCCGAGAGCGGGCGCGGGCTGGCGACCCGGGAAGTGACCGAGGTGGTTACTCCCGGCACCGTGACAGACGACGCCTACCTCCCCGCGACGGCGAACAACTACCTTCTCTCGGTGGCCGCCTTCGATGATCAGATTGTCGAAGCCTTTGTGGACCTTTCCACCGGCGAGCTTGCCGTCGGCACGAATCCCCGTGGGGAGGCTGTCCCCTTCGTTCGCCGGGAGCTCGCGCGCCTGTCACCCCGGGAGGTGCTGGTGCAGGAGTCCCTCCTCGAGGAGGAGGGGGTTCTTCTCTCGGTCTTCGAGGAGATAGACGGCATGCTCGTCAACCGCCTGCCGGACTGGGACTACGACCGGCTGAGAGGCGCGGAGCGTCTCCGGGAGATCCTGGGCGTCTCCAATCTGAAAGGCTTCGGCCTGGATGACGAATCGCCCGCCCTGGCGGCGGTGAGCGTACTCATCGACTATCTGCAGGATACAGCTCGAAGCGTCCTGACCCATCTGCGCAGTGTCCAGATCGTGCGGGAGGGAGACTTCGTCATTCTGGACGATGCGACTCAGCGCAATCTGGAGCTGGTGCGGAATCTGCAGGACGGCTCGGGGAGACGAACGCTTCTGTCTCAGATAGACGAGACGAAGACGGCGCCGGGGGCGCGGATGCTCAGGCGGTGGACTCTTGCTCCGCTCACCGATCCGGAGGCAATTCGTCGTCGTCAGGACCGGGTCGGGCACCTCTATCACGATCAGCTGCTCCTGCAGCGCGTGCGCGAGGAGCTGGGGCATGTGCTGGACATTGAGCGCCTCACCGCCCGGGTCGCCATGGAGAAGGCTCACGCGAAGGATCTGGTGGCGCTCCGGGTGTCCCTGGAGCGGGCGGCCGCGGTTGCGGAGTTGCTGCCGTCGTGGTTCGAGGACGGCCTGACGGGCAGCGAAGAGGGGGACGCCCGACTACGGGAGCTCGAGGAGCTTCTGCGCAGCGCCTTGCTGGACAACCCGTCGGTGGTGCTCCACGAGGGCAACATGATCCGCGAGGGCTACTCCACCGAGCTCGACGAGGTGCGCGCTCTCAAGAAGGACAGTCGCCGCGTGCTGGATGACTACCTCGCCGAGGAGCGCGCGGCAAGTGGGGTTTCCTCGCTCAAGCTGAAGTACAACCGCATCCTCGGGTACTTCTTCGAGGTAACCAAGGCCGGGGCGGAGCAGGTTCCCGATCACTTCCGGCGGCGTCAGTCCCTCAGCACGGCGGAACGGTACGGGACGGCGAAACTGGCTGAGCTCGAAGCGGAGATCAATTCGGCGGAAGACCGGATGGTCGAGATGGAGCGGGAGCTCTTCCTGCAGCTCCGCGCCCGGGTGGGTAGGGAGATCGCGCTTCTGGAGGAGGTGGCTCACCGGATTGCCGAAAGCGACGCCCTGCACGGCCTCGCCTGGGCTTCAACACTCCACGGCCTGGTCCGGCCGGAGGTGGATGACGGCCTTACCATCCATATCCGACAGGGGCGTCACCCCGTGGTCGAGGCCTTTCTTCCTCCCGGAGAGTTCGTCGCCAACGACGCGCTCCTCGACGAAGGTGCTCGGCGCTTCGCCCTGATGACCGGGCCGAACATGTCCGGAAAGTCGACCTTCCTGCGGCAGACCGCCCTCATTGTGATCCTGGCTCAGATCGGATCCTTCGTGCCGGCGGAAAGCGCACACATTGGTGTGGTGGATCGCGTCTTCTGCCGGGTCGGTGCATCAGACAATCTGGCACGAGGGGAGTCCACCTTTCTGGTGGAGATGAATGAGACCGCGAACATACTGCGGAATGCGAGTGAGCGGAGTCTGGTGATCATGGATGAGGTGGGCCGCGGCACCAGCACGAACGACGGGTTGGCAATTGCACACGCTGTCACCGAGTACGTGGTGGAATCGGTCCGGGCGCGGACGCTCTTTGCCACGCACTATCACGAGCTCACCGATCTCGATCTTCCAGGTCTCTACAACATCTCCATGCGCACCCTTGAGACGGAGGAGGGCATTGTCTTCTCCAAGCGGGTGCAGGAAGAGCCGTCGAAGAGCTCCTACGGGATTCACGTTGCACGGCTCGCCGGGCTGCCCTGGAGCGTGGTCTCCCGGGCTCAGCACATTCTGGAGGCGTTGGACCACGCCGTGCTGCCGGGGACCGCGGCTACAGCCGGTGCGGCGACCGCCGGCGCGGAGCCGACCAACGCGAAGGGCTCCCGCGGGGAAGGACGCTTCGGAAGCAGCGCAGGGGCCTCCGGTGAGGACGGGCGGGCAACAGGTGACGCCGGAAAATCGCAAGGCCGCCGCGGCGACGACCAGGGCAGCCTCTTCGACTCCTCCGAGCTGGTACTTCAGGAACTGCGAAGCGTGGACTTGAACGCGATGACGCCCCTGGAGGCGCTGAATACCCTGGCGCGGTGGAAGAAGGAGCTGTGACCGCCGCCGGCGCATGCTACATGGTGGCGAGGGTAAGGACGACGAAGATGCCCATGGCCACGAAGCCCGTTGCCGCCGACACCGGGAGCTTCCAGAACATTGCCTGACCTCCCAACTCGAGAAGCCAGGTGACAATGTAGATGGCAAAGAGCGGGGCGACCGGCACCGTGGCCGGCATGAGCAGGAAGGAGATAACCGTCCCGGCGAGCCACCATCCCGCGAAGTTCACCAGGGGTATGCCCACGTAACGCCCGGGCTGATCCCACTGCCAGAAGTTCCACCGCACCATCTGCGGGTCGAGGTAGGTGTCCCAGGCCATGAAGGCGGCCCCGGCCACAATGGCCGTGAGCCAGCGCGGGGCATCCGGAAGGATCATGGTAGCAACCGCCCAGGAGGGCGGGATCATCATGAGCCACGCCAGGGGGATGATAACGGGGACGTGGGCGATCTGCGGCTGAAGCACATCCGTGTAGTGGTATCGCCCGAAGGGGATGCCGGTCTGCGAACCAATGCGTTCAACGAGCCAACCCAGGAGTGGAACCCCGATGATTACCGCCAGAAGCCGCCATACCGGCAGGGAGGTCGTTCCAAGGAGTACAGCCACGGTGGCCGCCTGGAAGATGACTCCAAGCGATATGCCTATCCGTTCACCCCGGTCGGATAGCATCCACTTCCAGATCGGGACTGCGATCATGACGACCACCCATGCCGCTCCAAGAATCATGACCGGCAGGGGCAGCGTCAGGATTCCCTCTGCCCATACCTTCCCGAGGGCGCCCGTCATCGTCTGAATCCCCGTCGTGCGCGGACTGCGAGCCACGCCCCAATGAAGGGCATCCACGGTACGCTTGCCATGAGTTGCAGGTTCTCCTTCACGCCCCCTTCTTCGTCAAGAAAGCGCAGGAGGCGATGTATGGGGTTGTTCTGGAACAGTTGCGCGAATATCGGAGCGCCAAGGTGACCTCTTCGAGCCAGGATCTCTATGAGCATGGCGTCGAAGGTCTCGTACCGCGCCGGAGCCGTGGGTACATCAAAGGGGTGCCCAGATTGCTCGAGGGAGCGGACAATGGCAAGGGAGTCGCGCTGGGTGCGGTTGAAGGCGAACCCTGTGGACGCTTTCACGCGACCGCCTTTGGTCCCGGTCAGCATGATCCGCTCGCCGCCCCTCCGCGGGAAGGGCTGGTCCGTCATCGGGATGATCCCGTCTTCCTCTTCAATGATCTCGTAGCTGTCCAGAAGGAGCACGTCCTGAATATAGTTTCGAATGCCCGCCTCGTACTCCTCCTTTGAGAGGAGGTCCACCGAGAAAAGGGTGTACTCCACCAGCGCCTCAGTCGGCGAATGAGGGAGGACGTAGACAAAACGCATGACTCCTTCCTGAGGCGTGCGGAAGTCGAAGAAGGTTGCCGCGGAGGGGTCGAAGGTCGGGCGCGGCGCCCGAATGACCCATCCACGAAAGTGCTGTTTCACGAAATGGTACCGGTCGGTGTCCACGCGGAACTCACTCGGGATAAGGCGGCTGTCGAAGACATAGCGACCGCGATACTCGGATTCATCTGCGGTGACCGTCGCGAAGTCCGGGCCGTCTTCGATACCGGTTACACTCCCGAAGTGGAAGTCGACGTTATCTCTGGACTCCAGATCCGACATGACGTGTCGGTAGAAGTCGCTTCCCTTCACCATGTAATAGCGGTACGGGGAGAGGGCAATCCGTGCGGAGTATTCACTGCTGTAGAAGAGAAACGAGTCCCAACTGTATGCAGCGATCTCCGAGAAGGGCGGCGATCCCGTGCCCCAGAAGCACCAGGTGCGGTCGTTCTTGCTCTTGCGCTCGCGATCAATAATGAGGATTCGTGCGTCCGCGAGGCCGCTTCGGCAGAGGTGGTATGCCAGACTCAGGCCCGCGGCGCCACCTCCCGCCATGATGAAATCATAGGTGCGGTTGGATGAGGTACCCTTGTTTTGTGACACGGGAATCATTATGCATCCCCGGCACAGAGTGCTCAAGCATCGTGAACTGGTGCCGAAATTGTTGATGGCTCCGGCGGCCGGTCTGGAGCCCCGTCAGCCTCCGGGTCACGTCTCTCAGGCCACCAGATGGAACGCCACCGCACCGGGCGGCAGGGCGACAGTGTCCATGTGCAACT
>CAZZIE010000050.1:19832-27560 GCA_964654185.1 uncultured Spirochaetaceae bacterium | reverse complement strand
TCGAGCTCCGCCGCGTCCTCCTCCGTCGGAATTCGCACTGAGACGTCGGTCAGGAGGAGCTCCTGCGGCGGCTCCTCCGGAATCTCGATCGGCTCGAGGCCCCAGCTCACGCGGAGATCGTTGTACCACTCCGCCACAACCGAGCGCATGGACTGGTCCTTGAAGGCGTGCCACCGCCGCTCGAAGGCGGGATACTCCGCAATGGTGTCCTTGAACAGGCGGAAGACGCCACGGCGCGCGTTGAGGGCGATGCGCAATCGATCCCGCACCTCCTCGTTCCGCACCTGATCGACGAACTGCTCCATCAGACGGAATCCGTCGGCGGGTTCCCACTCCGGAATGGGAATGTACCGCGGAGAACCCTCATTGGCGGCATCCATCTCTTCAGGGTCGACATCCTCTTCGGAAACGATGCACCGCTCGTCGGCGTCGACCCACCATTCGTGATTCTGGTCTTCCATGCCGAAGATGATTTCCGCAATCAACTCATCAGTAAGCTCAAAGGGTGCCACTTGTCGGCTCCTTTCGCAGCTCATCGAGGACCGCCGTCAGCTGATCGAGGGGAATGCGTCGCTCCTCGTTGCTCCGCCGCAGGGTGACCTCGACAGTCCCGTCCTGGATGGTCTGGTTCGACACCACGATCCGCAAGGGGAGCCCAATGAGATCGGCATCCTTCAACTTCGTGCCGATCGACTCATGTCGGTCGTCGAAGAGGACCCGGTCCCCCAGCTCTTCGTAGAGATTCTCCGTAATCCTGCGAACCGTCGGAGAGCGGCCGATCGCCATGAGGAACCCCGTGTATGGTGCCAGCTCGGCAGGCCAGATGATCCCCTTGTCGTCGTGGTTCTGCTCCACAATGCCGGCGATCAACCTCCCCAGACCGATGCCGTATGATCCCATGTAGGGATACACCTTCTCCGAACGCTCCCCTCGGAAGAAGAGGTCCATGCTGCGGGAATAGAAGTCTCCCAATCGGAAGATGTGTCCGAGCTCCGTGGAGCGGCGTTGGGAGAGCTCGTGGCCGCAGTGTACGCACTTGCTTCCCTCCGGAATGCGGGCTACGTCCGCCACGAGGTCGGCGTCGTAGTCGCGACCGAAGTTTCCATTCACGTAGTGGTATCCCGGCTCATTTGCGCCGTAGACCAGATTGGGTGAATCGGCGGCGACCTCATCGACCACGACCCGGGCTTCCAGATCCTCGAGCCCGATCGGTGAGAGATACCCAGGGATCAGGTCCAGATCCTCGACGGCGTCCAGCGACGCAAGGCCCTTCACCGGCTCTCTCAGGACGCGCTGGAGCTTCTCCGTACTCACCTCGTGGTCGGCCCGGACTACCACCATGACCAGTCCGCTTCCCGTGCGGTAGATCATGGGCTTGGCGAGATCCGAGAGCGGACGCTCGAGATACCGGGAGAGGCGGCGCATGGTCCGGCAGTCCGGCGTCTTGACCTTCTCGAGGGTTAGCGGCGCCTGCTGCCGGATCTCCCGGCGACCGACGGCAATTTCTGCGTTGGCGTGGTAACCGCAGTTGTCGCAGATGGTGAGCATGTCGTCGCCGCATTGACTCTCCATGAGGAACTCGAAGCTGCGGTCGCCACCCATGTAACCGACTCCCGCCTCTGCGGGAATGACCGACACCTTGCAGCGGTTGAAGATGCGCAGGTACGCCTGAAACATCTTTGGAAAGAAGTTGTTGAGATCGGCGAAGGTTCGGTGGAAGGAGTACCCATCCTTCATGACGAACTCCTTCGTCCGCATGAGACCGCACCGCGTCTTCTCCTCGTCCCGGAACTTGACCTGGTACTGATAGACGAGAAGGGGCAGGTTCCGGTAGGAGTTCAGGCAGTTGCGCACCAGCTCCACCATGGCCTCTTCATGGGTCGGCGCGAGAACCATGGACTTGCCGCTACGGTCTCGGAAGCGCGCCAGATCCTGCTGCAACGCCTCGGAGCGGCCGGTTCGCTCCCAGAGCTCCTGGGGATTGACCAGAGGCGCCATGACCTCCTGGCCGCCGAGTTCCTCCATCTCTTCGGAGACGATGCGTTTGATGTTCCGCAGCACCCGATGTCCCAGAGGCAGGAAGGAGAAGAGCCCGGTGCCGAGGCTGCGAATGAAGCCCCCGCGCACAAGAAGCTGATAGCTGACCGAGCGCACTCCATGGGGGGAGGTGCGCAAGGTGTGCGCGAGCAGGCGCGAATAGCGCATGGTGGGCATTGTAGGTTTGCCTCCGAACGCGGTCAAGCTCACGGCGGAGCGGTCGACGGTTCCCATTTCGGCGCGCCGGTGTCAGCTTGACACTGCCTCGGCATCACCACACACTGACGCCAAACACTGACCCCAGGAGAAGAGTCATGAGCATGATAGAGTACGTCGAAGCGCGGGAGATCCTCGACTCTCGAGGCAATCCCACCGTCGAGGTTGACGTGGTCCTCGAAGACGGCGCCATGGGCCGCGCCGCGGTACCCTCCGGCGCGTCCACCGGCGAGCACGAGGCCATTGAGCTGCGGGACGGTGACAAGTCGCGGTTCATGGGAAAGGGCGTTCTGAAGGCGGTCGAGAACGTGAACAACGTGATCGGCCCGGAGATCGAGGGGCTGGATGCCACCGACCAGGTCGATGTGGACCGCACCATGATCGCCCTCGACGGCACCGACAACAAGGACAAGCTCGGGGCCAACGCCATTCTCGGCGTCTCCATGGCGTGCGCCCGCGCCGCCGCGGACTCCCTGGGCCTGCCCCTCTTCAAGTATCTCGGCGCCTATCACGCATCGGTTCTGCCCGTTCCCATGGCCAACATCCTCAACGGCGGCTCCCACGCGGACAACTCCGTGGACTTTCAGGAGTTCATGGTCATGCCCGTCGGCGCCGACAGCATCCGCAGCGCAATCCGCATGACCGCCGAGATCTTCCACAACCTCAAGGCGCTCCTGAAAGAGAACGGCCACAGCACCAACGTCGGCGACGAGGGCGGCTTCGCGCCCAACCTCGGCTCCAACGAAGAGGCGATCGAGTCGGTCATTCAGGGCATTGAGCGCGCCGGGTACAAGCCCGGTGAGGACGTCATGATTGCCCTGGACCCGGCGAGCTCCGAGTTCTTCGACAGCAAGAAAGGGAAGTACCTCTTCAAGAAGTCCGACGGCCGCGAGCTCTCCTCGGAGGAGATGGCGAGCTACTGGGCGGACTGGGCGAACAGGTACCCCATCATCTCCATTGAGGACGGCATGGCCGAGGACGACTGGGACGGCTGGAAGGCTCTGACCGACAAGATCGGCGACAGGGTGCAGCTGGTGGGAGACGACCTCTTCGTCACCAATACGCGCCGCCTGTCCCGAGGCATCAAGGATGGGATTGCCAACTCGATCCTGGTGAAGGTCAACCAGATCGGCAGCCTCACCGAGACCTACGAGGCCGTGGAGATGGCGAAGCGCGCCGGTTACACCGCCATTGTCAGCCACCGAAGCGGTGAGACCGAGGACGACTTCATTGCCGACCTGGTCGTTGCCCTTGAGACCGGCCAGATCAAGACCGGATCGATGTCCCGGTCGGACCGCCTTGCCAAGTACAATCAACTCATGCGCATTGAGGACATGCTGGAAGGCAACGCCTCCTACGCGGGGCACGAGGCGTTCTACTCGATTTCTCGGAAGTGAGGAACTGACGCGACCTGCGGCGCCGGTCCCCACGCCCCGGCAGTACCGGTGGATGGGGCGCGAGCGTCGGCGGGTCGCCGTCAGCGAATGGTGAAGCGGTTGAAACGGCCCGCCGCCGGGCCGGTCTGGGCGTCCACGTTGGTGACCCAGGCGCCCGGCGGGCCCGTTTCCAGCCAGGTGCGAAAGCTCTCAATGGCGTCGTCCGGCCCTTCCGCCTCGACGCGTACCGAGCCGTCGGGCTCGTTGCGAACCCACCCGGTCAACCCAAGGCGAACGGCGCGACTGCGCGCCTGCATCCGGAAACCGACACCCTGCACTCTTCCACTGATGCGTGCCGACAGGGCTTTGGCATCGGCATCTGCCATGAATTCCTCCTCCTCAGGCCGCTGTTCAGGCGACGGACCGTAGCAGGGTCCGCAGGTCGAGCGCCGCCGGAGACACTACGCTCCGATCGCCTGAGCAATCATGCCTTCAAGGTCGGAATAGTCGAAGGGCTTGTACAATACCTCGAATGGTATAGAGAACTCGGGTCTGAGAAAGCCGCTGGTAACGAAGATGGTCTTGTCGCTGCAGTACTTCTCAAGGAACTTGATCCAGTAGTCGCCGCCGAGGACGTTCATGCGGTAGTCGCTGACAATGATGTCGACATGGTGGTCGAGGAGCTGCTTGATTGCCCCGACGCCGTCGGAGGCGACGAGTACCTGGTAGCCCGTTGCCTCCAGGTAATCCCGCAGGGTGAGTCGGATCGCATCCTCATCCTCGACAATGAGAACGGATGTTTCTTCCTTCTGTGCCATGGGTTCCTCTGCCGGATCGAATCCGTGCCGATGCTAACTGCTGCGTGCGCTTACCAGTTCCTCAATGCGGTCCGGCAGCTTTTCCAGATCGAGCGGCTTGGGGATGAAGGCATCCGCGCCGTCGCGCATGATCTGCTTCTCCTCTTCGGGATCATCCAGACCGGAGATCGCAATCACAATAGGATTGCCGAAGGATGCGTCTGCCTTGATCTGCCTGCAGAGCTTGTGCCCGTCCACCCCGGGAAGGTCAATGTCCAGGAGAATGACGCCGGGCTTGGACTCGGAGATCACGCGCCCCGCCTCGAAGCCGTCGTAGGCCTGATGGATCCGGAAGTTCGGGTACTTCTTGTCGAGGTACTCCTTGATCAGATCGTTGAGGTCTTTGTCATCGTCAACAATGACAATGCTGTGGATCTCCTGCTGATCCTGGAGGAGGCTCTGCAACTCCTCGGGCACTCGCATTCCGCGGGAGTGCAGGAACTTGACCAGGTCTTCCGCGTACACGCGGTACTGCCCTCCCGGCGTGGTGAAGGCCTTCAGATATCCGTTCTTGATCCAGTTGATCGCGGTCTGATTCACGACGCCGCAGATGTTCGCAACTTCAAGGGCGGAGAAGATTCGGATTTTCTTGTCGGTTTTTGCCATTACATGATTCCTTTGTTCGCTTCCTCACACCGGGATGATACCCAAGCGTATATTAATTCTATCCAGAACGTAAACTCAAAAACCCTGAATTTAGAGGTCTTCGTTTCCATCCTCGATGGCGCGGCGAACCTCGCCGGCTGCGAATCCCCGCCGTGCAAGGCGACGGGCGATCTTCTCCGGCGACGTTGTGTCGCGCCCGACCTTCCGGAGCGCGCGATGCAGCGCCTCGGCGAAAGCCCCCGGATGCTCAGCCTCGTATGAGTCTACCGCATTCTCCGCCAGCGCACGGTCAATCCCGCGCTGAACGAGCTCGGCGACAACGGCAGGCCGCCCCCGCGGAGACCTTCGCAATCTACTTTCTATATAGTATGCGGCGAAGCGCGTCTCATCAATAGAATTATCGTCTTTGAGTTTTATGACACATTCGGAAATGACCTCCGGGCGGTATCCGCGCTGCTCGAGCTTGCGCATGATCTCCTGTGCGGTGTGTTCGCGACGTGCGAGCAGCTCGAGCGCCTTGGTGTGCGCACGGGAGAGCTCATGGCGAAAGGCGCTGGCGCTGAGGTCGGCAAGGTCGACGATCCCATCTTCTTCCAGGGAGAGGGTGCGTCGATCCTTCGGGGAGATAAAAAAAGAGGAGCCGTCCGTGAGAACGATCTCCACGGAGGCTCCTGCTTCGGTAACGCGCTGAATGCGGGCGGTGCCGCCGTCTCCGTTATCGCTTGGAGAACTGGAACTTCTTGCGTGCACCCGGCTGACCGTACTTCTTGCGCTCCACCATGCGGGAATCGCGGGTCAGGAAGCCGTTGGCTCGCATGACGGAATGGTTGGTCTCATCAAACTTCACGAGTGCCCGGGCCAGAGCGTGACGAATGGCGCCCGCCTGGCCGGCCTTGCCGCCGCCCTTCACGGTCACATGGATATCGAACTGGCCGAGGCCGTCGACCGCCTGGAGCGGCTGGTTGACCACGTAGACGTGATCCTGCGTGCTGAAGTACGTGTCCGGCTCACGGCCGTTAATGATATAGCCGCCGCTTCCCGGCCGCAGATAGACCCGGGCAACGGATGTTTTTCGTCGTCCCGTTCCGAGGTACTGTTCAACTGCCACTGATTACTCCTTGATCTCCATCTTCTCGGGCTGCTGCGCCTCATGGGGATGGTTCGGCCCCGCGTAGACCTTCACGTTCTTGAAGAGCTTCCGGCCGAGCCGATTCTTGGGCAGCATGCCACGAATGGCGTGCTCAATGGGGTACTCCGGCTTCCGCTTGATCATGGTCTGGAAGGTATCCTCTCGAAGGGCTCCGGGGTATCCGCTGTGTTTGTAGTACATCTTCTGCCGGCGCTTCCGGCCGGTGACGTTGACGCGCTCGGCGTTCACGATCACCACGTAATCACCGAGCTCCTGCCGCGGCGTGTAGAACGGCTTGTGCTTCCCCCGCAGGAGAGTCGCGACTTTGGTGGCAAGGCGCCCGAGGGTCACGCCGTCGGCATCTATCAGATACCATTTGCGCTCGATTTGCTTCTCGTTGACGTAGAGCGTTCTCATATCACGAATAGTCCTTGAATGGTCTGCAACGTGCGAGCGTGTAAATTCGCACGCGCCCCGAAAAAAGTCAAGGCCGACCGAAGCGGTCGGCCCGTGTAGTGAAAGCTTGTCCTGAAAGGAGTTACGTCTGACTGCGGAGGGTTAACTCTCGGACTTGCCGGCCTCTTCCTCGGCCTTCTCTTCCCGCTTCGCTTCGATACGGTCCTTGATGTCGGCAATGCCGATAAACACGGCGATCAACCCGATGAACAGCGCGATAATGGGGACGCCTCCCTGGAGGAAGACGATGACTTCAGGGCCCCACTGCAACGACCAGTCCACAGGCAGCACCGAATACACGGCAAAAAGCACGAACACAATTCCAACTAGCAACGCTACCATCACGGCCTCCGCTGAGGGTGTTTAAGATTTTGCCTTAGGGTATCCATTTTCCACGGAGTGTCAACTGGTCGGATGCGCCGGGGGCACAGGGTGCACGGGGGGCGCGGTGTGCGCAGGGACGCCCGAGAGTGGAGGGGCGCTGGAGGCGTTGGACCCGAGGCGCTCGCTATGGATTGCGCCTGAACACCATGATTCCGAAGGCGATTGCGTAGAAGATGGTGGGCAGGTTGGCAAGGACGACCCGGAAGAGAGACACCCCGGCTACGACCAGAAGCTCCGCCTCGACCAGGCCGAGAGTCTCCAGGGTGGCGTAGACGACATCTCCGTATGCCACGATCGTGGCAATGACCACGAACATCCATGCGCTGTCCCGCGTCTTCGACCACAGAACAATCGCGAGAAACGCCGCAATGGCGCCGAAGACGAGACGACTCAGGATGATGACTACGCCCTCAGTGAGGAACTCTTGCACGTATCGATCCTTCCACCGGGTGCCGCCGCGGCGGGCACAGGGCGGCCACGGCGCCGAAGTCAGAGCAGTTGGGCTGCAATCTCCTCGGAGACGCGCCGGAACCCCGCCCGCTCGCCCTCTGAATAGATTCTCGGCACAATACTCGCCCGGGCAACCCCGGGATTCACAATGTACCCCGCCTCGAGATAGCGCCGGAAGACCTCATGGTACCGCTCAGGAGGACCGGCAAACCGCAGA
>CAZZIE010000050.1:0-19822 GCA_964654185.1 uncultured Spirochaetaceae bacterium | reverse complement strand
GATACGGCCCGCGGGCGCTCCACAGACCGCACAAGACCTCGGGCTCCCAGGTCGGTGCACCGTGGTCGCGTTCAGCCGCTTCCAGGCTGCCCAGAGCGTGCTCGAATGCCCGCACCGCGAAGGGCGCCGGCGGCGGCAGTCTCCGGAAGAGGTCGTCTCCTTCGGGACCGCCGCTTCGCAGAAGCACTGCCTGAACCCCAAGGCCGCTCGGCACCGGCACTACCGGGAGCAGCACCGTGGCCCCCGGCGTCGGCAGGAAGGGACGCCCCTTCGCCACCAACGGCGCAGCCGCCGCGACGTCCTCCAGCGGATCCGCCGGATCGTCCGCAGGGTGGTCCGCAGGGTCGAAGACGTGCACCCCCTCCCGACCGTGGCGAGCGGCAATCTCGGAAAGAAGTGCCGGTACGGCGGCTGTGGGGACAAGGGCAGCGAAGGCATACCCCGGATGCCGGCGCAGAAGCCGTCGCAGGAAGCGCGGCTCGGCATGGCTTGGGGCCTGCACCATGAGACCGCGGGAGAGCTCGTTCTTGATGCGCGTCGTAAGCCCTGCCGGACGGTGGCCCAGGATAGCGCCTCCCCCGTCCTGATAGAGGTCGAGGTAGCGCCGCCCGGAGTCATCGTAGAGATGGTACTCTCGTGCGCGCCGGATGATGGGCAGGAGCCGCTCCGGCGCCGTTGACCGGTCCTCGGAATCACTCGTCACTGTGGTCTCCCTTGCACCCCGCACACGTCCGCACGCGGCCGCCCGCGTTCGCACGCGCGGGCGGACGCTCTCGCGGCCCCTCGCGCCTCGCACCCGCACACGTCCGCACGTCTCCGCCCGCGTCCGCACGCGCGGGCGGACGCTCCCGCGGGCGGCGTGGCCCCGCGCGCGCCTAGAAATCCGGGCTGATCCGTTCGAGGGGCGTGTACTTCGGGATGAACTGCCCGGTGAAGCCCGTCTCGAAGCGAACCAGGACCACTTCGTTCGGGCCCTTGAAGTAGCTCTTCACTACGACTCCCGTGCCGTACTCATCATTGTAGACATAGGTGCCCGGCGGGTACTCCCCGTCACCAATGCCGACGGCGGCACCCGCTGCCCCCGGCCCACCTCCGTATTGGCGCGCCCAGGCGGCGCCGGCACCGCCGAAGCCGCCGACCCGGGTCACCAGCTCCTCCGGGATCTCCCGGAGAAAGCGCGACGGCATGAGCTCCATGACCCGGCCGTGAATCCGGCGAACCCGCGCCGAGGTGAGATGGAGCGCGCGGCGCGCCCGGGTCACCGCGACGTAGAAGAGACGGCGCTCCTCCTCGATCTCCTCGACGGACTCCTCGCTTCCCCGGGGAAAGCGGCCCTCCTCCAGGCCCGTCACGATGACCCGGTCGAACTCGAGCCCCTTGGTGTTGTGCATGGTGATGAGGGTGACCCGGTCGGGGTCCCCGTCGTCGGTTTCTCGGGCGCTGTCGAGCTCAATGCTCTCGAGGAACTCGATCAGTCCTTCCGTAGTGCCCGGATAGATGGAGGCCGCGTTCACCAGCTCTTCCAGGTTCTGCAGGCGCTGCGGCCCGGCCACCTCGTCGCGCCGGCCGTGATACTCCCCGAGACCCGACGCATTGATAACCTCGTCGACGAAGCCGGCCAGGGTGTCACCGCCGAAAGCCTCCCGTATGCGACCGTATGCCGCGGTGAAGGCGGCAACTGCCTTTGCCGCCCGGGCACCGAGGTAACTCCCGGCGTCGGTGCACGCCTCAATGAGGTTGCCCCCGCGGCGCACCGCCTCGTGAATGATGCGCGTCTCCGTGACGGCACCGATCCCGCGGGAGGGCTTGTTCACGACCCGCCGGAAGGCGACCTCGTCGTGCTCGTTGGCAACGAGCTTCAGAAAGGCAATGGCGTCCTTGATCTCCTCGCGCTCGTAGAAGCGCACCGTCCCGACAATGCGATAGGGAATCCCCTCTCTGAGAAAGGCCGTCTCGAAGAGACGTGACTGCGCATTCGTTCGATAGAGGATGGCGGTCTCGCCCTTCGCAATGTCGGTTTCCTCATCCGGCGGTCTCTGTATCAGGTCGATGCAATAGCGCACCTCCGCGTCGTCGTCGCCCAACAGCGCAAGCGTCGGGCGGGCACCGCCGGTGCGGCGCGTCCAGAGCTCCTTGCCCAGACGACCCCCATTGTGCGCGACCACGGCGCTCGCCACGTCCAGGATGGCGTCCGTGGAGCGGTAGTTCTCCTCCAGGCGGACCACCTCGGTCTGCGGGAAACTCTCGTGAAAGGTGAGGATGTTTCGGACCTCGGCACCGCGGAAGCGGTAGATCGACTGATCGTCGTCACCGACGACGCAGACGTAGGTCTCTTCATTGCAGAGGAGGCGCAGCAGCTCGTACTGAGCGACGTTGGAGTCCTGGTACTCATCCACGAAGATGTACCGGAAGCGCTCCTGAGTTCGCCGCCTCGCCTCGGGAACGTCCCTGAGGAGGCGGATCGGATAGAGGATGAGGTCACCGAAATCCAGATTACCGATCTGCCGCAGACGCGCCTCGTAGGCGGCGTACCGGGCGGGAAGCTCCGGATCCCAGGAAATCACCGACAGATCGTCGTCGGGGCCCAGGCCGTAGTCCTTCGCGCGGCTGATCATCCGGTAGTACTGGGTCAGGGTACCACGATTCTCTTCAGGGTAGATCGCCCGCAGGAGGGTGACCGAGTCATCATCGTCATAAATGGTGAATCCCGGAGAGATGCCCAGGAGGTGAGCGTTCCGCCGGACCAGCCAGGCACCGAAGGAGTGGAAGGTGCGGATCATGGCCTCCCGGGCGGCTGGGCTCAGCTCGGCGGCGCGCTCCTTCATCTCGTTCGCAGCCTTGTTCGTGAAGGTGACGGCGAGGATGGAGTGGGGATCGACCCCCATGGCGCGAATGAAGTGGGCAATCTTGACGGTGATGACCCGGGTCTTACCGGAGCCGGCCCCTGCGAGAATCAGCAGCGGCGACCCGTGATGCTCCACGGCGCGCCGCTGCTCCGCATTGAGTGAGGCGAGGTAGTCGGTGCGGGGTGCATCACTCATCGGTGGTGCGCTCCTCCTCGGCGGCCGCACGGGCGGTAGCCGCACCGGGGGCGACGGCGCGCCGGGCCGCGCGGGTCTCGGCGCGGGTGAAGAAGTAGATGGACACAATGATAACGGGCCCGCCGATCAGCGTGTAGATCCCGGGAACCTCGCCGAAGATGAACAGCGCCATGACCGAGGCGAAGATGGGCTCACCCAGAATGGCCGTGGAGACCAGGGAGGTCTTGACGTACTTCAGCGCCCAGTTGAAGAGGCTGTGCCCGAGGAGTGTCGGGAAGACCGCCAGACCCAGGAAGATCGCGAACTCGAACCAGGGATAGCCGGTGAGCTGCACCCGGCCGATCATGGTCATGATGAAGAGAACCACCGCGCTGATGGAGTAGACCACGAAGGTGTAGACCCTGGTGTCGATGTCCTGTCGGACCGCCCGTCCGACGAGCATGTACCCCGCCGCGGAGATGGCACCGCCGAAGGCCAGGAGATTCCCGACAAGCTGCCCGGAATCGCCCTGCAGCCCGCCCAGGGAGAGAAAGATGCTTCCGGTAAGGGCGAGAACCATCCACGCAACGGCGTCCCAGGGGATTCGCTCCCCCAGAAAGAGCAGGCCGAAAACCATGACCAGGATGGGATGGGTGTTCACCAGCACCGTGGCGCTGGCGACGCTGGTGAAACTCAACGAGCTGATCCAGGTGGCGAAGTGAAAACCGAGGAACACCCCGCCGATGAGACAGAGGCGGATCTGTCTCCGCGTCATGGCGCGAATGCGCCGCCAGCCGGTGCGGCCGAGTTGCGGCACCAGCAGGATGGAGACGAAGAACATCCGGTAGAAGGCGATCGCCAGGGGGTGCGCGCCGGACGCCTTGATCAGCACGGCAGAGGTGGCGGCGAAGAAGACGCCGATAAAGACGACGATGCGAGGTGACAGGCGTGGCGACGACGCCGGGTCCGAGTGTGAGCTCATGAGCGCGGCGGAGTATATCAGGGCGCAGGAACGCCTTCAAGGTCGATGCCGTTCCGCCGCAGGATCCGAACGGTCACCGTCTCTCCCGGGCGAACACTCCCGGCGTCCGCGTCCTCGGTCCGAATGACCACCAGACCGTCCACCTCGGGCGCCTGGGCAAAGCATCGTCCTATTGCAAGATCTTCTCCTGCAACGGGCTCTTCAATCAGCACGGGCAGGGTCCGCCCGATGAACCGGTCGAGGCGCGACCGCGTGATTTCGCCCTGGGTCTCCTCCAGGAGACTCTTGCGTCGGCGGGCCACGCTCGGCGACACGCGCGGGCCGATCTTGCGGGATCGATACGCCGGCGTATCCTCCTCCGGTGAATAGGTGAAGAAACCGGCCCAGTCCAGGGCGGCGGCGCGGATGAAGTCGTGGAGCTCCGTGAAGGCTTCCTCGGTCTCCCCGGGATACCCGAGCATGAAGGTCGAGCGGATAACCGCGTCGGGCACGGCGGCGCGAATCTCAGTCACGAGCTTTAGGAAACGTTCCGCATCCCCCGGGCGCGACATGCCCCGGAGAACCTCCCGATGGGCGTGCTGAAAGGGAATGTCGAAGTACGGCAGAATCCGCGGGTCCGCGGCGCACAGGTCGAGGAGATCCCGGGGAAAGCGCTCCGGGTAGAGGTAGAGGAGGCGCACCCAGAAGTCACCGGAGAGCTTCGAGAGCTCGGAGAGGAGGCCCATGAGGTTCTCCCCATCGAGATCCCGCCCGAAGGTTGTCAGGTCCTGGGCGACCAGGATGATCTCTCCGGCGCCGTCGGCGAGGAGACCCTCCACTTCCCGGACGATGTCGCCGACGCGGCGACTCGCCAGCCGGCCGCGGATCACCGGAATGGCGCAGAAGGCGCACCGGGTATCGCAGCCTTCGGCGATCTTCACGTAGGCGCTTCCCGGGTAGGAGAAGCGGTTCGTCCGCCCCGCTTCCAGGCCGTGCTCCGTGGGGACCAGGAGCCGGCGCCCTGCCGGAAGGTCCTCGGTGAGGTAGTGCGCGATCCGCGCGGGCGCGCGGTTCCCGAACACCCCGTCCAGCTCCGACATGTCTTCAGCCAGGTCGGCGCCGTAGCGCTGCGCCAGACAGCCGGTCGCGATCACCGTGGCTGCGGGATATGCGGCGCGAAGCTGCAGGATGCTGGAGATGGACTCCTCCTTGGCGTCCCGAATGAATGAGCAGGTGTTCACGAGAATGGCGCTGTCTTCCCGTGGCTCCTCGACGTGGGTCCACCCGTCGGCTTCCAGGGCGTGCACCATGATGTCGGCATCCACCTGATTCTTCGCGCAGCCGAGGTTCTCAATGTAGAAGGTGCGGGATGTCTGTTTGGATTTCATGCGTTTTCTGATATGCCGAGGGCCGACATGACGAGGGATTGACGCGACGGGCGCACGCGGCGCGGCGCGGCCTCAGTACAGCGGAACGAGCTCCAGCCGGTAGTTTCCGCCGTCGCGGTTCGGCACCCACGTTACAAGGTAGCTTGCCACGACACCGGGGTCGCCCAGCGAAACCGAGCGCCCGGCAACGACGGTCTCCGCCGCGCCGGCGTTGGACAGCCAGAGACGCACCTCCTGGTCGGAGGTGGACTGAAAGGCGTCGCCATTCTGCACGTACTGCTCCCTGCGAGGCCGGTCATCAACCTGTGATCGGAAGTATGTGTACCCTCTGAAATCGATGCTTACGTCGAACGGCTCCGGTGCGTCTGCACTGCGAATGACTACGGCACTCCGCTCGCGTGACGGGACGTTCGTCGATCCGATTGCAGGGGTCGAGCTCTCGTTCATGAAGGCGCCCATCTCGCCGGTTTCACTGTCCTCGGCGGAGGTAACCGGCTGCTGCAGAACCCGATCAAACCGCAGCACCGAGCTCGGCGGATTGGAAGCCGGGTCGACCTCCCGGACGAGAAGCCGCACGTCTCCGCGGCCGTCCCCGTTCAGGTCCAGCGTCTCCTCACCGCCCGGGCTCACGGCTTGAGCGCCCTGCGGCGTTGTTACCGTCACGGTCTCGTCGACCGCTTCAATGGTAACCGGTTGCGCCTCGTCACCGACGGGCACGGATACCGTGTCGCCGACGAAGAAGCGCTGCTCCAGGAACACCTCCTGAAGGAGATAGGAATCTCCTTCAGCGGGTTCCGGCTGGACAACCTCGGGCTCGCCTGCCGCCGCTCTCTCCGCACGGTCGCCGTCGAATACGCCGGCGGTGAACAGGAAGTACGCGGCGACGCCCAGGACCGCCACGATAGCCAGCGCAACGGAGGCGACAACCCAGGGGCGCGGTCCCTTCCGCACGATGAGCTCATCCATGGGAGCGGGAGTCTCCTGGAGCTTCATGTTCTTGTAGAGGGTCAGCGTCTCCTGTGGGTCGAGCTCGAGAAACTCCGAGTAGGTGCGCAGAAACCCGATCAGATAGGGTTCACCCGGAAAGCTGTCGAAATCCTCGGCCTCGAGACTCTCGATGTAGCGCTTAGCGATGTGCGTGTCCCGGGCCACCTGTTCGACGGTGTAGCCTTTCTGCTTTCGGGTTGTCTGCAGTTTCTCGCCGATCGACTCCATATACGCGCCTAGTTATCCCTGAACAGAAAGTCGGAGTAGATGTTCGCCGAGGCGGGTGCCTCATACTCGAACCGACTCGCGGGAATGCCTTCGTTGAGGACGATGTCGGTGAAGTCGAAGGTGATCTCTTCGTATCCCACGGTAACCGCTTCGATGCGCCGGATGAGCAGATCCTCCGTAATGGATAGAGTCAGCTGACGAAATCCTTCGCTCGCGGCCCGCCAATCCAGGCGCAGCTTCGTCACCTGCTCGTCCGACCCCTCCTCGAGAGGCACCGGTTCCGGAGAGTCGAGATAGGCGATGCTGTAACCCTCTCGCATGAGGTTCAGCCCTTCCTGAGTTGCCAGGGCCACACCGGTGCCTTCATCCTCGCTCGCCGAACGCTCGCCGAGAGCCTGTTGCAGAACAACATTGTACTCGGGAATGTACACCTTCAGAAGGCGCCCGTCCGAAACGAGGACCTGCTCCTCAGGATCATCGAAGTTGATCCGGATCTGGTTGGGCGCGCGATAGAAGAGGTCGCCCTCGTAGCTCGCGTCTTCCCGTGACATGCTGATCCGGGCGGAGTAATCGACAATTCCCGTGTATCGTTGCGCGAGGGCGTCGAAGAACTGGGTGGCAGTGCGGATTTCCTGTGAATACGCTGCCGCTCCGACCGCCAGCAGGCACAACGTCAGAATAATTATGCGATGGATTCGTCGTCGTGTTATCAAACTTGATACCGCGTGGTTGCTAGTGCTGTGCAGTATACTCACCATGCACCAGCGCTTTGTCAAGCAGCGTCATTGGAGGTTCCGGAGTTGGTCGCGGAGCTCGGCGGCGCGCTCGTAATTCTCCTCTTCCACCGCCTGGCTCAGTTGCCGCTGGAGGTGCTCTTCCGCATCGCCGACCTGATCGTCGATCTGTTCCAGAGCCGACTTGAGATAGTTCACCGACCGCACCCGCTCGAATCGGAACGCCGCGGCATCGATATCCTCCAGGCTCTCGATCTCGTCGATGGCACTTTCGATAATGCTCCTGGCGACACCTTTGGTGTGCTGATTGACGGCGGTCATGGCGCGAGCCATTGCGTTCATCCGCAGGATGTACGGCTTGAACTGCAGCACGGCGTTCCGGTCCTCCTCAATGGGACAGTACTCCTCGAGAATCCGGCAGAGTCGCAGGTTGTGCTCGGTGTCCCGGCTCACGCGCTCGAAGTCATTGATCTGGAAGAGCATCAGGTACCGGTAGTAGTAAAGGAGCCCTTCTCCGTGGAGACGAGTCGCGGTGTCGTGATCCACCTCGAAACCGGCTGCGCTCCCTTCGCGCTCGACATGCGCCGCGAGCTCCGCCTCCACCTCATCGAGGACCGACTCGAATCCATTCGGATGGAGACCGTCTGGGCGCTCTTCGAGCTCGTACTGCTCTATTCCGAGGGGAAGCCGCACCTGCAAGACTTCCCGGCCGTCGTCGGCGAGGATCTTGCGAATCATGTGCTCCTCATCGTAGGGCCATTCTCTCAGCAGATTCGTCAGATCGTGTGCCATGGTGCCATCTGTCCCGTTTCCAGCATTGTTCAGGTGCAATATAATAACGCCCCGGCAGGAGCGCGAAATGATCAAAGTCATCTCCCTGGGTGGATCCATCGTGGCGCCCGACGGCATCGACACAGAATTCCTCAAGCGGTTTCGGGCAGTGGTCCAGGAGTACGTGTCGACGACGCATCGGCGGCTCATCCTGGTCATCGGCGGCGGTGCCCCCGCCCGGGCATACCAGACGGCCTTTCGAGAGGTCGCCGAGGACGACAACAGCGACGAGGCGGACTGGATCGGCGTGGCCGCAACAAAGCTCAACGCCGCCCTGCTCCGCGCCGTCTTCCGGGACATGTGCCCGAATCCGGTGGTCTCCGATCCGACTGGAGATATCGACTTCCACGGCGACCTTCTGATCGCATCCGGCTGGAAGCCGGGATTCTCCACCGACTTCGATGCCGTGCTCCTGGCGGAGCGCTTCGGAGCGGAGGGGGTCATCAACCTGTCGAACATCGAGCGGGTATACACCGCAGATCCCCGGACCGATCCGTCGGCAACCCCGATCGACGCCATTTCCTGGTCGGAGTTCACCAACCTGGTGGGGGATGTGTGGTCCCCCGGCAGCAATCTGCCCTTTGACCCCGTCGCCACACGGAAAGCCTACGAGCTCGGCCTGAAGGTCGTCGTCGCACGGGGCACCGACATCGAGAACCTCCGGCGCATCCTCCACGACGAGAGCTTCATCGGCACCCGGATCGGCCCGGACTGAGCCGGGCGGGCACGGGCGGGCGCGGGCGTCCGCAGGCGTCTTCGGTCGTCCCCGGGCGTACGCGGGCGTCGGCGCCGACACGTGAACACCCCACCGCGCGAGCAACATGCCGCCCGGCGGCGCTACTGAGTGCGAATCTGTGCGAGGGTCTCCTGCGCTGCCGGTGAGAGACGGTGCCCGAGCGGGAGCCATCGAATGATATCCGCCAATGCATCGATCTGGTTGACGGGATCCGGGATCGAGGCGGCAATACTCAGCGCCAGGTCGATCTCGGCAAGGCGTGCGGCAAGCCGGCACATACGAACGGCGAATCCCGGCTCAGTCTCGGATGCCGCACGAAGGGTCGCAAGCGCTTCCCTGAACTGATATGCACCCTCTTCTCGTCGCCCGCGCTCGAGGAGCAACTCCGAGACGCGTGCGCGCAGCCGGGCAACGGCAAGACCTCCGGGCAGCTCGGCGGCAATGTCGTCCATCACGTCAATACGGTCGTGCTCCAGGTGCAGCGCGACAATGTCTTCGAGAAGTCGAACCTTCTCAGAGGCGCTTTCGGCCGCAACCGCATTGATCCGGGCCTGCTCCAGCTGAAACTCCGCAAGGGACTCTTCTTCGATCTCGTGATACGCCCGGGCAATGGCAAGGTGGCTCTCCGCACGGCGCGCCGGCGTCGCCGCCAGCGACGCGCTTCGGGTCGCCCGGGTCAGCATGAGAAACCCGACTGTCCGTATCCCGTCGCCGAAGTAGCTTCGGGCGAGATCGACGTATGAGGCGCTCTGAAGGTGACCGAGAGGAATCTCATCGACAAGGGAGAGGGCCTCCGGCCGCCGGTTCAGATCTGCGAGTACCGAGATGAGCTGCCGTGCCGCGAGGGCCTGGGTTCCGCTGGCAATCTCGGCATCACCTTCGACGGCGCTGAGACTGCGCCGCAACGTCTCGCCGGCAGCATCCGTGAGCTCGCCCTCCGGTGCTCGTTGCGTCCGGGCAATTCGGGCGAAAGCGAGAGCTCGCTCCCAGGGATCGGCAATGCTGCTCGCGGCCGGCAGGGCCTGCTGGATCAAGGCGTTGACGTTTCCCAGGACTTCCGCGCCTCCGTAGCGCTCGAGCAAGTCCAGAAGGAAGTCCGCCCGCAGAGCGAAGTCCTGGATGATGTATCCCTCCTGGATGGTTGCCTGGAGCGTCTCGGTCAGGGTAGGAGTCGGAAGGAAGGCGGCGTCTACGATCCGCGCAAGAACCGCGACGCGGGAGGATTCGGCGGCAATGCGGGAGGCTGCGCGCCGGGCGCGGTCCAGCACCGCGGCAGCAGCTTCGGCGTCGCCCAGGCGCGCGTAGCCACGACCGACGGACGCCAGCGTGTCGGCCAGCGCGTGCGCCTCGACGCCTTCGGTCTCATGGTCCCGCAGGTAGTCCAGGAGGATTCGCGCGTCATCGCCGCGGTCGGCATCCAGATAGGCCGTGGCTACGGCTGCAAGGCGCTCGAGACGCCTGCCGGGTTCCTCGAACGAAACGGCCAGGACGACGGCGGTACCGCCGATCGTATCCTCACCGCCAAGGCGACGGAGACTGAGGCCGTCAAACCCTCCGCCGGTTGCGCAGGCGGTCGCCAGAGAGAGCAGAATGATTGTGAGTAGTGCGTACGTAGATATACGCAAACGACGTGACATCATTTTCGCGACACTTCTGAGTGTATTGCAGCAGGCGGTCCGTTCCCCGATGGCGTGCGGATCAAGGGTTGGCGGGCACGGGCTGGATGAGCACCCTCCCGTACTTCTCCTGTCCCGAAAAGTATAGCACGCGCACCTGCTTTGGCCGACCGAGGCGGGTCGCGGTCTTGAGACTGACTTCCAACGTACCGAGACGAGTCTCGTTCCTGAGGTACAGGTTACCGAAGGTGTGCTCGACACTCCCCTGCAGAAACTCCTCCACAGTGCACCCGACGAAAATCTTGACCGTTTCTCGCGTCGTCATCAGCCCGAGGTCGTAGGCATCGTTTGGATGAATATTGACTGTCTTCTCGTCAAAGGAGTAGTCGCCGAGAAGAGATAGCGGTCCGGTCTGATTCACTGATGCCACGTACGGCCTTCCTCGTTTCGTGTCGCTGCCACGGTTGTGTTTCGCCGTTGAGTGTAGGCGTGGGCGCAGAACGTCGTCAACACGGCCCCTCGCCCAAGCCGCCGGCCTTGCTCGCGCCTGCCGGCATTGCTATATTGCGCGGGCAATGCATGCATCGGAACGGTTCCTTCACAAGCTCCGTCGGATCAAGAAGCAGGGAGAGGAGATCGATGCCGACGCGCTGCAGGATCAGGTCGACCACGCCTTCAGTCACTCCCTTCCGGGCATGCCGACGGAGATGGTCCAGGAGCTCTTCGCACACTTCTACGCCCGGGCGGTGCCCGTAGACACGCCCTTCTACATTGCGATCGAGCGTCTCGAAGTGCTCGGAGACGTGATTGACCTGTTGTCGAGCGACTACGACGATGAAGCCGACCCGATCCCGGCGGAAGACTGGCAGGCGGTCCGCGACATCGTCTCGCCCTACGCGGTCGATCTGGACATGGGCCTGGTCAACTACGTCATGAAGAGGGTGCTCGAGCACGGCCAGATTTGAGTGCCCTGCGGCCGCGTCGGCGAGCCACCCACTTCATGCGGAGCGGTCGGCTGCCAGAAGAGCCGGTGGGGTTCGTTTCGATGATCGAGAGACTCTCCAACCTCTGATCGCAGCCGCCGCTACCGAAAGCGCCAGGAACACCGTCGAGACGGGACCCATGATATCGCCGATGCGCGGATAGAGCGTTGACACCGAAGCCGGTCTGATCCGGCCGTGTACGGCATTCATCGGCCCGCTTCCCTCGTCGGTCATCCGTCCGTAAGGATCGCTGATGAAGGAGAACCCGTCGTCGGCCTGTCGCAGTACCGTCGTTCCGTTCTCGATTCCACGGAACACGGACATCCGGCCGTGCAGAGGATTGATGCCCTTCCAGTCCCGGGCAGTGACTACGAGCATGTCGACCTCCTCGCGCCCCGCCTGAGACATGACGCGCGGGAAGTCCGCGTCCCAGCAGATCGCAAGACCAATGCGGCCGAGCGGCGTATCCGTGACGGTCACCGTCTTGTCGCCGGGCACGGTTCCCTCCATGAAGTTCCCGCCGAACTTCACGTGCTCGGCGGCAATAGATCCGTCCGGTGCAATGAGCACCGCCCGGTTCAGCGCCTGACGCTCTCCCGCCGGGTCAAGGGCCATGGTCGGAACCACCATGTAGATGCCGTTACGTGCGGCCAGTGCCGCCGCACTTTCGGTAAGGGCTGCGACATCCGCGTAGGTGCCCAGCCCTGCCAGCTCGGGCCAGACCAGGAGGTCGATCCCCTCAGCGGTGGCTGCCTCGCTCGCTTCCAGATAGTGCCGATGGATATCTCCCGTGCGACGTCGGAAGACACTGGTGTCCGCAGTTGCGAGGGGCATGAGCTCCTGGATGGAGACCGGCGCGGCGGTAAGTCCCGTTATGGAGATCGCTTCGGCCTCCTCCGCCGCTTCTGAGGCGACTCCCGTTTCCTCCGTACCGCCGGAGGAGATCCGCAGCGAGCCCCAGAGGAACAGCGCGGCAAGAACCAACGCACACGCCGCCGTGGGTATGAGCCACCTGCCTCCTTCCCGGGAGGCCTGGAGTGCCCAATCCGCAACTGCGCCGGTCCATGCCATGAGAAAGGATACGACGAGGATGCCCCCGACCGAGAGCAGTTGCAGGAGCGGCAGGAACCCGTACTGACTGTACGCGGCGGCACCGAAGGTTCCGAAGGGGCTGCCAAGCACGGTTAGCCATTCGACTGCAACGACGGCGGCGGGAAATGCCAGGGTCGTGACGAACATCTTGCCCCAGTACCGGCGTATGAGCGTGTAGATGAGATAGGGAATCAGGCTGAGACCGGCATTCAGCGCCATGAAGATGAAGTGGGACAAGCCCCACAGCGGCGTGGCTCCATACCACGTGGTCGACAACGCCGCCCAGAGCACGAAGAAGAGCCAGGTCAGGCGCGTGCGCAACGTTCCGGGACCGGTATGGATGAACCGCAAGGCGAATAAGGGAGCGAGCCAGGCGGGCGAAGCGAGGGAAACCCGGCCGCTACTGAGTAGAACTGCTACTCCGTAGAGCATCAGCCAGACAAAGGAACTGTTCCAGGTGAAGTGTATCTTCCGTTTCATGCGCTGAGAGTAGCGGTACCTGACCCGGCTCCGCATCGGCCGATTGGTCTGTTGAGATGGTACGAAGGGACAAGGTCCGAAAGGACAATAGCGTGGCGCTGAAAGCGCGGTTACACTCAGGAGTATGCATCGCGAAGGCTATCCAGTGGCGCTCTTCGCCTTTCTCATCCTTGTGGCGATCGTGTCGATCCTCGGACCTCTTCTTTCCGGCCCCTTCGCGGAGCTCCTCCGGCGCGCCGGCCCGGCACTTCTGCTCCTCGCGATTCACGCCCTCGTCCACTTGCGGGGGTTCCGCGGTTGGGCAATCCCCTACCACGCCGTGCAAACCGTGCTTCTGGTGCTCATCGGAGTCGCCGCCGGCACTCCAAGCCCTATCGTGACTCTCACCGCCTGGATGTGCGGCGAGACCATTGCCGCAGCACCGACACGGCGGGTCCGAATACTCGCCACGGGCTGGCACGGCCTCGTCGGTCTGGTGCTCATTCTGGCCTTCGAAGGGGTAACCGGCGCCGTGCCATGGATCGCTGCAGCAACGCCTACGGTGGGCTTTGTGATCGTCGTCATTCTGCTGTACGTCCGCGAGGCCAGGGCCAGAGAGTCAGCCCAGGAGCTTGCCCGGGAGCTCGCGGACGCCAATCGGCGCATTGCCGGGTATGCACGCCGGGCCGCAGAGCGAACCCGGGAAGATGAGCGCCGGCGGATGGCGCGTGACCTCCACGATACCCTCGCGCAAGGACTGACCGGTATCATCCTGCAGATACAGGCGGCGGAGGCGCATATCGACGGCGGCAACACCGGCAGCGCCCGCACCATCCTGGCTGCCTCCATTGACCAGGCGCGGAGCACACTCGCTGAATCCCGCCGCGTGATTGACGATCTACGGGAAGGGTACACCGCCGAAGGAGTCGGATCCGACCTTGAGGCTGGCATCCGCAGTCTCGCCGAGAAGCTCACACAGCAACACGGTCGGCCCGTTCGCTTCACGTCGCGAATCGGCGACACGGAGGAAGCTCACCTCACCGAACCGATACTGGCCGAGCTTGCCGATATTGTTCGGGAGGCGGTCCACAACGCGGTGCGTCATGGTGAGTGCGAGGAGGTTCATATCTCTCTGGCTCATGAGGCCGGGCACCTTTTGATCGAGACCCGGGATACGGGCTGCGGATTCCATGTGGATCGTGTGCCGAAAAGCGGCCATTACGGGATACGGGGAATGCGCGAGCGAGCCGAACGCATTGGCGGTGAGCTTTCGATCACGAGCGAGCCCGGCAGCGGCACGCGCGTGGCAGTTGAGATCCGCATGCCCTCCCTGCCCGAGGAGGCCGACGCGCCCCATGTCTGAGAGAATTCGCATTGTCATTGCGGACGACCACACCATGGTTCGACAGGGTATTCGGGTACTCCTGGAGACCGACCCGTGCATGTGCGTGGTGGCGGAAGCCGCCGACGGGCAGGAGGCAGTCGCGTACGTGGAGCGTCACAGTCCGGATGTCGTGCTCATGGATATACGGATGCCCCGGATGGACGGCATCGCGGCTCTCCGGGAGATTCTCCACCATGCGCCCGGACAGGCCGTAATCATCCTGACGACCTACGATGAGGATGCACTCATGCGCGAGGCCCTCGAAGCCGGCGCCCGGGGCTATCTACTCAAGGACATGAGTCGTGAGGTCCTGCTGCGAACGGTCGAAGCCGCCGCCCGGGGGGAGATGCTCCTCGAACCGGATCTCCTTGCACGAGCGCTATCCTCGTCGGCCCGGGGAGGCCCGGGGAGAAGGACCTCTTCCATCTCCGGCCACCTTCGGAGAGGCGAACGCAGTCCCCATGCGGACACCTCCCCGCTGAGCGAACGGGAAGCGGAGGTGCTCCGGGCCATTGCGGGCGGACACACCAGTCGAAGTGCCGCGGAGGAGCTCGGCATTACCGAGCGGACAGTCAAGGCGCACATCAGTGCGGTATTCGATAAGTTCGGGGTCGATACCCGCGCGGCGGCCATTGCCTTTGCCGCCGAGCGCGGCTGGCTGTAGGCCCGCTGAACGTGTCTGCAAGCTTATAGGTCGGCCCGCGGGCACGTGGAGCGGTTGCTCCTTGTTCGGGGTGTCTCAGTGGCGGCGCACGGGCGGGCGCGTGCGGTTTCTCATCTTCCGGGGTGTCTCGGTGACGACGCGCGGGAGGGCGCGCACTCGGGATGAGGCCGGCTCCACCGACGCGCAAGGCATTGACCTGCCGCAGCCGAAGCTCTACTCTCTGCGGTGATACCCGGCCCCGGCGATACCCGGCCCCGGGTCGCGCAACTTCAGCCGGCGTGGCGGAATTGGTAGACGCAGCAGACTCAAAATCTGCCGCCCGCAAGGGTGTCTCGGTTCGAGTCCGAGCGCCGGCACGAGTAACCGATCACAGATTCGTTCGCTCCTCACCGGCCCTTTGGACCACTTGCAGGTTCGGTGCCCCTCGGCTGGGATACTCGATCGCAGCAAGGCGTGTACCGGACCGCGACCAAAGCGAGCGGGAGGAACACGCCGAGGCGAAGCGGCGCCGGCCCCGGAGCGAGAGTCTACCTCCAGAAGCGTCCCGCCTCCAGAAAGGAAGAGGTGGAGAGGCGGTCGGAGCGCCCTGTGAGTCGATGGGTGTATCAAATGAGTACACCGCCTGCTGGAAGTGTCCCATCAGCCTACACCACGGTCCAACGTCGACAAGTACCGGTCATAGACAAACCGACGGTCTCGCTTCCTGCCGGTAATCTCTTTGATGAGACCCATCTCGGTCAGGGTCTCCACGCAGGAGTTCACCGTTGGTGCAGTTAACTGCGTGCTTTTTGCAATCTCGCCGGCGCTCATGATCGGCCGCTTCCTGAACGCCTCGTGTATCTGCAACATTGAGCCGCGCCTGCGGCCGGCACTCTCGATAGACCGGCGGTCTTCGTCGGTAATCTCGATTATGCGCCGAGCCGTCTGAAACGCCTGTTGGGAAGTCTCACGAACGCCTTCGAGAAAGAATACGACCCACTCCGACCACTCCCCGGAGAGCCGCACCCGCTGAAGGAGATCGTAATACTCGTCTCGGTGCGTTCTAAAAAAGAGACTGAGGTAGAGCAGAGGTTCGATCAGGACCTCTTGTGAACAGAGGAGAAAGGTGACGAGCAGCCGTCCCAACCGGCCGTTGCCATCGAGAAAGGGGTGGATCGATTCAAACTGCACGTGGACGAAGGCGGCCTTCAGGAGTACGGGGACGCCCGGTTCGTGCAGGAACTCCTCGAGATCTGATAGAAGTTGGGGCAGCAGATTGGGTGGCGGAGGTACGAAGGTGGCGTTCCCGGGACGACTCTCGCCGATCCAGTTCTGGCTACGACGAAACTCTCCCGGGGTTTTGTCGCTACCCCGGGCTCCCGAAAGCAGAACCGCGTGTATCTCCCGGAGCAGGCGTAGTGACAGAGGAAAACCATCGTTGCGAAGGCGCGAAAGCCCGTGGCTCATAGCCCGGACATAGTTGGACACCTCTTCGACGTCGTCTATGGGAACTCCCGGTTGTTCTTCCGACTCGAAGAGGAGCAGGTCCGACAACGACGACTGGGTTCCTTCAATCTGCGACGAGAGGACGGCTTCCTTGCGAACATAGAAGTAGATAAAGAGTGAGGGATCGCTAAACAGCTGAGAAACGCCATCGAGACGACCCAGGGCCCGATTGGCTCGCTCCATCAGATCAAAGCCGTCGGTACCCAACTGATCCACCAAGGTCGCCGACAACGGAGGAGGCACGTACGCGCGCACCCGTTCGCCACCGGCGACGGTGTCCGCGTAGTATCCGGCGGAGAGGGATGGGTCTGGTGAAGAATCTTTATTAGCGGCCATCGCTAATTAATTTTAGCATGTTATTTTGATTAACGCTACAAAGACTGCGCTCGTGCGCCTCTTGGTTCCGACGCCGTTTGAGCGCGCTTCATGATCTGGGCGGGTCGGCCACAAATCAGGAACTGGAAGACAAGGTTATCGAGATCCTCCAGCTCCCTGGGGAAGAGGCGTACGAGCGCAGGGAGGGGAAGTCCCAGACTCGCCTGAATTACCGGACGGCCTGGGCAAAGTCGTACCTGAAGAAGCATGGCCTCGTGGACAACACGGAACGGGGCGTCTGGGCGCTCACCGCTGAGGGCCAGAAGACCCCTGAGGTCGATCCTGCGGCCGTGAAGGCGACCTCAAACGCGTTTCCAGGGAAACGCTGATGAGGTACGGCTCGCTTCCTTCTACTACCGCGGTAAACTCACCCGCGGATATTTCCTCGATATCGGTAATGCGCCGATCGAGTACATACTCGCGGCTGCGATCCAGAATCACGCGATCAAAATGGGCTCCAAAGTTGGAGAGAGGGAACTCTTTCATCGGACCGATTGTACCAAGGACCCGCATTTGCGTCGGCAGCTCTGCTCGAGCCGACCGCCATCGCGTTGGATCTAAGCCTTCGTTCGGTAGATCTCTTTTCGGTTTGCGATCTTGAGAACGACAATCAGCAACCGTCTCCCATCTACCTGATAGATGATTCGATAGGCTCCCGATCTAAGTCGGAACAGACGTTCCTTCGAGTGCAGCTGCTTCGATCCACTCGGGAATGGATCCCGTTCCAAGAGGGATATCTTCTTTGAAACTTGGTGCCGTATCTTACCGGGGAGCAGACGAAACTGCTTCGCGGCTTCCCTGGTGAACTCGATGGAGTACACTTACTGCGTCATTGCCTCGTCTTTGAGCTCCTCCCAAGAAACGGTCTTTTCCCCGGCATTCCGATGCGCTTCGAGAGCGTCTTCTCCGAGTCGGGCGAGACGCCGGTCCTCGATTTCCTCGAGGAGCAGTATATCGTCTTCCGAGACGAGATATACCGCTTCTCCACCGCGCTTGCTGATTTTTGCCCACTCACCTTTGTAGACAACGCTGTTGAAAACCTTCGGCGGAATTCGGGTCTCTGAAACTGATAAGTCGAGCATATCTTACCCCTTCTGATTTGTACGACTTGTACTAACCGTACAACATGGACATTTAGTACTATATCGCCATGTTGAGACTCAATCAAGGGTGACGCATAGATTTGAGAGTTGCTCGAGGGCGGGCGCTATATGCCGGACTGACGGAAGAGGAGGGAACGACTGGATAACGACTAGTTTTAACAATACGAAGGCTGCCGGTTCTGGCACTCGGATCTCGTAGCCCCGATAGTGCACCACCATGCTTCGATCAAAGGCTAATGACAGGAAGCGCAATGGTTGCGCTCGTACCTGCAGGGCATCCACAGAGATGGAACCACCAGCGCCGCGTCCCTGTTCCGGAATGAGAAACTCTACCTCCATCTCAGGGTGCACGTATTTGCAGTAGCCACCTTGGAGTGCCCACTCCGGTTCGAATCCAAGCTCCGACAATGCCGCCGGTACGTCAAATTCGCGTTGCACCTTCGGTGGCATACCGACCAGAAAATCCACGTCGGTCGTTCTCAAGACAGGAATCTCAGGAGCGTCATTGAAGTACTCGCGATAGATCGGGAGCACCCAGCTACCAATCAGGACGATATCCGTTAACACTCCGCCCTGCGCCAGGCGATCAATGATCGTCAGGAAGAGTTCGTCATCGTCTGCCACGCAGTCCTCGTTCGACGTCGGTAAGGTTCTCTTCCACCTGACTCAGTTTCTCTTCCAGATCCTTTCTCCGTCGCACCTTTGCCTCTGCTTCTTGAGCAGCATCGGAGTCGACCGGCCCGATATACTCAAACTTCACTTTACCGGACTCTCGATAGGCAAGGTAAAGATACTCCCGATTCCACCGCTTCTTCCGGGAGAGAGATCCCTTCGGTAGCTCAGACAGTTGCTGATCGTACCGCGCCTTGAGGCTGAGTAGTCTGCGTTTCTCCTCTTCGAGGATGTCGAACACTATTGCCATTGTTCCTGACCTTGCCCAACTAATATTACTTTTATTGCTGTCTGTTAGGCAAGTCCTTAAATGGACGACGGCTACTCCCGCGGCTATGTTACCTTGCCTAACATCTGGACAGTAGACGATATTTGTTTGGCAAGCAACGGGTTTGTCGGAACAAGCTGTCGTTGCGCAATGGGGCGCGGCAGATTACCTGACCATTTCACTTGGTCTGAGATTTTGTCTGAGATTATAGATCTGAATATAGATGAATTTGCCGGCGTGGCGAAATTGGTAGACGCGCCACACTCAAAATCTGCCCGGGCTCGCGCCCCGTGGGAGTTCGAGTCTCCCCGCCGACATCGCCATCTACGTCTGGTCCGCAAACTGCTCACGCTAAAGCTTCCTGTATGCGCTGTAATGGAAGCGTCGATCGACCTCGCGTAGACCCTCTTCGATGACCTCCGTGGGGGTGCCTCCGGGTCAGACAAGAGATGCCCTTCCACCTTTAGGGCGCCGGTGGTCGACGCGGCAGTTCGATTCATACTTCCCGGCTGCGAACCGGAATCACGGGGTTAACGTGCACTTGTCACACGAGCTCCCGGCTGTGGTATTTTGCTCGCTAGATCAGACAGTGCGGCGGCTGTGCACGGCCTGAGGGAAGGTAGATATGGACCCTGCAGTGTGCAGGTTTTGTGGCGAACAGTTCTCAAAAAAGGGAATCGCCCGACATATTGTCTCGTGTGCGCCGAAACACGTAGACGATCCGAGCGCGCCACTGAAAACCTATTACCAGTTTGCGATAAGCGGCGACGATGCCCCACGGTACTGGCTCTACCTTCTGGTGGACCCGGCCAGTACGCTCCGACAACTGGACCAGT
>CAZZIE010000049.1:5799-27706 GCA_964654185.1 uncultured Spirochaetaceae bacterium | reverse complement strand
CGGCTTCGTCAGCCCATGCGCCGCGGCCTGCAGCCTCGTCGCCGGCCGCCGTGGGACCACCTGTCGTGTGGACGCCCGCCCCGCGGCGGGAGGCGCCGGCACCACCCGCCAGCTCCCCGTAGGTGCGCCGCAGCATCGCCTTGATCCGCGATGTCAGCGGCCGCAACCGGAAGGGCTTGGTCACGTACTCGTCCGCCCCGAGCTCCAGCCCCAGCACCGTGTCGACCTCGTCGTCGCTCGCCGTCAGGATCAGGATCGGCACCGTGTTGCCGTCGCCGCGAATCTGCTTCGCCACGTCGAAGCCGCTCATGTCCGGGAGCCTGAGATCCAGGATTATGAGGTCGATGGGTACAGGCCCGCCCTCTTCCTCCGACGCCGCACCGCCGGGCCCGGGCGTTCGGTCGCCCGTGCTCTTGGCATCCGGGGTGGCCGCGCGCTTCCCGCGCGCCGCCTCCAGGCCCGCCGCGCCGGACCTTCCCCGCGCCGCTTCCAGGCCCGCCGAGCCGGTGTCGGCCCAGGTCACCCGGAACCCCTCCTGCTTCAGGCCGGCGATCAGCCCTTTCGCAACGGAGGCATCATCTTCAATGAGGAGCAGGTGATAGGGTGTCATCGGATCAGGATCCGCGGGTCCTTCTCAAGGAGCGCCCGGCAGCGCCTCACCGCCTCGGGCGTCGACAGGGAGACGGGTTTGGTTTTTCTCCAGCGCTCGGAGACCGACATGTGTCGAGTATAGCAGATGGCCGGGTGGTCTTGAACGAGGCTACGGCGTCGCCGCCCCTGTCTCACACCCCCTCCCGTGGAATGTGTTCGTCCCAGATCTGCTGGTGGATCATTTCGTCGTTGTGGTGGGCGACAACAGAGGCCTTGATGCGGTAGTGCGTGGCGGTTGCGGTCAGCTCGGTCCAGGTTCGGGTGTGGATGTGCCAGTTCTCCCGGCGCATGGTGCGGTGGGACTCCACGGCGGCGCGGGTCGCGTAGTAGTCGGAGCGGGAAGTCTCGTAGACCTCGCTGCGGATGCGCTGCAGTTCCAGATCAATGTCCTCGAACCGCCGCACCCCGGAGTCATTCTCCACCTCCAGTCGGGTCACACCGGTGCGCTGGTCCTGAATGACCCGCCGACTGTCGGAGCCGTCCTCTACATGGGAAACGGCTATCGTGTCGGGCACGTGGTCCTCCGGCAACTCAGTTTCCAATGGATCGATGTCACCGTCGAAGACCGGGAGCAGCAACCGTGAACGACCCGGAAAGACCGTGAGCTTCACGGGCTCCGGGGAGGGCCACGCCAGAGGGAAGTAGGACGGGGAGATGGAGACGCGGAGGCTGTGGCCCGGAGGAAGGCGCCGCGCCGTGTAGTTCAGGGGCACCCGGACGAAGTAGCGCTTTCCCGGCTCCAGGGGTGTCGTGGTCTCGTGGGAGTCGTCGTGGGTGAGGTTGCGGAGGCCGTAGGAGAGGCGGTCCACCGCGCCGTCGGGGTGCACGTCGTTGAGGCGCACCGCCACCATTGCCGCCGGGCGGTCCGCGGTGAAGGTGAGCTCCAGCACCGGCCGCCCGATGATATCGAGGGTCTGCGTCAACGGCCCGGAGTCGATTGTGAGGGCGGCGCCGTCGTCCTGGCGCTGGTCCTGGGGCCGGTCGTTGGGATAGACGAAGCCGTACCACTTCCCCGCGCCGTAGCCGGATTCCGGCGCGGTGGCGACCTCCACCGCCGCGGTGGGCTCCCCCTGCGCCGCCGCGGCCACGGGGCCCGGAGCCTCCGTGGCGGTGGGGGTCAGGGAGTAGACGTCGAGCGTCCAGGTCTGCGTCTTGATAGACGGGTGGGGCCACTCCCGGAAGGCGAGCCATCTGCCCCGCCGCGGGTCTTCGAGCTCGTTCGGATGGACCGGGTCACCGTGCCAGACGGTCAGGACCGCGTCATCATCGACCCTGTTTCTGATTCCCTTGAGCCAGCGGTCCCAGAAGCGGATGGCCGCCTGGAGGAAGCCGGCGCGCGGGCCGGGGTCCGCAATGTGCGGGTAGTGGTGCTGCCATGGGCCGACCCAGCCCTTGTGCGGGCCGCTGATGTTCTCCAGGAGGCGGAAGACCGTGTTGGAGTAGCCGTCCTCGAAACCGCTCATGGCGAAGACCGGAATGTCGATGTCGGTGTAGTCGTCGGAAACCGAGCCGTGCTTCCAGTAGTCGTCGCGAAGCTGGTGGGAGAGCCAGGCAATGAGCCAGGGCTCCACCGCGTCGAGGCGCGCCTTCCACATGTCCATCCAGCGCTCCCCGACGATGCGCGGATCCGGCGGCTTGGTCATCTCGGCGAACATGACCGAGGACCAGGAGAGGTTCTCCAGGAGCTGACACCCGCCCATGTAGTGGACATCGTCGGCGTAGCGGTCGTCGGCAAAGCTCACCGGAATGATCGCGTCCAGTCCCTCGGGCTTGCGCGCCGCGAGCTGAAGGGCGTTGAAGCCGCCCCATGAAATCCCCATCATGCCGATGCTGCCGGTGCACCACTCCCGGGAGCGCACCCACGTAATTACATCCTCGCCGTCCTGCAGCTCCTGCTCGAGGTACTCGTCCCGCAGGATTCCCTCCGACTCCCCGCTGCCCCGGAGGTCCACCCGCACCGAGGCGTAACCGTGGGCGGCGAAGAAGGGATGGATCATGGAGTCGCGGACCGCCTTCACATCGTTCTTCCGGTAGGGGATGTACTCAATGATCGCCGGGACCGGCTCATCCGCTTCGGCGAGCCAGATCCGCGCGGAGAGTTGCGTACCGTCCCGCACCGGTATGAAGACGTTGTCGATCATGCGTACGCGGTGGGAGCCCGTATCTGCCATTGCGGTAAGGTACCGCTTTCCCGCCGTTTTGCCGAGCGGGGGCGGGCGTTCGGTTACACCCGCAGGCGCTGGGCGGTCTTGCGGTAGATGACCTCTTCGTTCTGGAAGTCCAGCTGAATGCGCCACTTCTGCATGGTCGTGGCGCCGATGATCACCGCCTCGGAGCACTCATGGAAGACGACGAACTCGTCGGTGAAGCGCGCCTCGGAGTCGTCGAATCGAAACTCCAGAAGGACGCGATGAGTCGCATAAACCAGGTCACCGGGCCGTGCGGTCTCGAATACGTAGTTCTCCGGATCCGGAATTGGGTCCAGCGCCGCAATTCCCTCCGCAATGTCCCGTCGAATGATCGAGTAGCTCGCCCCTGAATCGAAGAGGGCGCGCTGGCGCGTGCTGCCCCGTGAGCCCAGCAGGAGCATCTCCTGTTCGAGTACACTCATTGTTGCCTCCTGCCTGGGGATACTGGGTACCTTGAGCCGCTGCTTCATTTTGCTCCTACCTGTTGCTCCTACTGGTGCGCCGCCGTGGGAGACGGCGACATGTAGTGAGCTCCGTCAATGATCTCATGGCGGTTCCCGTCATCCGGAAAGTGCACGTAATCGTCATAGGTGAGCTTGGTGGTATGGCGGGTATCTACGGACATGAGTGCCCCCGTCAGGACCAATATACCTGATGCCCACGGCCTGCCGCAACGTGCGGCTGCGTGACGGGTGGGGCGGCCGCCGGGGCGTGCAGGGGCGTGCAGGGGTGCAGGGCCTGGAGGGGCGCGGTCGCCGCTCGCGCCCTTCCGCTTCCCGGGCTACCGTGAGTACTCGATCTCCGCCGCCACCAGGTAGTGGTCGGATGGAAAGCTCCCATCGTATCGCCGTCGGTCCACCCGTGTGTCCGTGATCCTGAGGTCCGGGGAGACGAGGATGTGATCGATCGCCGGCAGGAGATCCAGGCCGCGGTTGAAGTGGTAGGTGGAACCCGAGGCGTCGGATGCCGAAAAACCGGCGTCGCGGAAGAGCTCAACCGGGTAGAAGAAGCGCGGTGCATTGAAGTCGCCGAGGATGAGCACCGGCGCTTCCGGGCGCTCGCGATTCCGCACGCGCTCAAGGACCAACCGTGCGGCGCGCCGACGGTTCTGCCGGTGCCCTGCATCAAAGTGGACGTTGAATACGTAGATCAACCCGCCGGGTTCCGCACTCTCGGCCGCGCGCTTCCTGAGGAGCGTCCACGAGGCGAAGGCGGGAAAGCGGCCGGTCCAGGGCTCCGAGAAGGGGACGTCCGGAGTCTCCGAGAAGAAGAAGAACCCTCTGTCGACCTCGGTGAACTGCTCTTTCCGATACATCACCGGCTGCGTGTTCGGAAACGCCGGCGGCTCTCCCGTCGCACCCCAGGCGTATTGGGGAAAGTGCTCGGCCAGGTAGTCCTGCTGAACGTTCTCGGTGTTCCAGGGCCCCCGGGCGAAGCTCTCCATCTCCTGGAAGCCGATGATATCGGCCTGCGCGTCGGCAATGGTCCGAACGACGGCGTCCCGGCGATTCCTCCATCCCAGGGCACCGCCCCACTCGGTACCGTCGCCGGCGCCGTCTGCGCTCCCGCCCTCGGCTTCGTCCGCCATATGCGGCTCGCCGCCTGCGGGTGCAATGTAGTGGACGTTCAAGGTGGCAACGGTGAAGCCCTCCGCTGCCACCCCAGCGACCGACGGACCGAGCAGAATCAGGACGAACGCTGTCAGGGATCGGTAGAAGGTGATCACTCTGCTAAGATATCACATCCAGGAGGGTTGGGTGCCGGCTGCTGCGCCGGGGGCGGGCCGGCGCGCGGGGGCGGGCCGGCTGCCGTGCGGGGGCGCTGCCGGGCGACATCCCGTGCCCGGCAGCCCGCCTGTCCGGCGCTACCAGGCGCGCCCGAGGCCCATGCTGAAGTTCACATTCCCCGACGGCAAGATTCGACGGTCATACCCACGGGTCCGCTCCTCGCCGAAAAAGAGGTGCACACGGCCCGCGCTGCCGCCGGTGCCCCAGCCGCCCACAAGCATGTCGGTGCGGCCGTCGCCGTTTACGTCTCCTGCTCCGCCGACGGTGTCGCCGAGGTGGTGGCCCTGGAAGTTACCCTGCGCCCAATGGTCGACGGAATCGACCGTGTTGGGCCAGCCGGTGCGACCGTAGTACAGGGCCCAGGCGCCGTAGCCGGATGTCGATCCGGTGAAGCCCTGATCGCCGATCACCAGGTCGTCGATTCCGTCTCCGTTGAAGTCGCCGAGCGGTGCGATGTCCCGGCCGAATCTGTCGGTGAAGCCGGTGGAGATAGTAGGCTTGCGAAAGACGACGTCCGGTGAGGAGGGACTGAAGGCCGCCGTGCCGAAGTAGAGTCGCGCCTCACCGTCGGCGGTGCCGAAGATCAGATCGTCGTAGCCGTCGTCGTTCACGTCGCCGGCGCCGTAGGCGGCGACGCCGAGATGCTCGGTGTTGGTCGTGCCGGTGAAGGTGACATCCGGTGAGAGGGCGGTGGGAATCGTCGCCCTGCCGAAGTAGACCTCCGCACGTCCCCTGTCACTTCCCGAGCCGTTGTAGTCGGGCCGACCGATCACGAGGTCCGCAAAGCCGTCTCCGTTGAGATCTCCGGCGCGTCCCGGATGAATGGTGAAGTCGTTGATGTACCCGCTCGGATAGCTGCCGGAGTCGTCGACCTCCATTGTGGCGTGGGGCGTTGACGACACACTGTCTCCGCCGAGGTACAGCGCCACCAGGGATGGATAGCCGCCTTGTTGTGGGCTGGTGAAGCCGAAGTACGAGCCGATGAGGAAGTCGTCGCGGCCGTCGGCGTTGATGTCCCCCGCGGCGCTCACCGAGGAGCCAAAGCGATTGATCGAGGTGTTGGGGTTGTCGAACACCGCGTCTGCATCGGCCAGGCTGCTGAATTGCCGATCGGCGCCGCCGAGGAAGAGATACGCCTTACCGCCGCCGTCCGCATCCATGACCCCGGCGACGAAGTCCTGATAGCCGTCGCCGTCCACGTCTCCCACGTAGCTCACCCCCATGCCCAGCCTGACGGACTGCGCCGCGGAGCCGTTTACGGGCCCGTGGATCGTGATGTCCGCGCCGTCGATGTCATCCGCGCTCGCGTCGACGGAGCTTCCACCGTAATGGAGGTAGACGGTTCCATGCTCCTCACCGACGCCCGAAAGTGTTTTGCTGAAGGCGTCTCCGACCAGGACGTCGGCGTAGCCGTCGCCGTTGAAGTCTCCGTCGAAGCGTCCCACGTTGACGTAGCGGTGCGGCGCGGTGCCGCTGGTGTCGTCGCTCCAGGGACCGGTGTTCCCGGCCAGGTCGACCGCGCGCAGGCGCAGGTAGTAGCGCGTGCCCACCGGAACGGCAGTGGCGACGTCCATGTCGGCGTCCGGGCGGAAGGTCTGGTCCGCCGGGGCGAGCCAGGTGTACTGTGCGCCGTCGAAGGTCGGGTCCGTGGCCGCCTGGACCTCGATGAACTCTGCATCTGCATGATTCTCCCACATGAAGCGGGGACGGAGCTCGGCGCCGGTGTTGTCGCCGACCGACGGCTTAAGTAGCTTCGGCGCCTCGGCGGGAGCCGTGCTGTCCACCGTGAGCGTGAGCGGGGCCGACACCGTTGTCACCTCCGTCCCTTCCACACCGTACGCAGCAATCTCGTAGGTGCCGTTGGCGAGGTCCAGATCCGCCGTCCACGCCCCGTCCGAGTCCGCCGTCGCGGTGGCGAGGACGGTGTCGTCGGGGTCGCGGAGCTCGACGCTCCGGCCCGGCGCCATGCCCGAGCCGGCGAGCGTCAGCCCGGCGGTTACGCTGGTGACGGCATCAGCGTCGGAATGGCCCGTATCATCTTCCGCTGCGAGAACAGGAGCGGTCGGCGCCTCTTGCGGCGTTGCCCGGCCGGTGTAGGCGTCGGAGAGGTTGTCGGAGGTATCCGCGGCGACGACGGTGAAGGTGTACTCCGTGTCGTTTTCCAGGCCGGAGGCGGTGTAGGCGCCGGCGCCTTCCGGCACCTCGACGGGGGTATCCCCGCCGGGGGTCCAGCTCACCTCGACGTGCGAGAGATCGGTGTCGGCGGGATCCACCCAGGAGAGGGATACCTCGCTGATGCCCGCCTCGACGATCAGACCGGTCACGGCCGCGGGGCCGATGGTGTCCAGCGGCGTCGAGGGCACCGTGGCCGCGGTCGAGGGGTTTCCGCCGGAGTCGACGGCGACGACCGTGAAGGTGTAGGTCGTGCCGTTGGACAGCCCCGTCGCGGTGTACTGCGTCACCCCGGGACCAACGGTGGCGCTGCCGCCGCCGGACTCCCAGGTTATCTCTACCGATTCGACGGTGCTGTCCGGCGGGTCGATCCAGGAGACCGTCGCCTGTTCGTTTCCGGCCAGCGCAACCAGGTTGAGCACGCCGTCGTAGTCCTGCTGGTTGGCGGGCTGCTGGAGGTCGGCGGCCGCGGCCCCAGGCCCGCTCGGCCCCGCCGAATCCTCGGGTCCCATGAGGGGACACGCCGCAAGCAGGATGGCCGCCGCCGCGATCAGTGTTGCAAACCTCCAGTGTCGGAAGGACGTATGCATCGATCCAATTCTCTTTCTCATTATGCTCTTCATCTTCCCGCTCCCAGGCTGAAGCCGAAGTGCTCGCCGGTGGCACCCTCCGGCGCCGCAAAGGCCGCGTCAATGCCGGTGGGCTGCCCGTAGTCCAGGTAGAAGCGGCCGTTCCCGTCTCCGGTGACCGCCAGGTGTGCGCCGACAATGGTGTCGTCCCTGCCGTCGCCGTTGATGTCGCCGCTCGAGGCAAGGGCATGACCCACGAGCTCGTCGCGGTTCCACCCCTGGAACCAGTTCGTGCTCTGACCGGTGCGTGCGGAGCCTCCGTAGAAGTAGGTCACCACGCCGATGTTCGGAAACTGGGCGGCTTGCGTTGTCGGGGCGCCGACGGCCACGTCGTCGTAGCCGTCGTTGTTTCGGTCACCGATCGGAGCAACGGCAATGCCGTAGTCGCCGAACTCGTCGCTCCAGTGGGGCAGGTCGGCGGGGTTCTCGAGATAGAGGTCGGGTTGGCCGTCCATGTCCGGTCCGCCCTGGAAGATGTAGGCGCTGTCCTTCTGGATGCCCGGGAAGTTGGTTCCCGAGAGGAAGTCGTCGTAGCCGTCGCCGTTGAAGTCCCCGGCGCCGGCTGCGCTGGTACCGAGGCGCTCGTCGGTCACGCCGTAGATAGTCAGGTCCGGCAGGGGATTCGCCGCGACCTGGGCCGACCCGTGGAAGATGCGGATGAGACCGTCGTTCTGGTTTGCGCTGGGAGAGGCGACCAGGAAGTCGCCGTAGCCGTCACCGTCCACGTCCCCGACCCCGCCGACCGCGACGAAGCGGCCCCGGCCGCCCGTCGACTCTGTCACGCTTGGCTCCGTTTCGGCGGGAAGATGCGTCTCGGCGACTAAGGTGCCTATCGGATCCGCCGCGGCGCCGTCGGCGCCTCCGAGATAGAGGTAGCCGGAGGCGTCGGGGTTGGCCGCACCGCCGTCTTCGAAGGCGCCGATCATGAAGTCGGCAAAGCCGTCGGCGTCAACGTCACCGGCGCCGGCCACCTCCACGCCGAAGGTGGTTCCCGAGGTGGGCGCGGTGATGAGCTGGGAGTAGCCGTTGGTTATGCCCGAACCCGGGCTCTCGCTTCCCGGGTAGAGGTATACCCGCCCGCCGCCGTCGTGGGTGGGCGCTCCCGCGAGAATGTCTGCGAAACCGTCGGCGTTCACGTCTCCCGCGAAGGCGACGCTGTAGCCGTACGTGGAGGCGGCATCCGCCTCACCCTTCGCCGTAACGTTCCAATCCTCGCCGTTGCTGAAGGCGGCGCTCTTGCCGAAGTAGAGGTAGATCCGGCCCCGGCCGCCGTAGTACGGCCCCCCGACGAGCATGTCCGAGTAGCCGTCGCCGTTGAAGTCGCCGTCGAAGCGTCCCACGTTGACGTACCTCTTCGGCGCGGCGCTGCCGGTCGGGCTCCAGGGTCCCGGGGTGCCGTCATCGGCGACGCGGCGAATCCGCAGGTAGTATCGGGTTCCGACCGGCACGTCCGTCGCCGCGGCCATCTCCGCCGTCGGTTCGAAGCTCTCGCCGGTCAGGTCTATCCAGTGGTAGTCCGGGGATCCGAAGTCCGGATCGTCGTCGGCCTGGATCTCCACGCTCTGTCCCGCGTCCAGCGCCTCCCAGCGGAAGGTCGGGGTCAGGTCGGTGCCCGTGTTGTAGCCGTTCCGCGGTCGCAGGAGCCGCGGCGGCATGAGGTCGGTGACGTGGATTTCGAGCGCACCGGACCGCCAGATCGCGTCGCCGGCGCCTCCACTTCCTGTGCTCTCGCCGTTCGCACCGCCTGGAATGGCGGCGGTCACCTGGTGAACTCCTTCATTGAGGTCGATGTCAACGGTCCAGTCGCCATGCTGATCGGTTGTAACGCTTCCCAGCTGCACGGAGCCGTCGGCGTAGATGTTCAGATGAGTGTCGGCGGGGAAGCCCGTGCCGGAGATCGTGAGTCCCGTAGTGACCCCGGTTACGTTGTCGGTGTTCAGGGCGCCGGAATCGTCCTCCTGGTGAAGGGAGGGCGCCGGGAGATCGGCGGTCGGGGTCTGCAGGGCGGTGACACCCGCCGCCGGATTGCCCAGGTCGTCGAGGGCGGTAAGCGTAAAGGTGTATTCGGTGCCGTTTTCCAGGCCGGTGATACCGAGACGCTCGGTTTCCGCCGAGACGGTGGCGCTGCCGTCACCGGGACGCCAGGCCACCTGGACGCCGTCGAAGTCCGCCACGAGGGGGTTGGACCACAGAAGGGCGATCTCACCGTCACCGGCAACGCTCTCGGTGCTTGACACGTTGGGCGGGCCCGTCATGTCCCGCGGCGTCGCCGAAATGGTGCGGGCGCCTGCGCGGTTGCCGTGGGCATCTATCGACACAAGGGTGAAGGTGTATTCAGTGCCGTTGGCCAGTTCCACCGCGGTGTACCTCTCCGCGTCCGGACCGGCCAGGACCGCTCCGGCGGCGTCTGGTTCCCAGGAGACCTCAACCGCGGAGAGATCGGCATCCGACGGGTTGTCCCAGGTGAGGGTGACCTCGTTCTCCCCCGCCGCGGCAACGACGTTTGCGACAGCGCCGGGCGCGGTTGTGTCCCCGGGGTTGCCGCCCGTGTCGTTGGAGCCGTCATTGTCGTCATTGTCGCCGTCGGTGCCACCGTCATTGCTGGTTCCGTCGTCGTTGCTTCCGCCCCCCGAGTCGTCGGGCTGTTCGTTGGTCGGGGCGTCGTCGTCCAGCGGCGGGCCGCCCAGCGGGCACGCAGTCAGCACCACCATCAACACAACCGCTGCGGCGGTCCAGACCACCGCCCTCACACGTCTGTTCATGTCACCACCCCCTTCCCAGGCCAACGCTGAAATTCTCCGAGGTGTCGCCGGCGCCGACGCCGGCGAAGGTCAAGTCGCTTGCAATGGGTTCATCCCGCCCCCAGAAGAGCTGAACGCGACCGCCGACGTTGTTCCACTCGCCGACGATCATGTCGTAGCGCCCGTCACCGTCCACGTCTCCAGCGGAGCCGAGAGTGCGGCCGAAGTAGACCTCGAAGCCGCTCCCGTTGGCAATCCGGCTGTAGGAGGTGACGGCGCTGCCGATCTCCACAGGACCGTGCTTCACGTACGCCCGGCCCCGGCCTGCATAGTTGAATTGGTAGCGGCGCGCGCCGACGACCAGGTCGTCCACACCGTCGCCGCTGAAGTCGCCCAGGGGCGCGACGGTCTCGCCAAACTTGCTGCCGTCCTGGTCTCCCTCCAGGGTGCTCGTGCCGGCGGCTCCGGACTCGAAGGCTGCCCTGCCGTAGTGGATCTCCGCGCGCTCAAGGCCCGTCCCGAGGAGCAGGTCGTCATAGCCGTCGCCGTTGAAGTCGCCGCCCCCCGCGACGTTGACGCCGAGGTAGGTGTTTGCCGCGGTGCCGCGGAAATCCACCGTTTCGAGGCCGAGGGTTCCCACGTCTTCGATTCCCAGAAAGGCGACCGCCTGGCCGGCCTGGACCGTGCCGCCGTTATCCGTGGTCGGCATGCCGAATACGAAGTCGCCGAACCCGTCACCGTTCAGATCTCCGGCGGAGCTGACGTCGATGGAGTAGATGTTCTTCTCGTCGCCCACCTGGTTGTCCTTGATCTCGCGGACGTTGGAGAAGGTCCACGACTCGCCTTCGGTGCCGCTCAAGGAAGTTGTGTCCCCACCGAGATAGAGGGCCAGTCCCACGACGCTGCTTCCGGCATTCCGGTCGCTCGCGGTGTAGGCTCCAACGAGGAAGTCGGTGTAGCCGTCGGCATTCACGTCACCTGCAGAGGCGACGCGGGCGCCGAAGCGGTCGAGGCCCGAGCCTGAAGTGAAGGGAGTTGCGATTTCCAGATCGGCGTCGGAGGCGGAGAGCGCGGCACCGACGTTGATTCCGCCCCGGAAGAGATACGCCCGGCCCGCCCTGCTGTTGCTGCCATCCTCCAGGTAGGGGGCGCCCACGACAATGTCGGCGAAGCCGTCGCCGTCCACGTCTCCGGCCACGGCGACACCCAGCCCGAAGTGGCCGTCATTCGCGGTTCCCACGCCCTCTCCGGTGATCGTCACGTCGGCGGTGGTGTCCATCCCGCCCGGGGAATCACCGTAGAAGATGTAGACGCGTCCGGGATTGCTGTTGTTCTCCTCGTAGTAGTACGCCCCGACCACCACGTCCGAGTAGCCGTCGCCGTTAACATCTCCGTCGAAGCGCCCGATGTTCACGTAGCGGTGGGGCGGGCCGGTACCGGTGTTGCTCCAGTCGCTCGCGTTCCCGGCGTCGTCGACCGCGCGGATTCGGAGGTAGTAGCGGGTACCGACCGGCACCGTGGTAGCGGCGTCCATCTGCTCGTCGGGCTCAAAACTGTCGCCCGTCAGGTAGCTCCAGGTGTATTCCGGCGTCAGGAAGCCCGGGTCTGTTGACGCCTGCAACTCCACGTAGTCGGCGTCCGGGACGCTCTCCCACATGAAACGCGGCGTCAGGTCGGTGCCGGTGTTGTAGCCGGTGCGCGGCCGCAACAGACGCGGGGCGCTTGCCGGGGCGGTCTCGTCGACGACGAAGGTAGCCGTGGGTGAGGTACCGATGACGAAACCGCCCGGACCGCGAAGCTCCGCGTAGAGCTCGTGTGTTCCCTCGGGAAGATCGTTCTGATACTCCCACGCTCCCTGGTCGTCGCTCTGGGTCTGATGCACCAGGGTGCCGTCATCGTAGACCCAGACGTCGAGACCTGACCCCGGGGTTTGGCCGCGAATGGTCAGGGTCCCGGCGTGGCCGGTAATGCCGTCCGCATCTGACACCCCGGTGTCGTTCGCAGGATCGAGATCGGGAGCACCTACAGGTCCGGGCGTTGCCGTGGCGGTCACGGAGTCCGAGAGATTGCCTTCGGCATCCACCGCGCGGACGGTGACCTCGACTTCCTGACCATTCGTCTGGCCGGTAAATCGGGCGGATTCCTCGCCAAGGGCCAACGGGACCTCGAACTGGGTCGCCCCGTTGATCAGAACGCGAATCTCGCTTGCTTCAGACTCGTCCCCGGTAGCCGCCGGCGGGTCGGTCCAGGTAACCATGAACTGCGCGTCCCCGGGGTATACCTCCAGGTTGGATGGTGCCGGCACGGCCACCGGCGGCTCTGTGGGGGTGGCAGTCACGTGTTCGGCAGATGAGACGTTGCCGGCGTCATCCACTGCTACGACGGTGAAGGTGTAGGGTGTTCCGTTGGTGAGGCCGGTGACGGTGTAGCCGGCCTCCGGCGGGGTGACGGACCGGGGCGTCGAACCATCGGGTTCCCAGGTAACGCGCGTCTCCGCCAGATCGCTGTCGGGGGGATTCGTCCAGGAGAGGACCACGTTGCCGTTGTCCGCTTCGGCGGTCAGCCCGGTCACCGGTTCCGGCGGCGTGGTATCCGCACTTCCACCGCCGGGATCATTGGTGTCGCCGGGATCAGTGCCGTCCGTGTCGTCCCCGCCGTTCGGGTCGTTTCCGGGGTTGGAGTCGTCTCCCGTTCCGTCCTGGTCATTTCCGGATGTATCGTCACCCGTCGTCTGGTCGGTACCGTCCTCCGGATCCGAGTCCGGCACTTCCAGCGGTGAAGAACAGGCAGTCGTAAGGAAGAGCACGAGCACGCCAAGGCTTGCTATCACTAACACTGTGCGCCGCGTTTTCACCCCGCCCCCCTGAATTGCTTTTGTCATGTACACCGCCCCATTTCGAGGCCCCATTTCGAGTGGACTACAGTACGAGTCTCTGCCCCCGGGGTCGGCGAATTCCATACAACTTTAGTCGTATTTTAAGGTGGGCCCATGGTGAGCAACGCCAGGGAGCAACGCCGGGGAGGGTGGAGCACCACCGGGGAGGGTGCGGGTTCCGGCGGTGGGGCGATTGCCGGTAATATCACCGGAGATGAATCGTCCTCGAGTCTTCTGGATCGCCGTGCCGGCAGCTCTATTGCTCATTGTCACTAGCCTTGCCTTCGTGGGGGTGTGCTTCGTGCGCAGCCGCGTTGCTTCCGGGCTCGCCGCGCTGCCGGTGCCCGTTCACTATGAGGATCTCTCGTTCCGTATTGCCCCGGTGCGCGTCCGGCTTCACGGCGCCTCCGTACCGGAAGGGGCGGTGGATACTCTCTCACGGGTCCGCGCCGAAACCATCACCGCCGAGTCCGACCTGTCGGCGGCGGTGCAGCTTCTGCGCGGTGGCGTATCAGCAGCCACGCTGCGCCGGGCGGTGCGCTCGGTGACGATCGTTGATCTCTCGACGGAGCGGGGAGACGCTGTTGAAGGGGCGCTCCCGGCCGGCTCCGGGTGGGCTCTGTCCGTTTCGGCGGCGCAGGTCACGGTCGAGGGCCTTGCGCCGGGAGAGATCGTGGCCATTGTGCTTCAGGGCGTGCAGGGGAGCGTGGGGAGCGCGGGCGGCGCGGAGAGCGGGGCGGGTGGCGCCGCACCGGCCGCCGCGGATCCGGACCCGGATGCGGCCGCCCCGGACTCGGACCCGGACCCGGACGCGGCCGATGCACCCCCGCCCGTCGCACCCCCACCCGGCGTGCCGGCGCCCGACGGCGCTTCGGGGCGGGGCCGCACCATCGCCGGCCTTATTGAGGGGGCTCTGGCGCACGCGGTGGCGCTGCGTGACCGCGCACCTGCTTTCCGGTTGACGATGGAAGACGGCGCCATGACGGTGGACGGCGAGGAGATGCAGGTTCGCGGCACCGTCGAGTCGACGCCCGCCGGCACGCTTGTCCTGAGCGTCCATGTCGAGGAGGCGCCATTGGCGTCGGTTGCCTCGGATGCGGGAGCGGGCAGCGCCCCGGAGGGCGTTTCCGGCCAGGCCTCCGGCAGCCTGGAGGTTGCGGTGCGGAGCGGGACGAAGGCGCGGCTCACCGGCGTCGTGGCGACCCACGATCTCGTGATTCGGAACGGGAACCTTGCGGAGGAACCCATCGGGCCACTTTCGTTGCGCTACGACTTCGACGGCGACATTGATACGCAGGCAGCGTTCCCGGCCGCCGAAATGGCGCGGCGCGTGCCGGGGACGGAGGTGCCGGCGCCGCTCGGAGCGGGGGCGCCGGAGGACCGGGATCTCCGGGGGGCCTTCACGGTGACCCGCGGCGCCCTGCAGGTTGGCGCGGTGTCGGCACGGTTCGAGCCGGTGCTGCAGGGGCTCAATGCGCCGCAGGGAGATCTCCCCTTTGCGGCGCCGGCGCGTCTGGACTTCGAGCTGGAGCTCGTGGACACACCTCTGCAGGACATTGTGAATGCGTTTCCCCCGGCGGTGCTCGGTCCGCTGGCGGGTATTCGGCTGGGCGGCGACCTCTCCTGGGACATAACGCTGGAAGCGCCGATCCGCCGGCTCTCCTGGACGCGATGGGAGGAGAGCAACCGGCTGGACGAGTTTGCCCTGGAGGAGGTGGACCCGGCCTATGACGTGCGCAACCTTGCCGGGGCCTTCCGCCACCGCATTCGCGCGGTGGACACCGGATATCGGCGGGACGTATTGATTCCTCCCTGGGAGGGCGAACCGGCGGAAACGTATCTGCCCAGGTGGGAGCAGGTGCCCGTCCTGGGGCCGACGCCGTCCACGGCCCTGCCGGACCCGACTTATCGATACGTTCCCTACCAGGCCATTGCGCCGAGCTTCATTGGAGCGGTCGTGACGGCCGAGGATGGGGAGTTCTTCCGGCACAACGGTGTGAACTGGCTGGCTTTGACCTTCGCCCTGGAGGTGAACCTGGCCCGGGGCGAGGTCATCACCGGGGGCAGCACGATTGCCATGCAGCTGGCAAAGAACGTCTTTCTGGACGATCGGCGTGTCGTCGTGCGTAAGCTCCAGGAGCTTGCGCTGGTGGCTCTCGCCAATGTCTCGGAAGCTGTCACGAGAGAGCGCATCCTGGAGATCTATCTTAACGTGATCGAGTTCGGTCCGGACATCTACGGAATTGCGGACGCGACGGCGTACTACTTCGGCCGGAGCCCTGCGGAGCTGTCGGTGCCGCAGTCGGTGTGGCTTGCATCCATTATCCGCAGTCCCCGGGTGCTCTCGCAGCACGCCCGCGCCGGGGCGGTGCCGCCCGCATGGCTGGAGAGAATGGCGGGCATGATGGAGATCATGGTTGAGCGGGAGCGCCTCACCCCGACCGAGTTGGAGGCCGTCCGGGGCGTCCAGCCGGAGTTTCGCTCGCGCTAGCCCTGCAGTCTCTGCGCCGGGTGGCCGGCCTCATGGCGGTGGTCATGGCTTACTCGTCGGCGTATCCTATGAGGTGGGACTCGTGCTGCTTCACGCATCCTTCGAAGTGTGATTGCGGAAGCTACCGCACCTGTCCTGGTGCACGCTGGAAAGTAGGGGAACTATGAAACGACGAACCTCCGTGATACTTCTGGGTTCTGCTGTCGTCGTCCTTATTGTGGTGGCGGCGGTATGGCTCTTCACACCACTTGTCGGCCGCGCCCACTACGGGCCCATGCGCGGAGCGATCATGCCCATGGGAGCAATGAGCATGGGCATGATGCGGGAGATGAGGAGCGTAGCCGACGTTAATGGGGAGTTCGACTACCTGGCACGCATGATCCCTCATCACGAGGAAGCGGTCGACACTGCGCGGACTCTGCGAGAGCGCACTGAACGACCGCAAATGAGACGGTTTGCAACGGATATCATTGAAACGCAGACTCGCGAAATCGACCGGATGCGGGAATGGCTGGTGCAGTGGTATCCCGATCGCCGGACCGATGTGGACTACCAGCCTATGATGGGTGACTACTCCGGTCTTTCCGGCGACCAGCTCGACCGCGCCTTTCTCGAAGACATGATCCCGCACCACATGGCGGCAGTGATGATGTCTCAGCAGCTCATTGTCCGGGAGCTGGCGGAACACGAGCAGGTGGAGGATCTTGCGGAAACCATCCGGAACGCTCAACTCCAGGAGATTCAACAGATGGGCGTCTGGCTTGACCGCTGGTTCGGCCGGTAGGGCGGTCACTGAGACCACCGACGCCCACCGCGACCACCGACGCCACCCTCACCCCGTAATCCCATTCTCCTCCAGGAACGCCCCCAGGGCGCGGTCGATTTCCGCATCGTGGCCGAAGAGGAGGTGTCCGCCGTCGTCGAAGACGTTGAGGTCGCAGGTGGGGATGCGGGCGGCGGCGCGGCTCCATGGGAAGCAGCGTCTCGAAGACCTCACCCACGCCGCGCCGAGCCGCCCCGGCGGCAGGTGGAGTTCATGATCTGGTACTTCCGGGAGCAGGTGAAGCGCGGCGGTTGTCGCGCCTCCGGAAGCGCCTCCGGAAGCGCCTCCGGACGCACCTGGCAGGGAGCAATGAAGTGCCGGCTCAGGAGCCCGGCGGTCTGCGCCTGGCCCTCACCTTGCGGAGCAGCTGAAACGCCGAAGCGGTCGTCCGGGGATAGACTCGGTAGCGGTTTCGTCGCTTCGGGAGCGCGGGAATCAGCGTCATACGAACAAGCGCGAAGGCGCCGAGAAAGGCCAGGACCAGTGTCATGGAGAGGAAGAGTCCGGTTGGGCCGAACCACCGCATGAACTGACTCGCGAGGAGGGGGCCAATGACGTTACCGACTCCGTAGTAGATGACGATTGCTCCGGCCGCACGCACCATCTCGTGGGGCTCGAACTGGTCATTCGCCAGCGCTACCGAAAGGGAGTAGAGCGGCATCCCGAATCCGCCGTACAGGAAGACCAACACGTAGAGCATGCCGCCACTCGGGCGGAACACCACGATCAGTGCACCCATGACGGCGGCGCTGCCGACGCTCCACAGAATCGCATGGCGGCGGCTCTTCTTGTCGGACACCCAGCCCAGCGGCCATTGGAACGCCATGCTCCCGAGGGAGACAATGAGCATGAGCACGCCGATTGCGCCGCTGTCCATGGCCACCTGCTGCCCGTAGAGGGGAGTGAGACTCCAGGTGGCCCCGGCGATTACCCCGGCGACAATGATTCCGCTGCCGGCGAGGGGAGACTTCATGAAGGTCCGGATGAGCCGTGGCCGTTCGCGGTCGGTACCGGGCTCTCCGCTGACGCGCATGATCGCGACCGGCATGAGGCAGAAGGAAATGAGAATCGTCGTCACGCCGAAGACCTCGAAGCTCGACGGCGGAAAGAACTCCATGAGGGGCTGTCCGGCACCCATGGAGACGATATAGACGACGCTGTATATGCTGAGCAGGCGGCCGCGGTTGCGGCTCGTGCTCGACGCGTTCAACCAGCTCTCCGCCACGACGAACATCACCGACAGCGAAAAGCCCGTCGCGGTTCGAAACAGCACCCACGGGAGGATATCGATCCAGACGAGATGGGCGATCGCCGACGCGGCACCGAGGGACGCGGCGGCGGCGAAGGAGCGCACGTAGCCGACGTTCCGGATGATCGCCGGCGCGATCATGGACCCGATGATCAAGCCGACGTAGTTGAACGACATGATGATTCCGACCATCGAGTCCGAGAAGCCTTCAATGCCGGCTCTCAGGGCAACGGCCGACCCCTGCAGGCCCATTCCCGCGCCCATGAGGAATATCGAGATAATGATCGCGACGATCGTGGTTCTCGATTGCTGAGGCTCTACCGACGACACTACTGCAGGTGCCGGCGGAGAGGTGACTCCGCTGCCGGCATCCGGGCCGGCTCCGGTGGCGTTTCCCATTCGTGAGAGTGTATCAGGAGACCCCATTGGTGTTGAGCGGCGGCTGAAGCGGCCACACGTCTTAGATGTCCTTGAGTGAACAGGGTATGGCGCCACGCCGGTCGGGCCACACGTCCGCACCCGAGGATTTGAAATCCCGGCGCGAGTCGGTTGTCACGGCGGCGGCGGCGTGGGAGCATATCGGCATGGCCGACAAAATGTCTCGGAGCCACGTCGTGCTGTTGAACGGTTCTCCCCGGCATGGGACAACGTTGACGTACCTTCGGCAGGTAGAGGCAGTGCTCCATGAGGCGGGCGTCTCAACGGAGCTCATATCGCTTGCCGGCACCGACATCCGGGACTGCACCGGCTGCGAGGCCTGCATCCGCCGAACAGGATGGTGCGTCCAGAAGGACGCCGCGCCGGAAATCCTTGACCGCATGCTGAGTGCGGACGGCCTGGTCATCGGCACGCCGGTCTATGTCGGTACCGTCACGGGCAAGCTCAAGAGCCTCCTGGACAAAACGGCGAGCTGGCTGCATCGACCTCCTGCCGTCGGAACCCCGGTACTTCCCCTGGTAACGACCGCCGGATCGGGGGCGAAGCACACGCTCGCCTATCTTACCCAGACGGTGGCGACCTGGGGGGCGCACCCGGTACGGGGAATCCGTCGGAGCGCGTCGGCACAAGAACGTGTCGAGCCTCGAGAGGTCGAAGGCTTCCTTGACCACCTTCGTCGCAGCCGCAGAAGCTACAGGCCGACGTGGCGACAGATCATGTTGTTCCAGGTGCAGCGCGTGCTTGCCACCAAGGTGGCCGAGATCGATCGGCACTACTGGGAAGAGCACGGTTGGGATCGCGCGTCCTTCTACTACCCGTGTCGTCTGGGTCCCGGAAAGCGCGTGCTCGGGGCGCTCTTCTACCGGATCCTGTACCACCGGATCCGACCCTCGGGAACCTTCTGAGATTCGGTGGCTCCGGGAAGGTCGGGGTTACTCACCATCCAGAGAAGCGCATGCGTGTCGAGAAGCAGGTTCAACGGGGATCCTCCGCAACCATGTACGGAGCAAAATCGTCCAGGGGCTCATCAAAGTCTTCGTCCATCCGTCGCACCAGGCCCGACGCGCCGTCAAAGCGGCGTCGGCTCCCGTGAAACGGAACCAGTTGCGCCACCGGCGTTCGCCCCCGGGCGACGACGACCGTCTCCCCCGCTTCCACCTCCCGGATCAACTGAGAGAGATGCGTCTTGGCCTCATGAATCGTTACAGACTTCATGTACCGACCATTAGCTTAGTCAGAGAACTTAGTCAATGACTCATAGGATCGCGATCTGCCTGCTGAATTGTTGAACTTGGCGCTCATGTATAGGTAGCTTGTACCCGGATACCCGGCCCGTATCGGGAACCAAGGAGGTGCCGTATGCAAAGGTTCCACACTGTCTCGGCCATGCGCGTGGCGATCATTGCGCTTGCCGTTCTGGTCGCAATTCCGGCCCTTGCGTCCGCTCACCACGGCTGGCGATGGGCAACCGATGAGGAGTTCGAAATAACCGGGGAGGTGACCGCGACCAACCTGGGCGAACCCCACGGGCAGGTCGTCATTGTGACCGAGGAAGGGGATGAGTGGCTTATCCAGGTCGGTCAGCCCTGGAGGAATCGCCGCGCCGGTCTCAGCGATGAACTCCTCGCGGAGGGAACCGTGATCACGGTGCACGGCCACCGGTCGGCCCGGGAGGACGAGCTCGTCGTCAAAGCTGAAAGCGTCGAGATCGACGAGGAGAGTTACGTCCTCTATCCGGACCGCGAGATCTAGCGGCCGCCCGAGGCGCCGCCGGCGCCCCGGGCGTGGCCGCGCGAACCCGCGCGAACCCGCTAGAACTCTTCGAAGTCTTCGTCCCGCACCTGATCTGTCGCCGCGCCGCTCGTCCCTGCACGGGAGCGGGTGGCGTGGGCCGGCGCGGTGTGGTCGCGGGTGTCGCCGTTTTTATCCCGCCGGCCGGCGCCGTTTGATGCGCCGCTCCCGGAAACAGGCTCATCCTGCATGTGGAGCGTGATGCCGGTGTTTCGGGCCTGGCCGCCTTCGCTCCCTGCGCTCGCGGCCCCATTGCCGGCGCGCGCGCCATTGCCGTTGCGGGCACCATTGCCGTGGCCGGCTCCGTTCCCGGCCGTGCCCTGCGCCGAGCCGGCACCATTGCGGTCGCCCGATGTCTGGCCGTGCGGCACCTCACGGTAGTCCAGTGAGCGCGCCTGCGGGGCCGGCAGTTGGCGGCCGCCGGCGCTGTCGGTGACCTTGAAGAACTCCATGGTCTGCTGGAGGTACTCAGCCTGACCGGCAAGCTCCTCGGCGGTGGATGCCATCTCCTCGGAGGCGGAGGCGTTGCCCTGTATCACCTGGTCCAGCTGGTTCAAGGCGTTGGTCACCTGTTCGGCGCCCTGGGACTGTTCGCGGCTCGCCGCTTCAATCTCGGTCACCAGCTCGGCGGTCTGCTTGATCCGGGGAATGAGCTCGTTGATGCGCTTCCCCGCGGTCTCGGCAATCTCGACGCTGGATGAGGAGAGCTCGGTGATCTCCCCGGCCGCCACCTGACTGCGCTCGGCGAGCTTGCGCACCTCCGCGGCGACGACGGCAAAGCCTTTGCCCGCCTCGCCGGCGCGGGCCGCTTCAATGGCGGCGTTCAGCGCAAGCAGGTTGGTCTGGCGCGCGATCTCATCGACAATGGCAATCTTCTCCGATATCTGCCGCATGGCATCCACGGTGCCGCTCACGGCGTCACCGCTCTGCTGCGCATCCGCCGCGGCCTGCTCCGCAATGGAGCGGGTCTCCACGGAGTTGTCGGCGTTGTGCCGGATGTTGGAGTCCATCTCCTCCATTGAGGACGAGACCTCCTCCGCGGTCGTCGCCTGCTCCGTCGCTCCCTGGGAGACCTGCTGCGACGAGCTGCTCAACTGCTGCGCTCCGGAGGAGACGTTGTCGGCAGCGCCTCGGACATCGGTCACAATTGATCTCAAGTGCTCGACCATGTCCGTCAGCGCGTCGGTCATGAGACCGATCTCGTCGTGGCGCTTCGTTTCAATGTGTGCCGTCAAGTCACCCTTCGCGACCTGCCCGGCAAACTGCACCGCCCGCTTCAGCGGCAGCGAGATGGTTCGGGCAAAGAGAATATAGATCAATATGGCGATGCTCACGGCCACCGCCCCAATGAGCAGGATCGCTGTCCGGAGCTCGGTCGCCGGTGCCAGGAACTGGGCATCCGACACGGTGAGGGCGGCCGTCCACCCGGACAGCGGTATGGGGGCGTAGGCGACGGTCTTGGCCACTCCCTGAAAGGAGTAATTACCGGTCGCGGTGTTGCCCGAAAGCATCTGGGGAGCAATGTCCTCCATCCCCGCGGCGGTCTTGATGTTGGTCTCCATGGCCACCGACTCGTCGGGGTGGGCAATGGCAAGGCCGTCGGCATCTACAATAAATGCATACCCGGTCTCGCCGAACTGCGAGGCCTCGACCAGGTTGGCGAGAAAGGCCAGGTCGAAGATCACCACCGCGGCGCCCTGAACCGCTCCGTCGGCTCCGGTGATCGGTGCTGCAATCGGCACGAAGGGCTCCCCGGTCACCTTGTTGACCCCCGTGGCGCCGACGTTGACCTGCCCTTTCAGAGCGTCCTGGAAGTAGCCGCGCTCCGCGACGTCGACGTCCAGGTAGGACTCTTCACTCGCGGCCACAATCGTGCCCGCCGCATCCGTCACGAAGACCACCTGGGTGTCCCGGTCCACCTCTTCGGTGGCCGTAAACTCCGTGAGGAACCTGTTCAGCCCCTCACCGTCGGAGCCGGCGCCGGCGGTCGCACCCGCGGTGTTCGACGCAGTGGTCATGCCGGACGCCGCCGTGGCGACGGAGACCGCCGTCTTCATTTCCGAGGTGAGAA
>CAZZIE010000049.1:0-5789 GCA_964654185.1 uncultured Spirochaetaceae bacterium | reverse complement strand
CACCCCCGTCGCAAGCTCCGTTGCCCGGAGCTCCATCTGCTCGGTCGAAACGTTCGTGAGCGCGCTCGACGCGCGCACCACCGAGAACACCCCCACCAGCACAAGTGGAACCAACAGAATCAAGGACCCAATCAGCACAAGCTTGGTCCCGATACGCATGTTTGCCATCACAAGCCTCCCTATGTGCTGAACCCCGGATGAGTGCACCCGCCGCCTCGGTGGGCAGCGGATTACGAGAGTACGCACATATCGTAGCAATGAGTGATATTAGACACCCACCCTTCCAGTGGTGTCAAGAGATAATTGATATTTCCTTTCTAATGTTTTTAGTAGATATAAGTGTATCGAGTGATTGGCGGCGGGGGACGTTGGCGGCGGCGAGGGACGGAGCTGACAGAACTTACTTGTAGTGGCACGCGAAGCATGCGATTCTGCTCGTGCGATTCGGCCATTCCGAGACGGTGCGAGTGAGGATCTTTTCAACGGACGGAACACCCGGGGAGCTCGCAACGCATGTCCGAAAGCTTTGTGGAAAGTTCTGACGAGAAAGCTGGATGCACTTGATTCCGCAGAACGGCTGGCTCGGTATTTCGGCACAAGTGCAGGATTCTGGATGAACCTCCAGTTGCGCTACGACCTCTACGAGACCGAACGATCGGAAAAGGACGCCCTGGAAGAGATCGAGCCGCTGCATCAGACATCATGAAAGAAGCGTCACCGGACAAGGACAACAAAATCGGGAGAGATAACAAGAAGAAGGCCCACGGTATCATCCTGGCGGCAATCGCCGGCGCGCTGGTTCTCCTGACCTACGTGCTGCGGTCCAACGCGCTGCTGGTGATACTGGTTTCGTCTGCATGCATCCTGTCACTCGCCATCCTGGTTTCGGCTATCCGAAGCGGGCGAGCATCCATGTCGACGTTGCTGTCATACGCCTTGCTCCTTGTGGGCGGAACGGCGTATCAGATCGTGTTCGGGGTCATGCCGGTCTGGGACAGGATCGGGTACAACCTGATGACGGCGTCCTTTGGCATCGTATCCATTTCTCTCTTAGTCGGGCTGCACGCACGTCTATCCAGGCGGAATCGCATACTGGCCATTGTCTTGAGCGCCGCGCTCGTCTTCTCTTCATTCTTCTATCTGCTGACAATGAACATCCGATCACGGCCTACAGTCGTATCTCTGCAGGCGGGACACGATAGCTATCTGTCCCTGATCAGGAATCTGACGTACAGAGACAGCGCCCCGCATGTACTGATCATCAACATGGATGACCTGGGGTATTCCGACATATCTCTCTTCAGCTACCTGGGGCGGGAAGATGCCTCCTTTGACACCCCGAATATCGACTCGCTGGCGGAAGAGGGCGTGGTCATGACGAACTTCTACACGTCGTCAGCCGTGTGTTCGCCTTCGAGATTCGGGTTGTTGACCGGCAGATATCAATCCAGGGGATACCTCGACAGGGTGCTGTTGCCCACGGACAGATCGCTTCAACCGTACAACTATCAACGGCTGACCAACTCCTTCTTCTTCAGGAACAATGTGGACGGCATTCTCTCCGACGAGATAACCCTGGCGGAAGTCGCTCAGGCCTCCGGATATCGGACCGGACTGATCGGCAAATGGCACCTCGGTGATTACGGACAGTATCTGCCTACCAATCAGGGCTTCGATTACTACTTCGGGAGCTACTACTCCAACGACATGGTTCCGTATGAGTTGGTACGGGAACGAGACGGCAAAGCAGAAACGGTGTTCACCCACGAGGAAATGAAAGACCAGTCACCCACCAATGAGATATACACCGACGAGGTCCTGGACTTCCTTGGTCGCTCCCTGGATGCCGACGGCAGGTTCTTTCTGCTCTACAATTCGCCCTGGCCGCACGCCCCCCATTACTCGGGCGAAGTGAACGACAGGACGGATGACACCTACATGGACTGCATTGTGGAGTTCGACACCTATCTCGGAGAGATTCTGGGGCTGCTGAAGGAGAGAGGCGTGTACGATGATACCCTCATTGTATTCACCTCCGACAACGGCTCAGCCGCGCAGGGCTCCACGGGAGCGTTGAAAGGCAAGAAGGATACGACCTTTGAGGGCGGGCACAAGGTTCCCATGATCGCCAGGTATCCGAACGGAGACCTGGGCGCCGGCGGGAGCTTCCAAGAGGAGGAGGGCTCGAGGCGGATCGAAGCAAGAGCAATGAACATTGATCTCTTTCCGACGATCCTCTCCTACATGGGCATTGAGCAACTGCCCGGTGACAGAGTCATTGACGGAGTGAGCCTGTATGACCTGTTGCAGGGAAACGTGGCGCCGGATTCGGCGGTTCATGACGCGTTGTTCTACATCAAGAACAGTGAGGTCCAGGCGATCCAGAAGCCGGTCACCGAAGGCGACAGGACCGTCGACATGAAGTACTTCGAAGCGGTCTCATCTGAGTTCGTTTCACTGTTCATGTTTTCGAAACGGCGGAATCTCCTGTTCGACCTGGATAACGATCCCGCCGAAGCGTATAACATCGCAAACAGGCATCCTGATATTGCCGATGCAATGAAAGAGGAGCTCAGGGCCTTCATTGAACAGTTGGAAGAGAACCGGAGGGGAATCCTCACTCGAGAGTAGGAACCGCCCGGAGTGGGAGCCGCCCTTCAGAAATAGAAGCCGCCCCTGCGTGGCGCCGGGACGGCTCGTGATTGCGGTTCCGACGAACGTCAGTAGATGGTTACGTATCCGACGTGCCAGTCGGTTGAGCTGTTGTAGCTGTCAACGCTGGGGCTGACATCTGAGGAGCCGAAGTAGTGGTCCTGTGTATCGATGAGGGAGCCCTCTTCGAACACCTTCACCGTTGCGTTCACACTAACCGATCCGCTGTAGTACTTGACGTAGATGTCGTACGTACCCGCGGAGGCGGAGTTGGTAATCGTGATGTTCTCCGGGCCGTAGCCGTTCGTGTCGTCGTAGTCGAGCTGGGCGAAGCTGGTTGACATGTCTCCGAAGTAACAGTGCTCAGTCGACCAATTGTCGTTCCGCACCAGGTGGAGGTCCACGTCGTTCCCGTCGGTGTCCCAGGTGAGCTCAATCCGGTAGGGGTACTGGTCGAAGTTTCCGGTGACCGTCCATTCCTGGGACTTCTCGTACAGAGAACCGTAATCGTTGTACACCGCAATGTAGATGGTATTGGAGCCGGCGTTCAGTGAGATGGGGTGGTCGGAAATCTGCCACGCGGAATCGTAGGAAGAGTAGGACGGCTCAGCAGTAGTGTAAGAGGAGCCCGCATACACGCGAACCGTACCGTTGAAGCTGCTCGTGGACGTCGAATCCGGATTCGGTACGCCGGAGGACACGTAGTGCGTCCGGTCGGAAGTCGAGCCTCCGTCCGAGAGGCCGTCGATCGAGAAGCCGGTGAAGCTTGAGCTACCCGAGGAGTCGTCCCCCCAGTCTGAGTCACCGTCGCCGTCTTCGGAATCATCACCGCTCGGTTTCCTCACGGCCAGAATCCGCTTTGTGGAGTCCCAGGAGCCAAGGCAGACATCCTGGCTGTCCAGATCGTCGTGGACCATGAAGCTCGACGGAGGATCCCCGTCGTGCCGGGCAACGAAGTAGTAGCGATCCCAGGAGTAGGTTTTCTCCCCGTCTTTCGTCACAAAGGCGTCTGAGTTGTAGTCGTTCAGCCCCGCCTCATCCATGATGTCGAGGGCGTCATACCCGGCGCGGCAGTAGTCCTCCAGATCGCTCCAGTCGGCAACCTCATAGTCGTCGCCGATCTCATCCCAGACCGCGGAATCCCAGTCATCGCTGCCTGTGTAGGTTGATGAGGTCGTCGCCCATAGCCAATCATCTACGTCTGAGTCACCGAAGAGACCCAGCCCGTCTGGACCAAGAAGGTCGCACCCTCCGAGCAGGATCAGCCCAATTGCCAGAATGATGCCGAGCACCTTGAGTTGCACACGCATGCAAGACTCCTTTTTGAGTTGTGTAATGTATCTCGGGGCGCCGGAACGGCGCCGTGCGAGCCAATGCCGATAGAGGTGACACTATGGGATGCAGCGAAAGGCCCGGCGCCGAGACTGAAAGGGAGTCTCCGTGGGTAGGAACACCGTGGGGTGATGGCCTGACACAGATGCTGCGACACTTCATGCGTGGATACTTAGCACGTACCACGCCGCCGGCAGGGTGTCAAGCGCAAATCATTGTGTTGTAAAACCTTACAGAGATAGTTAGATATGCTGTGATTTGCCTGCGCGGTGCGTGGTCAACCCGTCGTCCCTGAAAGACTCTGCAGGTTCTCAGTCACTTCGTTCAGCGTGTCTGCAAGAGTGAACGGGGTACAGACGTAACCTGCCGAGCGCCGCTCGGTCCGATCTCCGCCGAAGACAACCAGGCTGTGCGGTGCCGGTTGCACGTTCTCCGTGAAGTAGCGAATGCCGCGAAAGAAGTCCGGCCGGAAGGTTGCGGCGGATTTGATCTCGATCGGCAGGAGCTGGTTTGCCGGCGACATGAGGGCATCCACTTCATGGCCTTTCGCGTCCCGGAAGAACATCAGGTTGTGACGACGAGCCTGGTTGTACCGAAATTTCAGAAGCTCCGCAACGACGAAGTTCTCGAAGAGCGCCCCTCGGAGAGGGTGGGTTGCGATCTGTCGTTGATCTTCAATGCCGAGCAGCCATGCTGCCGGTCCGGTGTCATGAAAGTAGAGCTTGGGAGACTTGATCAGCCGTTTACTGATGTTGGCGTGGAAGGGCGGCAGACGAAAGAGGACGAATGAGGTCTCGAGCAGCGAGATCCACTCACCCGCGGTCTTGTGGCTGATTCCCGCGTCATCCGCAAGACTCGACAGATTGAGGATCTGCCCGATCCGCCCGGCGCACAGTCCGAGGAACTTCTGAAACTGCACAAGATCTCTGACGTGCGAGAGCTGACGGAGGTCACGCTCGAGGTACGTTTCGACGTAGGACCCGTAGGCGATGGACGGATCGAGATCCTGGTCCCAGATCCGGGGATACATCCCGCGGAACAGGTAGGTATCCATATCCGTGGGATGGTCCCGCACGCCTCCCTGAAGTTCGTCCATTGAAAAGGGCAGCAGACGCACAATCGCGGTTCGTCCGGCGAGTGACTGCGAAACCCTGTTTGATGTCAAGAAGTTCCGGCTGCCGGTGAGGACGAATTGTCCGTTCGCCCGGTGCTCGTCGACGATTACCTGAATGCGCGAGGTGAGATCCGGTACGCGCTGGAACTCATCAATGATTGCGCCGTCAGGGATTGAGCGGAAAAACGCAACAGGATCCTCCGTGGCAAAGAGACGGGTGTCGGGGTCTTCCAGATTGCGGTACGCCAGCTCCGGAAAGATGTGTCGGGCGAGCGTGGTCTTCCCGCTCTGGCGGGGACCAGTGATCGTGACGACGGGATACTGACGAAACAGCTCGGCCAGCGGCTTCCCAAGGGCGCGCGGAATCATATGCAAGCGTAGCTAGTGCAAACTGCACCTGTCAAGTACAATTTGCACGCCTCACGCTGTCCCCGGGATCCGCCTGACGGCGCTGATGATATCGAAAGAAATTGCCGACGCCCGGGTGCCCATGTCCCTGCTTGCGGACCACCCGAACGTCCAGTTCAACTACTACCGCCCGGCCATCGGCACGATCGAGCGGGTCATGGAGTAGAACAGGCGACGACCGACCGTCGTCAGGCAGCAGGATCTTGTCAGATGGTGGTGGCGGCTTCCACCAAGCTTACTGGTCAATCCCTCTGTGACGTCTTACGTTGAGCGCTTTCCACCG
>CAZZIE010000048.1:0-28352 GCA_964654185.1 uncultured Spirochaetaceae bacterium | reverse complement strand
CGCCGCGTCGGGTCCGGGGGCCGCCGCGTCGGGTCCGGGGGCCGCCGCGTCGGGTTGGAGAGACCCCGCGCTGCGTGGGGGAGTCGCACTGGATTGGACGGCCGCGGGGCTGTGTGGCGGAGTTGCCGGGGTCCCTCCGCCGCGAAGCGCCGCCGCCCGGGCGGCAAGTCCGCCGTGGTGGGCCGAGCCGGCTGATCGGCCGGCACCGCCGGATCGGCTCCCCTCGGCGGGGACGCCACCGGGTGCGGGAGACCCGGGGTCGGGAGTCTGGGACGGCGTGGACTGCTCCGTCCGCTCCCTCGCGACAAGCTCGGGCTCCCTGCGAAAGGTCTCTCGAAGCGCTTCCACCCGGCTCTGGAGCTCCGTCCCGGAGATGCGACCGACTCCCCCGGAACGCGCCTCCGACAACAGGTCTTCCGTCGAGTGAGCTGCCTCCGCTACCGCCGCGCGGCCGACGGCATCTGCCTGAGACTTGATTGAGTGAGCGTACCTGAAGGCCTTGTCCACGAGACCGGCTGCATCAACTGCGGGACGAAGGACCTCCTTCCCGCCGTCGACCTCCTCGCTGAACAGGGCCGTGACGGTGTGGCGCAAGGCATCGATCATGACGGCGACGTCACGCAGGTAGAGACGTTCCAGCTCTTCGGTCATCCAACTTCCTCCCGCTTGCTTTGTGCAAAGAGCCGCAGCGCTCGCCTGCGGATCTCCCCGTCATCGACCTTCAAGGCCTCGAGGATGACACCCCGAAAGGCTGCAGGATGCCCTCCCGCCTCGACTGCATCCAGAATCACATGTCGAAGCTCCGCCCCCGCCTTGCAGAAGAGGGCCGCGAGCTCTCCGGCACACTGCACGGCCCTCAGCTCTCCAAGCGCCGTTACGGCCGATTTTACCACGAGGGAGGACTCATCCTGCAGGGCGTGGCGGAGAAAGACCGCCGCCCACCTTCGTCGGGTCGTCCCCAACCTTCGCGCCGCGAAGGCCCTCGTCTCAGGTGTCTCACCGCCGAGGAGCAGCTCTCCAAGTTGAAAGATATCCCCATCCCGAAGGCCGGTACTATGTGCGGAGCGGTTCGCCGTGTCGGCGGCACCGGCGCCGGCGGTTCTGCGCCGCGCCGCGTTCGCTGTGTTCGAGGCGCCCGCCGCGCCGGCGGTTTTTCGTCTGGCCGCGTTCGAAGCGCCCGCGGCGGGCGCCCCGCCGCTGCGCGCGCCCGTGCGTGAGCGGGCGCCCGAACGCCCGCCGCGGGCTGCACGGGTCGGCGGAGTCGGCGGGATCAGGTTTGCCTCCGAGAGGACGCGGAAGGCCTCGACGACGCGGTCGAGCTTCTCCGCGTCCCCGCGGGAGCCGGCAAGATCGGGATGGTAGCGCTTCAGGAGCGTCCGGTACGACCGGCGCACCGTCTCTCCGTTGCTGTCGGGAGGAACGCGGAGAATCCGGTATGCCTCACGCGCCTTCATGCCGATACGCTCCTTCCTCGGCAGCGGCGTTGAGCTCATGGAGCACCGCCTCCAGCGCGATCTGCGCCTCCCGCAGATGTCGAAGCTCGCGGCGCTCCACGGCGCCGCGGGCGAAATCGATCAGCTCTTCCACCTCGCCGACGAAATCCCTGTCGACAGCGTCCCTGCTGTGTGCCGCCAGGGAGGAGACGCGGTTGATGAGCGATGAGAGCCGCAATGCCATTGTCTCGGCGCTGACGCCCTCTTCGGGCTCGGGAGTCACCGTAATCCGCTGCTCTACGGTCGTATCAACGTCCCGGGCGGTCACATGTGCAATGCCGTCGGCATCCACCGTGAAGGTCACTTCAATGCGGGGCTCTCCCCGCCGACCCTCGCGGATCCCCGACAGGAGAAAGCGTCCGAGTGAGCGGTTCTCCGAGGCGCGATCGTTGTCACCCTGGAGCACGCGAATCTCGACGGAGGACTGATTGTCGCTGACGGTTGTGAAGACCCGTCGCGCCGTCGCAGGGATCTGCGTATTCCGCGCAAGCACCCGGACGTACGTGTCCTCCTCAATTTCCACTCCGAGGGAGTACGGGGTCACATCGTTCAAGGAGATATTGTCCCGGTTGTCGTCAAGGATTCCCGCTTGAACCGCAGCACCGACCGCAACGATCTCGTCGGGATTCACCTTTCCTGCCGTATCGATGCCCAAGGCGCGATGCAGGTACGTGCGAACCAGGGGAATGCGGCTGGAGCCACCGGATAGCACCAGGCCGTCGATCCCGTCGAGACCGAAGCCTGCGTCCTCGACACACGCCATGGTCAGATCGATAGTGCGCTGCAGGAGCGGACCAATGAGCTCGTTGAACTCGTCCCGCCCGATGGTGTAGCGCAGGTGTATCGGTTTGGACGCCCCCACGAAGGGAAGACCGATCATGGCGCTGTCCCGGGAGGAGAGCTCGATCTTCGCCTGCTCAATGAGGTCGGTAAGTTGCTGGAGGAGCACTGCGTCGGCGGCGACGTCGAACCCCGCCTGTTCGGCGAACTCTGCGCGAACTCTATCGAGGAGAAGTTGATCGAAGTCGGCGCCGCCGAGGTGGTTATCGCCGCGACTGGCCTTCACCGTGAAGGTCATGCCGGACTTCTCCAGGCAGGTGATGTCGAAGGTCCCGCCGCCAAGGTCATAGACGAGATAACGCCCGTCACTGTGTTGCTCCCGGGCAAAGGCCAGGGCGGCGGCGGTGGGCTCATTGATCAGACGGCGCACCCGCAGGCCGGCAAGCTGGCCCGCCTCCATGGTGGCTCTTCGCTGCGCCTCCGAGAAATGGGCGGGAACACTGACGACGGCATCGTTGACATCGGTACCAAGATGGCTCTCACACTGCCGCTTCATATGTCGCAGAATGAAGCTGCTGATCTCTTCCGGGCTGTAGCTGCGGCCACCGAGGCTCGCCAGATCCCTGCCGCCCATCCGCCGTTTGATGTGACGGACCGTGCGGTCGGCGTACATGACCGCCTGGTTCTTGGCGGACTCACCGACCAGGATGTCGCCGCCGTCGGCGAGGGAGACGATGGAGGGCGTGAGGTGGTTGCCCCGTTCGTTCGGAATGATCTTCGCCTCACCGGCATCCAGAAAGGCGGCCACACTGTTGGTAGTTCCAAGATCAATGCCAATGGTAAAAGCCATGGTGCTACATACCTTCCGAAAGCGAGATTACCAGCTCCACTTCGCCGACGGTTGAGCCAACGCGTCCCGCGATGATGTTCGGGGCAATTCCCTTTCGGTGCAAATCCAGTATCCGTTCCTTCTTCGAGAGGTTTCGGCCGGTGCTCCCGGTGGACGGTGCGCTGTCGGCTGAGCTCGCTCCGTTCGGGTGGTTCGCTACCCCGCGGTAGTTCGCCCCGCCGGCATTCGCCCCGCCGGCATTCGCATCGGCGTCCGAACCCTGACCGGTGTGTGGGTATTCGTCGCGGCGTGCCCAGCCGCCGGTGTTCCCGCTACCATCGGAGGTGCCCTCGTGCGGCGCCTGTGCGTCTCCGTCGGCCCCGGCGTACGCGCCCGTTCCAGCGCCCGTTCCAGCGCTCGCTCCAGCGGTCGTCCCGGCGTCCGTGCCGGCCGGCGCATTGGTGCCCGCCGGCGCGCCGGTCGTATCCGCGGGCGGGCGGAACCCCGGCGCCTTGCCGACAATGTCGTTGTACCGCCACGCCGTCTCACCACCCCGGCCGGCCTCACGCTGGAGGACCCTCACTGCGCGATCCGCCTTGGCCAGCATCTTGTTCAGAGTCTCCAAACGGTCCTCGATAAGCGAGACATTGCGATCGGTTGCCTGGTTGAGATCGGCAATGACGCCGTTCACCTCATCACGAAGCTGCCGTATGAGCTGATCCGGCTTCATACGGTTCTCTATGCGTCGGTGGAAGAAGATACCCATCCCGATCAGGACCGCGAGATTCAGTCCGATCATCACAACGGCAGTCATGTAGTTACCCAGTTACGTCGACGTTCTGTCCAAGGTCGGGGTCGCGGAAGATGTCATCCTCGGGAGAGTAGCCCTCGGAGTGTTCACGCTTCTTCTCCTCCGAGCCTTCCTCGGGTGGTCCCTGTTCTTCATCGCCGACTGTCTCAGGCCCCTCTTCGAGCGTGTGGGCCTGTGTGACGGTTCGCGATTCCTCTTCGCTGCGCTGTGCAATCTCCGAACCGGCGACCGCCTGACTCTGAACGGCGGCGGCACGCTGTGCGCTCTCCGCCTTGCCGACCTCCCCGAGTCGAACGAGTAACGTTTGAAGATCAATGGGTTGAATGGCCATTTACGCCTTCCGATTCACGGTTATGTCCTCTTCCGATTCCTCGTACTTCGTGACCTTGACGGTGTTCGCCTCGGAAATGAAGGTGACGTTCCGGAACTCGTTGCGCACGTCCAGCGAAGCGTCCTTGATGTAGATCTTCACGCCGGGGTAGACCGTTCCGCTCGCAGAGACCTTGCCGGCGACGCGCAGCTGGCTCAGATACTCGTCCAGGCTCTCAAGCTCCTTCTTCTCCTCCTCCAGAGAGGTCTGGAGCTCATTGCGCCTCGTCTGCATCTCCTTGGCGTTCTTGATCTTCTCTTCGGAGATCTCTTTCTTCTGCTTTCGGAGGTTCGCAATCGTCTTCAGGTTGCGGGTGATCTCATCGATCTCCTTCTCCTGCTCTTCAATCTTGGCCGTCAGCTCGTCGTAGCGCTCTCGGCTCTTGGGGTCGTATCCTACTTCGAGGAGCGTCTCCATGCCGGCAACACTGCCAAGGGCCTTCGCGTCTATTTCCTCTGCGGCACGAACCTGACCACCGACAATGCTCGCGCGCTTGCCTCTGCAGATCACCTTGCGGTTCGCATACACTTCACTGTTGATGATGCCGTCGCTGACGACAACCAGCCCGCCGGACTCAACGCGCACGTTCTCTATGAACTTGCTCCAGAGGCTCCCTCCGCACCGAACGACGCCTTCGTTCTTGCCGGCAACGCCCTGATGCACAATGATGTCACCTTCCGAGTCCAGTTGCGACTTGCCGACGTTGCCCATTACCTCGATGTTACCGGAAGCCTTCACGTTGAAACCGTCGGTGACGTTGCCCTTCACCATGACCGTACCAAGAAAGAGCACGTTGCCGGTCTTGAGGTTCACGTCGCCGTTGACCACATATACCGGCTCGACGGTGATCTTCCCGCTGTGAATGACCACCTGCCCGTTGATGTCCGCGACGGCGGTCTTCCCGTCTTCCGACAGCGAGACGTTCTTCCCAATGTCAATGTCGGTGTCCTCGCCGTCGGTGGCCGGCAGGAGCTTTCCGGTGACCGTGCGGCCGGCCTCTCCCTTCTGCGCAGGCTTCTTCTTCGCAAGCACCTGCCCCTCGACGACGTTCTGCACAATGTTGAGCTCCTTGAAGTCGACGCGCCCGTCGGTCTCCCGCAGCTTCACCTTGTGGATATCCGTATCGAAGTTGTATACGACCTCGGCGTCCTTCCCGTTGACGGGCTTGTCCCCCTCGGCAACAAGAATCGGCTCCCGATACGTCGGGTCCTCATCCAGGCGTAGGATCATGTCTTCCTTGAATCCGTGGACGACGCCGTTGCTCTGCAGATAGGACACGATCGTATCGTAGTCCGGGTCGGTGCCGCCCGGGCCGGGAGGCCACGCCGTGAGGTAGGCGCGCATTTCCATGTCGCTGATCTCGACGGAGAGCATGGCGTCATTTGCCGGGTCATACTCAAGGTCCGCAACTCTGACCCACTCTCCGGATGCGAGCTTCACTGCCTTGGACACATTGTTGGTATCGATCTTTTCGGTAGTGCGCTCCCGGATAGCGTCGAGCGCATCCTGCTCACTGGCGCGTACGCCCTCGCCCCGGGGCTTGGTCACCTTCAACATGACCCCGTCCGGCGTGAGCCGCACCAGTGCACGTCCGTCCTGGTGCTCCGACTGCTCACCCTGGAAACCGAAGTCCATGTCCAGGGACTCATCCCCGCTGAGATCCTCTTCCTGGTCCGTCGCAGGATACGCCATGACCACGAAGGGCTGTTTGCCCTGTCCCAGGAACCCCTTGGATCCCTTCTGCAGAACCTCGTACGCCAGACGGCGCACGGGAATCGATAGCTCCACGGAGGCCTGGCTCAGCGCCTCGTCGAGCGTGTCGGCGGTTACACTGACAAACTGTTTCTGCTTGTCCTCGGCCGCCTGTTTGCGCATGTATGCTTGAATCTGGTCAATGCCGACCATACTGCTACATGATCCCCTTCTTGATGTTCGTGAGCTTGGTCCGGAGTCGCATGATCGCCTTCGTGTGCAACTGGGAAACCCGCGACTCCGTAACGTGGAGCACCTGGCCGATCTCCTTCAGCGTCAGGTCCTCGTAGTAGTAGAGCACGAGAACCTTCTTCTCCTTCTCCGGAAGCTCTTGAATAGCCTGGACAATTACCCGGCGGATCTCATCTTTCTCCACAATGGTCTCAGGTGTGAGACTGTCCGGCGACTCAATGCTGTCCGCAATCGAAACCTTGTCGTTGTCTTCACCGGTATACCAGACATCGTTCAGCGAGAGCATGGAGGTGCCACTGATCTTGAGCATGGTGCGCTCGAGCTCCTTCACGGACATCTTCATCTCTTTCGCGATCTCTTCATCCGTAGCAGGACGCCCCAGGGAGGATTCCAGGCGTCGCACGGTGTCCTCGAGCTCCCGTGACTTCTGCCGAACCGATCGCGGCACCCAGTCGATCGACCGCAACTCGTCGAAGATTGCACCGCGAATCCGGGTGACCGCGTAGGTCTTGAACTTGACGTGCTTGTCCGGATCAAACTTCTCGATCGCATCAAAAAGGCCGAAGACCCCGTAGCCGACGAGGTCGTCAAACTCTACGTTGTTCGGCATGCCGACGGCGACTTTGCCGGCCACATACTTGACGAGCGGCGCATACTGCTTGACCAGAGCATCACGGATTTCCGGGTCCTTGGTCTTCCGGTAGAGGCGCCAGAGCTCATCTTCGGTTTTTTCAGCCAGCAAGTTTTCCGACATACGCTACCCTTTCTTCACTACTCACGTCGCAGTACCGTTTGGATGGCCCGCGCAATCGTCTCCGGGTCTTGATCCGAGCGGTGCTGCGACGAACCCGAGTTCCCGCCTCCCAAGTCGGTCATTCCGGATGATTCACCTGACGCATGTTCCTGGCCCCTGTCGTCCTCTTCCTGCGACTCCCCGAAGGACTCGCTCAAGCCGCCAATATCCGGAAGCGCATCAATGTCGCTTGAGCTGACCTCGGCGGTCGCCTTGTCATGCCACGCGGTCTGATTCGACTCACTCGACGGCTCCTCGCCGGAGGTTACTTCCTCAACCTCCTCGATCAGCTCGTCCGCTCCGTCCTCGTCGGCTCCGCGGTCTTCCCGATCGAAGCTGTCAAACTGATACGGCCCGGTGCCACCGCTCCCTGCAGGGGCCCCACCCGACGAGGTGGGAGAACCAGGGCCGGCACCCGACTGTCCCGCCGGCGTGCCTGCCGCCTCCGAGGCGGCACCATTCTCCGTGGCGCCCTCGGCTCCATACAGAGGCTCGCCGTCACCGCCGGTGTCGTCGTCAAGGGAATCCGAATCATCACCCGCCCCGGCAAGCTCGGCAGGCTCCTCTTCTTCCTCGTCGTCGTCGACGCCGGTCAGCTCTTCCGCCTCCTCTTCCACGACAATGTCGACGTTCTGTCCGGTCGCGCCGGCCGCGTAGTCGGCTGCGGGATCTTCAGCGTCTCCCGCGGCTTCAGCTGAGCTCCGGCGCGCCGTGTGTCGAGACACACCCCCTGCATCGGCCGGACTCGAGAGCTCCGGCAGGAAGCGGTCAATGACAAACTGAATGAGAACCGCCAGGCCGCCAAACACTGCGGCGCCAAGAAGGGCCCGAAGGATCAGAGCACCGAAGGAGACCCCGGCAATGGCTGCGGAGAGCACCGACAGTACAAAGGCACCGCCCGCGAAAATGGCAACGAACCGCCAGTTAAGTTCCATGAGCCCAGTGCTCCATCAAATCAGGGTATGCCAATCCACAATTCGTCGTCAAGCAGAGCTCCCGCCGCGCCGGGCAGACCGCTGCCGCAGTCCCGTCTGCTACGGTATGCGTGATCGCGGCCACGGCGGCACTGCTCACTCGTCCCCTCCGTTCTCACTTGTCTCCGTCCGACCGAACAGCCGCTTCAGGAAGTTCCCCAGGCCGCCGCCTTCCCGGTACTCGACCTTCTCGAGACGGCTCACCACGTGATGCACACAGGCGGAAGCCTTCCCCTTCGGGTCCATGACGGAGAAGGGTTTCTGCTTCAGCACCGCCTGCTGTACCCCGGGATCGTCGTAGATGTAGCCGAGGTAATCCACCTTCAGGTTCAGGAACTGTCCGGCAATGCTGATGACCCGCTCCGCCACTCTCTTTCCTTCCGTCGCCGACTTCACGCGATTCACAATGAGCTTCAATCCCAGACTGAGGTTGTCAATCTCAGTGGCAATGATCTTGATGATCCCGTAGGCGTCGGTAATGGCGGTCGGCTCCGGCGTCGTGACAATGATCGCCTCATCCGCCGCAGCAACAAAGGCCAGGACGTTGTTGGAGACCCCTGCGCTGGTATCGATGATAATGACGTCCGCACTCTCCAACTCGGAGAGCTCCTGAACGAAGTTCTGGCGCTCTTCCTCGGTGAGGTTGGCGATCTTGGCAAAGCCGCTGGCCCCGGCGACAATCTGGATCCCGTAATTGGTATCCAGGATGATCTCCCGCATGGACTTCTGCTTACGAATGACATGGTAGAGGTTGTACTTGGGGATGATCCCGAGAACAACGTTCACGTTCGCAAGGCCCAGGTCGGCATCCATGAGGACGACACGCTTGCCGAGAGCGGCATACGCAAGAGCCATGTTCGTGGCAATGTTGGTCTTCCCGACGCCACCCTTCCCGCTCGCCACCGTGATGATGCGCGTCTTGCTGTTCGACCCGTCCGCTTTGCGCTTCATCATTTCCCGCAGGGTTTCAGCCTGATCTGCCATCCGCCTACTCCATTCCTACTCTGAATCATACTGCTGTGCCACCCGCTCACGATCGACCTGGAACCCCTCCAGGCTCATGAGCAGTCGCTCCACCGTTGCCGGAGCAATGTCCTGCGGCACCCGTTGGCCGTCCGTTATGTACGAGATGGGCTTCTGCCGCTCCGCAAGAAGGCTGATCACGTTCCCGAGCCGGTTCGTCTCATCCACTTTCGTAACGACCACGGACTCGTAGCCGAAGGGCTCGAACTGCCGCAGAATCTCATCCATGTCCGAGGTCTTGGTGGTTGCGCTCACCGCCAGGTGGAAGTGACCATTCCCCCCGATTCCGCGGAGAAGTTCATTCATCTCCCCGAGCTTCGAAAACTCCCGGGGGCTCTTACCGATGGTGTCTACGAAGACCAGATCAACGCCGTTGTACAGCGCAATCTGCTTCTTCATCTCCTGAAGAGACTCCACGCAGCTCACGGGCACATCCATGATGCTACCGTACGTCTCGATCTGCTCCTTGGCTCCAATCCGATAATTATCAATAGTGATGATGCGTACGTCCTTGCGATCGCCGTTCTCGGCGGGACCGTGAATGGCCGCGAGCTTCGCGATTGTCGTGGTCTTCCCTACGCCGGTCGGTCCCACCAGAATGAACACCTCCGGACGGAACCGCCGCTTCGGTCGGAACAGACTCACGGATTCCGCAATCCAGTCGACGACGCGGTGCTTCACCGCCTCCAGATCCTCCAGCTCATCCATGGAGAACTCCGACCGAATCCGTCGGAGCGTCGCGTCCACGTAGCCGGCGGTGAACTCGTTGTGCTCCAGGAGCTCTCGCACCGCCTCTATGGTGGGATGGTCCAGGGGCTTCTCCTGTGGCTGCACCTGGAGCGTACCGATCTGCTCCTTGAGGGACTTCATCTCATCGAGGAGGAGATCGAAGCTCTTCTCGGATTTCACCGAGCCGAGGATCTTCTTCTTCTCTTCTTCGAAGTTCTGCGAGCGCCGCGAGGGATCGCGCCGAACGGGCTCATTGGCGAAGTACCCGGTGACCTCCACCCCTTCGCGGGTGAACATCCCGAGAAACCCGCCGACGCGAATGGTCTTGTGATGCATGATGCGTGCCCGGTCGCCGTACTTTGCACGCACCTTCTGCTCCGCCTCATGATGTGTCGATGCTTGCTCTACAAAGTACTCCATCCGTTCCTATCCTCACTGGTTGATTTTGATCTCACCAATCGACTCAACGTTCACCTCTGAAATGATTTCCGGGACGGACAACACGACGAGGTCGGGAATGTCGCGTACGGTGCTCTGCTTCACGAGGGGGCGCGCCGCCTCGGAACAGAGCAGGACCGGGTAGATTCCCTGATCACGCGCCTGTTGAATGCTGTTGGATACCGCGTTGATCCACTCGCGCTGGACCTCCGGAGGGAGCGCCGGCACCACGCCGCCGGCGGTCTCCACCCGGGACTCGACAATCCGCTGTTCCAGCTGCGGATCGATCGTGAGCACACGGAGGGTTCGGTCATCATCGCTGTGTTGCAGGGAGATCTGTCGACGAAGCGCCTGTCGCGCCTTTTCCACCAGGAAGCCGACATCCTTCGTGACGCTACCATAGTCCGCCAGGGTTTCCAAGATTTGGACCAGGTTCCGAATGGATACCTGCTCGCGAAGCAGTCCCTGGAGCACCTTCTGCACCTCACCTACGGAGAGGGCGTTCTGCACGTCCTCGACCACCGCCGGATAGTCCTTCTTCAGGGTGTCCAGCATGGATTTGACTTCCTGCCGCCCCAGGATATCGGAGGCGTACTTCTTGATAATCTCCGTGAGATGAGTGGCAATTATCGACGGCGGGTCGACCACGGTGTACCCCACTCGCTCGGCACGGTCCCGGTACTCCTCGGTTATCCAGAGCGCCGGGAGACCGAAGGCGGGATCCGTCGTGCGCTCACCGGGGATATCCTCCCGTTCGCCGCCGGGGTTGATGCAGAGGTACTGCCCCATCTTGATGGTCCCCCGTCCCACCTCGACGCCGCGGATCTTGAAGGCGTAGGCCGACGGCTCAAGACGCATATTGTCGATGATTCGAATGCGCGGAACCACAAGACCGAGGTCGAGGGCCGCTTCCCGCCGAATCCGCGTCACCCGGTCCAGGAGCTCGGCCCCCTTCTCTTTGTCCACCAGCGGGACCAGGCCATATCCAAGCTCGAGGGAGAGAGGATCCAGCGGCGCCACCGGGGAGATCTCTACCGGCCGCTCCTGCTCCTGCGTCTGCGCAGCCTCCGCCTGCTCCTGTTGCTCCGCCCGGGCCTCACGCCTCCCGAGTGTGAAGGCGAGTCCCGCCGACATGAAGCCAAGGGGAACGAGGACGTACCAGGGAAAGCCCGGAAGCACCGAGAGTGCCAGGAGAAAGAACGCCGCAATCCAGTATATGCGGGTCTGCCTGGTGAACTGCGACGTGAGGTCCTCGCCGAAGGTGCCGTCCGAGATAGCCCGGGTAACAATCAGACCGGTCGCCGTTGATATCAGCAGCGCCGGAAACTGCGTAACGAGACCGTCACCGATTGCCAGGGCAATATAGGTGTTCATGGCAACGTCGAAGCTCTCATTGTGAATCGTCATGCCGACCACAATGCCGCCCACGATGTTGACCACCGTAATGAGAACACCGACCCGGACGTTACCCTGGACGAACTTCGAGGCACCGTCCATGGCGCCGTAGAAGTCGACCTCTCGTTCCAGGTCCATCTTGCGCTTCGTAGCCTCTTCCTCGGATATAGACCCGGAGTTGTACTCCGCTTCGATCGCCATCTGCTTGCCCGGCAGGGAATCCAGGGTGAACCGCGCTGCAACCTCGGCGACCCGAGTGGCACCCTTCGTAATGACAATGAACTGCACAGCGATAATGATCACGAAGATGATGATGCCTATGACCAGGCCCTCGAGGCCGCCGGTTCCAATAACAAAATCGGAGAAGGCTCGGACGATCTGCCCCTGGAAGGTGCTACCCTGGGAGAGAATCAGCCGCGTGGAGGACACGTTGAGGGCCAGCCCGTACACCGTCAGCACCAGCAGGAGCGTCGGAAAGACCGAGAACTCCAGAGCGGATCGGATGTAGAGGACGATCAGTATGGTCAACAGGCCCAACACCAGATTGAGCGCCATGAGGGTGTCCAGCATCACCGCCGGCAGCGGGATGATGAGCATCATCACGACGACGATGACACCCACAGCCACCATCACGTCTGTCGGGCGCTTGCCGAGGGCGTTTCCCAGCATGGTCTGCATATCAGCCATGACCTACCACCTTAGCCGACACGGACCCCCCTCATGCGGTACACCTGCTTGAGCACCGCAACCACCGCCTCGTAGAACTTCTCCGGAATGGTGTCGCCGATCTCCACCTCCGCGTGGAGCGCACGAGCCAGAGGCTTGTTCTCCACCAGAGGAATGTCATGCTCTTCCGCAACCTCGCGAATTCGGAAGGCGATCTGATCCTGCCCCTTCGCGATTACCGTAGGGGCCGACATGAGCTCGCGCCGGTACTGCAGCGCCACGGCGTAGTGCGTCGGGTTGGTCACGACCACATCCGCTTCCGGCACGTTCTGCACCATGTTCCGCGACAGGAGCTCCTGCATGCGCTGCTTCATCCGGCTCTTCACCAGAGGATCTCCTTCGTAGGTCTTCCGCTCTTCCTTGACCTCCTGACGCGTCATCTTCAGGGACTCCCGATGGAGATGCCGCTGGAAGAGATAGTCGAAGATGGAAAGCACGAGCAGAATGATCGCCGCCTGCACCAGCAGCGAAAAGGCAATCCGGGTAACCTCGCCGAATGCCTGCAGGAAGGGAACCCGCAGAAGATTGGTGAGCCGATCGAGGTTCGTCTGAATGTTGAAGAACGCGAGGGCGCTCAGAATAATGACTTTGCCGAGGTTCTTGAACCAGTTGAACAGCGCCTCCGTCGACAGGAAGGAGCGCTGGATGAACTTCCCGACTTTCGGGGTAATGCGATTGAAGTCGGGCGTAATGGTCTTCACCGTGAACAGTGGCCCCACCTGAATCAGGTTTCCCATGACGGCGGCGACCAGGGCGACCGCCGCAATGGGCAGCATGATCCGGATGTAGTACCCGTAGAAGATGGGCGCCACGTTGTTCGGCCTGGTGATATCAATCTCCGTCGCGTTGCTGTAGAAGTATCCCACCATCGACAGGAGGTGGTTCATGAGAAAGCCGGAGATCAGTGCGATCGTCACGATCGTAACCAGGAGGAGAAGGGCGGAGGTGACGTCCTGGGACTTTGCAACCTTCCCCTCTTCCCGAGCCTTCCGGATCTTGTGCTCGGTCGGGTCCTCGGTGCGCCCCTCGTCCTCGGCGGCGAACCACTGAAGGTGCACCCGTTCGAGATCGCGCAGGAAGTCACCGTCGACCTCGCTACGGTTGTCCGGACGACGTCGCCACCAGGACGCCGAGGTCTCACCCCCGCTCGCGAGCGCCCGCTGCACCACCGGCCACACCAGGAGCATCATCCCGACGCCTCCTGTGCAGCGCGGTAGAACCGCAGGATCACCTCGAAGCCCTCGTCGATGACCCGTTCGAATGCCTCCGCCATGATCGGCATTGAAAGAAAGAGGATCAGAAAGGCAACAAAGATCGAGATGGGAAAGCCCAGAATGAGGAGGTTCATCTGCGGTGCCGCTTTGCCGAGAAGACCCATGGCGACGTAGATGAGAAAGAGCGTTCCCAGAATCGGGAAGGCAATGACCATGGCGTGCTCGAAGAGCCGGGTGAGCCGGGTGAGCATGGCCCAGGCAATGTCCTCCCGGATGAGCACCAGGTCAACGGCGCGAACCGCCTCGAAGGAGCGGGAGACGCCGATCATGAAGAGCTGCTGAAACCCCGATACCGTGACGAAGATCAGCATGGCAATGATATTGAGAAACTGGCCGACCAACGGGATTTGGATCTGCGAGAGGGGATCAAACACCTGCGATGCGCCGAAGCCCATCTGCAGGGAGAAGAGTTGGCCGGCCAGCTGAAAGATTGCAAAGACGAGGACGAGAAAGAACCCCGTAATGATCCCGATGAGTGCCTCACCGAGGATCAGCAGCAGGTACTGCAGTCCCTGCTGCGGGATCGGGTATCCGCCATCCAGTACTCCCGGAAATACCAGGAAGGAGACGAGGAGCGCCAGACTCACCCGGGCGACGTTCGGGATCGAGCCGGAGTTCATGAGAGGAGCTACCGCGAGCAGCGCAAAAATCCGCGCGAAAACGAGGAAGAAGAGCTGTGACTGCTCGACGAAAGTCCCAAAGTCCGTCACGTCTTCCTGTCCTATCCGGCCATTGCCGGAATCTGCTCCATGATCATTCGGGTGTACTGGAGGATTGTCTGGATCATCCAGGGACCGAAGAGGATGAGCGCGCCAAGAATCGCCGCAATCTTGGGGATAAAGCTCAAGGTCTGGTCCTGAATCGACGTCGTTGCCTGGAAAATGGCTACAATGAGACCGACTCCCATCCCGATGCCCAGCACCGGCGCGGCCATCAGCAGTATCTGCAGAACCCCGGTGCGCACAAGATATACGGCGAATCCGACATCCATCAGAAGCCTCCAAAACTGGCAACGAGTTGTTCGGTCAGCATTCCCCAACCGTCGACCAGGACGAAGAGGATCAGCTTGAAGGGCAGGGAGATCATGATCGGCGGGAGCATGATCATGCCCATGGACATGAGCGTGGAAGCCACCACCATGTCTATGATGATGAAGGGGATGAAGAGGAGTATACCGATCTTGAATGCGACGGTTAGCTCGTGGAGGATGTACGCCGGTATCAGGACGCGCGTCGGCACATCAGACAGGCTCTCCGGCTTGGGCAGATCACCCATGCGCATGAAGAGCCTCACGCTGGAGGCGTCCTCCCGCATCTGGCGATACATGAACAGACGCATGGGGCCCTCGAACTCCTGGTACGCCTCTTCGAACCCGATATCCCCCTCCGAAAAGGGAACGTAGGCATTCTCGTAGACGTCCGAAACCGTGGGCCACATGATGAAGAGCGTCATGAAGAGCGAAATGCCCATGAGAACCTGCGTCGGCGGCACCTGTTGCAGGGAAAGGGCCCGGCGCACGAAGTCGAAGACGATCGCAATCCGCAGGAATGAGGTCATGAGAATGACGATTGACGGGGCAAGCGTCAGAATCGCGAGTATCAGCAGGAGCTGGAGCGAAAGCGCCACCTCCTGATTGTTTCCGGGCTCACGAATCGACAGATCCACGAACGGTATTTGGAGAGCTTCATCGCCCTGCGCCTCCTGGGCTACCGCCGGCGCAACGGCGCCGAATCCCACGAGAAGCAATACGGCGAAGAAAACGAGCTTCCTGATCATCCCCCCTCCCAGTAGATGATGACGTCTGCCAAAGACCGAGCGACTACTTCAGGTTCTTGAGTCGCTCCCGCTGTTTGTGCAGGAAATCCAGCGGCCCCGCACTTGTATTGCCGAGGGAGTTGCCAAGAGACGGACCCGTCGATCCGAGGGCGGTCGCACCGTTCGTCCCACCGGCGCCGAAGAAGCCGGAAAGCGCTTCTCCGAACGACCTGGGTCGCGCCGCCTCCTGCTGCGACGCGATCAGTCGCACCTCGTCGATCGATTCCTGATCCGTGACCTCCGCAATGAGCCGAACCGAGTCATCTCCGGTTCCCACCAGGAAGACCTGCGTCCCGATCTCAACGAGGTGCAACCCCTTGTTCCCCGGCAAACCGTGGCTTCCGAGCACCCGGATAATCTGCGAGTTCTGCAGGCGACCGCGGGAACCGCGCTTCAGGAGCCAGAAAACTCCGTAGATTGCGCCGATCACCGCAGCCAGGACGAGGATCATCCGGACGAAATCCCAGGTGGTGAAGCTGCGCAGGTTGTCGGGCTGCACCCCGGCCGGAGGCTCCTCGTCGAAGGTCAATTGCGTCTCGTCGGCATTCCGACCTTCTGCGCCGGCCCCGGCTTCAGCCCCGGCTTCGGCAGACACCTCGCCCGAAGGCGTCTCGCCCGCCGTTGCCGGGGCAGCGGACGCCGCCCCTGAGGCCTCGGAGGTTCCCTGGCCAGAGTCGCTCTGTGCATGTACTGAAACGGTCAACACCCCCACTACGAGGGCTGCAAGGAATAGACGCTTGATTGTTCCCCTCCCATTTCATCCCTCACCGCGGATCTGCAGGTTCCCCGGTGAGGGGCGTACTTCTACATCATACCCTCTCAGGTCATCGCCTTCTTAGGCCGTGCCTTCTTAGGCCGTGCCTTCCTAGGCCGTGCCTTCTTAGGTCATATTGCTGACCCGCTCCATCGGCGACACGATCTCGGTGACGCGGACGCCGAAGTTTTCATCGATCACGACAACCTCACCCTTCGCAATGAGCTTGTGGTTCACCAGAATGTCCACCGGTTCACCGGCGAGCTTATCCAACTCAATGATGGTACCTTCGCCCATGCCCAGGATCTCTTTGATGAGCTTCTTGGTGCGACCGAGCTCGACGGTCATCTCCATATACACGTCCATCAGGAGACTGATATTCCCCTGCTCCCCCTGGACGCTCTGTGACTGAAAGGACGGAAACTGGACCGGAGATACCCCGGGCCCCTGTCCCTGCTGGCCCTGGCCCATCATGTCGCCCTGGCCACCAAACTGGCCACCGCCCTGTTGCTGGCCGCCGCCGAAGCCGAGTCCGGCGAAGGGATCCTGACCGCCGCCACCCTGGGCCGCCCCCTGGGCTGCGCCCTGAGCCGCGGCCTGCTGCTGTTGCGCCCCGCCGCCGACGACGGAGCTTACAATGCCGCCGTCGAACACTTCGACGACGTCCATTGGCGCATTATTGGCCACACTGATGCGATACGACAGGATCGCCAGGTTCTCCCCGGCAAGATCAATGGAACCGGCGTCCGCCGTCTGTCCCTGCGGCGGGGCCGTCATGATACTGGTCTGCGCCCTGTCGCCGAGTGTGGTCACAACGGTTCCGGACACCTGGGAGAAGGCCTCCTGCAACGCATTGAGCGCCGCATCGTCCAGATCGACTTCTTCCTGTCCCATGACCGCCCCGGCGAGATTCGTGGCATCCTCGGCGTTGAGAACGTAGGCGTGAGTTCCGGCAACCCCCTCGGAGAAGTCCAGGTTCAAGGTAACGACGTTCCCGGAGAAGCGCGCCTTCACGTCGTCGGCGCTGCCCAGATCGGCCTGGGGCCCCTCAATGGTCACATCCGAGCCGAGCAGCATGGAAAGGTTCGACTGCTGCGTTTCAACCGTTTCCGTGACAATCTGGCGAAACTGCTCGACGTCGTCGGAGGTGGCGGCTCCACCGCCGCCTGAGGGTTGCTCACCGCCGCCTCCAAAGTCCATGCCGCCGGAGCCTTGCAACAGAGCATCTATTTCGTCTTGTGACAAGGAGCCGTCACTCATGATTACTCTCCTTCTTCAGCGGTAAGCTCTTCGAAGTCTTCCTCTTCGATCTCTTCCAGTTTCTTGATGATTTGAACCGCAAGCTTGTTCCCGATCTGACCGGGCTTGCACAGGAACTTGCGGCGATTTCCAATCTTCAGCACCATGGGGTCCGTGGTGCGCGTATCCTGCAGACGAATGACGTCCCCCGCCCGCAAGGAGAGAACGTCGCGAACCGTCAGGTCCATGGCGCCGATCTCCGCCACCATGGTCACGGCGATAGTTGCCAGCCGATCCCGGAGGATGTTCAGATTCTCCGTCGTCGTACCGCGGCGCACCGTGGAGTACCAGTACTGCGCCGAGAGCTTGGAGATGATCGGCTCGATGGTCAGATAGGGAATACAGAAGTTCATCATCCCTTCCACATCCCCCACCTTGGTTTCCAGAGTAACGAGCACCACCATCTCGGTCGGCGGTACGATCTGTGCGAACTGCGGGTTGGTCTCGATCTGCCCGAGCCGCGGGCGGAGGTCGATCACCTGGCTCCAGGCTTCCCGCATGTTGCCGAGCACACGGACGATAATGCCTTCCATGACCGATTGCTCAATGTCCGTGAGATCTCGGGTGACCTTGGTCCCCTCACCCTGGCCGCCGAAGAGTCTATCAATGATTGAGAAGGTAATGGCCGGATCGATCTCCAGAATCGCCGACCCCTTCAGGGGATCCATGTTGATGACCGCAAGGGTCGTGGGATTGGGAATTGACCGAATGAACTCCTCGTAGGTGAGCTGATCGACCGACGCAACGTGGACCTGGACGAGACTGCGCAGATTGGCACTGAGCGACGTCGTTGTCAGACGCGCAAAGGTCTCGTGCATAATTGAGACGGTCCGGATCTGCTCTTTCGAGAACTTGTCCGGACGCTTGAAGTCGTATATCTTGATTTTGCGTTGATCGGCAGGCTGTTGCGTCTCTTCGGGCTCAACGTCTCCCGACGAGATCGCAGTCAACAGCTGATCAATCTCATCCTGAGATAGGACCTCAGTCATGAGTCAATATTCCCCTCCGCAGAATGAATTTTCGCACACCAACGAGAAAAATGCAAGGTAAGTCCTTGCACCTGCGCTAGAAGTCGATGATTTCATAGCGGCCGAAGGCAACCTCTTCGACTTTGCCGCGTCGCATCATCTCGTTGATGCGGGTCTCCAGCTCCTGCTTGGCCCGCTGTCTCCCCTCGACACCGACCAGCTCGTCCGAAGTCTTCGAGCTGAAGTAGAGGGCAATCTGCTCACGAATCTGGATACGCCGAGAGTTCAGCTCCGTACGGATGGCGGCGTTGTCCTGCTCGTACCCGACGTAGGGCTCCACAATGAAGGTCTTCCGCGGCTCATCCGCCGTGGACCCCCGAATCTCCCCGACCTCTTCCCACCAGCTGAGAATCGGCGGTTCAGACCGGTACTCTTCGCTCTGTGGCGGCGCAGTCTGGGAAGTACCCCCGGGGTTGAGAAACTGGAGGGTGATGATTACGACGGTAACAATGAAGATGATGGCACCGACAATGATGCCGGCCCACTTGAGGATCTGAATGAGAATACCCGGGAGAAAGCCTACCCTTCTCCCGCTCGACCCCTCGTCGGAGGCCACCTCCTCTTCAGTATCGAACAGTTGTTCATCAGACATTCGTCCAGCTCCTTACCTCTATGATCGGCCCGAAACTCCTCCGACCGGAGCGAAGATCAATCCGAGGGCCGGCGCGCCGCAACGATCTCTCCGGGGCGATCCGCCTAGAGGTTCCCTTCGCTCAGGATGATGACGTCCACCCGTCGGTTGTACGCACGCCCTTCGGGGGTGTCGTTGCTGAAAAGCGGCACCGTGTCGGCGAGACCCATCACCTGGAAGCGCTCCTCCGGCACGCCGTAGTCGCGCAAGAGGCGGAGAGTGCTCAAGGACCGGGCAACCGAGAGCTCCCAGTTGGACTCCCAGGGCCCGCCGTCGCCGACGGGAATGCTGTCGGTGTGGCCTTCAATACGGAATTTGCGGTCCTCCACGGCGTCGGACCGCAACAGCTCCGAGAGCTTGATGAACACCTCTCTCGAAGCCTCTATGTTGAGCTCGGCGCTTCCGGATTCGAAGAAGGCGTCGGAGGCCAGAGATATGACCAACCCCCGTTCGTCCTGGGTGACCCGGACACGCTGGCTCCGGATCTCCGGCTCAAAGATACTGACGGCGTTCCGCCGCGCCTCCGACAATGCCCGGCCCTGTTCCAGGGAGGGCAAGGACATGACGGTGTTGCCCAGCTCCGCAAGGCGTCCTTCCTCGAGGGTGTTCCCGCCCTCGAGGCTGCCGAGCCCGGGGAATGCCGCGAGAATGAGACGCAGCTGATACCCATCCACCTCGGCGGTGGTGAACATGAGAACAAAAAAGGTCAGCAGCAGCGTCGTCATGTCCCCGTAGGTCAGGAGCCAGTCCGCGGCTCCCTCTCGGGGGCATTTCTTCTCTCGTTTCGGTCCAGCCGGCATGCGCTACTCCCGTCCGGATTCCTGGCGGATAACCTCCCGCTGAGCCGGCGGCAGATATGAGACCAGCTTCTCCAGCAGGATCCGCGGGTTGTCTCCGGACTGAATGGACAGAATCCCTTCGATCACGATTTCCTTGGTTCTCGTCTCTTCCTTGTCTCTGTCTTCCAACTTGCTTCGCACGGGAATCAGCACCAGGTTCGCGAGAATAGCGCCGTACATGGTCGTAATCAGAGCCAGAGCCATACCGGAACCGATTGCGCTCTGGTCCTCCAGGTTCGCGAGCATGGCGATCAGCCCCAGAAGGGTACCGATCATGCCGAAGGCCGGGGCGATCTTACCCCAGTCGTCGAAGAGCTTGATGCCCACCTCGTGGCGCGCCTGGATCTGATTGAGATCGGCGTAGAGAATGTTCTTGATGATGTCCGGGTCGGTCCCGTCTACGACGAGCTGAATGCCCTTACGCATGAACTCGTCCTCGACCTGATCGAGGTTGTCCTCCAGGGCCAACAGACCCTCTCGGCGCGCCCGGTCGGAGAAGCCGACGAGATCGTTGATGATCCGCTCCTCCTGCCAGTCCGGCGTGTTCAGGACCTGCCGTACGTACCGCATGATGCCGAGCATGCGGCTCATGGGATTGGCGACGAGCATGGCTCCGAAGGAGCCCGCAAGCACCATGAGGGCGGACGGGAGGTTGAGGTACAGTCCAAGGCTGCCGCCGGAGGTAATGATGGTCATGACAATCATCACCGCACCGGCGATCACGCCGATTATCGTCCCCAGATCCATGGATCGCTACTCCTCGTTCTTGAACGCGCCGATCAGCGCCCGGTACTCGACAATGCGATCGAAAATGACCTGGTAGTCCTCTTGGACTACCAGGCGCTTGCCGGACAGCATGATAAGCGTTGTATCGGGGTTCGCTTCTATGTACTCAATCTGGTGGGGATTAACGAAGTACTCTTTGCCGTCCAGCCGGGTTACCTTGATCATCTATGTCAACTGCCGACGCCCTATCGCTTGAGCGTCAGAAGCTCCTGAAGCATCTGGTCGGACGTCGTTATACTCCGTGAGTTTGCCTGGAAACCGCGCTGCGTGACGATCATGTCGGTGAACTGCTCGGCCAGGTCGACGTTGCTCATCTCCAGGCTTCCGGCAATGATCTTGCCCTTTCCGGCAACTCCCGACGGTGCGATATCCGCTATCCCCGAATTGATCGTCTCAATGTAATTGTTCTCCCCCGATTTCTCAAGGCCTCCCGGATTGATGAAGGAAGCCAGGGCAACCTGCCCGAGGGCTCGATTGGTTCCGTTGGAGTAGATCCCGGTGATGACGCCGGATTGGTCTATACGATAATCCTCCAGGTAGCCCATCGGGTAGCCGTTCTGCTCGAAAACCTTGGTCGAGCTCTGAGAGGCGTACTGCGTCATGGAGTCCACGAAGGCGCCCTGCTCGCCCAGATTGAGAGTGAAAGTCTGCGTCTGCGGCCCCGCAGGAAGGCCCGTCTCGGGGTCGACCTCCACCGCCGCTTCGGGCACCTGGAAGGACACGTCGACCGAGAGCTGGCCGGTGTCGACCAGGCCACCCGCCGCGTTCTGCACCGATTCAAGGGTTCCGTCGTTGTTGAAATTGACCAGGAAAGTCTGGTTATCTCCTGAATCAGTACCGGCAACCGACACCGCCTGGGCCACATCAGCATCTGCTTCTGGATTGATGTCAACGGCCGCCTGCCACTGGTTCGGCGCACCGTCCACCCGGCTGAAGTCGACCCGCATGGTGTGGCTGTTCCCGAAGGAGTCGAAGATGTCGTACTCGACCCGCCAGGTTCCTTCACGAGTCTCCGCTTCCGTCGCGTCGTCGGGGATGATCGGGGTGTTCTTGTTGAGGTTGCTTGCCAGGAACACCTGGGTCGTTCCCTGGGCCGGATCCTTTCCGCCGATCGGGATGGTGAGGTTGCCGGGGCTTGCGGAGGTGTCGATCACCGTCTCGCCTCCGACGAAGTCCGCCTGCCAACCCTGAACGCGCATGCCGTTGGCGGGATTCACCAGCACGCCCTGCTCGTCGATCCCGAAGGTACCGTCCCGGGTGTAGAGTTGCTGATCCCCGTCGCTCACGACGAAGAAGCCGCTTCCCTGGACTGCCAGGTCGCTCTTCACCCCCGTCGACTGCAGTGACCCCTGGGTGTGAACCGTGTCGATGGAGGCGACCTGCATGCCCAGGCCGACCTGCTGCGGGTTCACGCCGCCGACCTCTTCGCGCGGCCGCGCCGCTCCCTGACGGTTCTGGTAGATGAGGTCCTGGAAGTTCACACGATTCTTCTTGAACCCCGTGGTGTTCACGTTCGAGATGTTGTTACCAATGACGTCCATCCGGGTCTGGTGATTCTGAAGTCCGGAAACTCCAGAATACAGTGATCGCATCATTCCGCTGCCCCCTTGATTGTCTGTACCGCGCTGTAGTCGTAGAAGGTGCCGTCTACCCGAACCTGCGGGTTGTCACCACTCTGAACCGCTTCGACAACGCCTTCGATTACGGTGTCACCGCTGGTGACCGCAACCTCCCTGCCGAGGAGTGATACCGCCTGCCCGCTCGAGATGAGCCCCGCAACTCGGGTGAACTCTGATGAGAGATTGGTCATCTGCTCCAATGAGGAGAACTGTGCCATTTGCGCAATGAACTGCTTGTCCTCCATGGGAGAGGTTGGATCCTGATTCTGAAGCTGCGTCATAAGAAGCTTCAGGAACTGGTCGCGACCGAGGTCCTGTTGAACCTGGCGTTCACCGTCAATGCTCTTGTTGAAGGCGTTGACCTGCGCTTCCAGGCGCGCCATCTCCTGCGCGTTCATCGTGTTCTGCAGATCCATTCAATACTCCTCACGCGTAGAGGTTGACGGCTCCACGCTCCTCTTCGATCTGTTCGAGTATCGGCACGCTCTGCTCGAGTAGACTCGCCATGCGGGAGTCCCTGCCGGTGCCGTTGTTGTTCTCACCTTCCGGGGATTCGTGATGCTGCCCGACGGCAACCTCCAGATTCCCGGTTTCCATGCCCTGCTCGCGGAACGCCCGGTGCAGATCCTGCAGGTTCTGCTCGAAGGCGTCCCGTACGTTTGAATTCTCGACAATTATTCGCCCGGCTATATGGTTGTCCTGCAACTGAAGCTGAATCCGTACCTGTCCGAGGTTTTCCGGCTTCAGAACCAGGCGGATCTCGCCGGAGCTCTCGCTCCGGAAGATGAAGCGCGCCTGCCGAACAATTTCCGGTTGGGCGCCTTCCCGCAGGTTCCGGGCGAGGTTCTGCATGTTCCCGTCGAAGGTGCGGGTAATTGTTCGGACGTTGTTGCCGGCGGTGCGGTTGTTCGCCCCGGCGGCGGACTCTCCCCCCTCGCCGTTCAGGCGCTGAGCGAAGGAGTCGCCTCCGTTGCGGTTTTGCGTCGCCGCTTCGCTCTCAGGATTGGCCATACTCTGACCCGACCGGCTCGCCTTTCCCGCGGCGGCCTCGGACTGCGCATCGCTTCCGCCGCGACCGCGGCCGCTCCGTGCGCTCGCCGCACGCGCCCGGGCGGTTTCATCCCCGGAGTCGCCGTCCTTCCCACCATTGCCGGCGGACTCCCCGCCGGTGCCGCCCGTGCCGCGGGCAGTGGCGCTCCTGCCGGCGCCTCCATCGACCGCGTTGACGCCACCGTCGGCACCGCTCCCGGCGCTTCCGCCGCGGGCATGCGCCTTACCGCCGGCGTCCGCCTGCGCCTGTTGCTGGGCGGCAACCTGGCGCTGCTCCGCGTCGCGGGCCGCAGCGGCGTCGGCGGCTACCTCTGTCTGAGCGGCATTCCCGCCTTCCCGGGCCTGCGCGGCCTTGTCTGTGCCGGCGGCCCCCTTCGCGTCGTTCGGATCTGCGCCGGCCCTTTTAGCGTCGGCGCCCGCTGCAACCCCCGCAGCGTCTCCGCCTTCGGCGGCCGCATTTCCGTTCCTGCCGGCGGCGGCCTTCGCGGCGCCCGCTTCCGTTTGGTCGTCGGTGTCGGCATCTGCGGATTCCCCGCCGCTGCGGCCCTCACGAAGAGCCCCGGCAGCGCGTTCGGCGCCCTTCGGGGCGTCACTATCGCCGTCCCCGGCGGAAGCGGTATCCTCACCTGCGCCATCCCGGGCGGCCTCTGTGCCGCTCTGTTCCGCCGAGGTGGTTTCGGAGCCGCTCTTTGCGGATGCCTCCGCGGCGTCCCCGGAAGCTTTCTCGTTACTCTTTGCCGCTGCCGCGGTCGCTTCGTCACCGCCCGAGAGGCCCTTCGAAGCCGCGTCGGCTTCGCCCTTGTCAGGGGCCGCCTTCCCCGCCCGATCGGCGCGATCCGCCGCTGCGGCGGCGCGTTCGGCGGCTTCCCGGTCGCGGAAGGCCGCTTCATCGGCGGTCTTCGTGCGCGCCTCCTCGTCGGCGAGGGCACGCGCGGCCCGGTCGCGGTCCATCCGCTCCTGCTCCGCCCGGGCCTGGTCGGTGCGAGCACGGTCGAAGCGCACCGCATCCTCCATGGCGCCGTGGGGTCGGTCCATGACACCGGCGCCGGCACCGTGAGCATCGCCATAAGAGTGAGTTTCAGGGGAAGCGGCTCGCAGAGCCCTCGACGTGGATGGGTAGCTCTGATCCAGAAGACTCTGGAAGTGGCCGCCGTCGAGGCCCGACGGCGGACCGAGGTTATGCGCCGAAGAGGGCGATCCCTCCTGAGCGGCGCCGGTGAGAAAAGGAAGTGCTGAATGTGCCTGCACCATGCAGTCTGGCCTCCATACAGCTACTCCTCCCGCGGCTTCACGGTCATCTTGCGTTGAATATCCGCAACGCGGTCCGCGGGTAGACGGGCGAGCCACACCGATACAAGGGAGACCTCACCCGCCTCTTGAGCAAGCTCTTCCGTGACCCGCAGGGTGTCGATCAGCAGCTGGTCGTCGTATCCCTGAAGGATCTCGACCGCTGCGTTCGGCGCCATTGACGTCAGGTCACGTACGTTCTGCTCAATAGCTGCTCTTTTATTTTCGAACTGCGCGACCCGCTGATTGAATGAATTCTCCCGTTCCGTGAGCTCTTCTTCTCTGGCCTCGATCTCCTGCTCGCGGCGATCGAGCTCCGCCCGGCGCTCCTCCAGCCCCTCCCGGGCCGCCTGAATCTCCGCCATCTGCCGGTCCAGCGCTTCCTGCCGCTTGCTCTGGCGTGCATCATCAAGCAACGCCGCACCGACGGCTCCTTCGACGGGAGTCGGCGTATCCGGCCGCAATCCCACGAACTCCAGGACCGGATTAATGATGTTCCGCGCGTTGATGAGGTCGAGGTAGTCGAACCAGACGATGCCTCCGGCAACCAGCGCCAGGAGCAGCAGCAGGTACAGGAAAACCCGAGGTGCGGCCCCGACTCTTCGATAGTCAGGCATTACTCTCCCTCCTCTTCTCGGCGAACGTGGTAGTTCGTCGCTCCGATCTCATCCAGAACGCCCCCTTCGTGGCGGCGCGCCTCGGCGTAGTACTCGCGCTCCCGGCGGTCCTTGAGGTTATCCAGAACCTTGCGCTTCTTGTACGCCTCCCGGTACTCATCGGCGACCTCGGCGCGCTCCCGCTCCCTCTGCTCGAGCTGCCGGGTGAGCGTCTGGATGCGCCACTGCAGGTAGGCGTGATAGGCACCCATGGCGTAGCCCTGGGAGACGTCGATCCGGCCCCCGCGGATTGCCCCTACGCCGTAGGTGCCGCGCATCTGCTCCCGCGCCTCGGCAATCTGGTTCTCCAGCGCAATGCACTCCGAGGTGATGCCCGCCAGGCGCATCTCAACCTCGTGCTCCTCGTGCTTGCGGAGTGCAAGAATGCGCTGCAGGTTGAAGTGGAAGCGCCTCATTCGCCGCCTCCACCGCCGCCTCTACCACCGCCACCGCCGCCTCCACCGCCGCCTTCGCGGTCCTCGGCCGCCCCGGGGTTCGGCTCGGCAGGATCGATCTCCGCGAGATCGTAGAGGCGGTCGATAGTCTCCTCGAAAGAGACGTTCTCATCGATCTCCTGCTGCAGGAAGGCGTTGATGCCCGGCATCTTGTCTATGGCGGCGTCGATCTCGGCGTTCGTACCGCGAACGTAGGCACCGACATTGATCAGGTCCTCGCTCTCGGTGTAGGTCGCCAGGTGTCGTCGCACAATGGTGCCGGCGCGGCGCATGTCAGGGTTCGATACCTTGTTCGCCAGCCGGGAGATGGAAGCGAGGACGTCCACTGCCGGGTAGTGAGAGCGCTGTGCGAGGCGGCGACTCAGGACCAGGTGGCCGTCCAGAATACCGCGCACCGTGTCGGAGATCGGCTCATCGAGATCGTCGCCTTCCACCAGGATTGCGTAGAATCCGGTTATGCTCCCTCGCTGTGCGGTCCCGCACCGTTCCAGAAGCTTCGGCAGGGTGGAGAAGACCGACGGTGGATAGCCCCGCGTTGCCGGGGGCTCCCCGGCGGCAAGCCCGATCTCCCGTTGAGCCCGGGCGAAGCGAGTCACCGAATCGAAGAGGAGCATGACGTCCTTGCCCTGATCGCGAAAGTACTCGGCAATGGCGGTCGCCACGTAGGCGCCACGGAGCCGCGCCAGCGGCGGCGTGTTCGAGGTTGAGACCACGACAATGGAGCGCTTGAGCCCCTCCGGTCCGAGGTCGTGCTCAATGAACTCCCGGACCTCCCGGGAGCGCTCGCCAATAAGCGCAATGACGTTCACGTCCGCCTCGGTGTTTCGCGCCACCATGCCGATCAGGGTCGACTTGCCGATGCCGCTTCCCGAGAAGACGCCGAGACGCTGTCCCTTCCCGACCGGAAGGAGGGCGTCCACGGCGCGGATGCCCGTAACGAGCTGCGATCGGATGGGTGCCCGCTCCAGGACATCCGGCGGCTGGTTGTAGATGGAGTAGATCTCCGCGGATCCCACATCCCCCTTGCCGTCGATGGGGCGTCCGCGGGCATCCAGGACGCGCCCGAGGAGCTTGTCGGAGACCGGTACGCTCAGGTACTCGCCGGAGCCCACGACGGAGGCACCGACCTCGATCCCGTCAACCTCGCCATAGGGCATGAGTCGGAGATCCGATCCGGTGGCGCCGACAACTTCCGCCCAGACCGATCGGTCCTGCTGGGGAATGAAGATTCGGCACTGCTCGCCGACGAAGGCCTGGGGACCCGTGGCCTCAATGAGGAGGCCCTGGACACGCCGAACGTGGCCGATCTGCGTGATGGTATCGGTGCGATCGAGAACAGCGGTGTACTTGTCGAAAACTCCCAACGGGACCCTCCCTTCCCGTTCGGCCGCCCGCGCGGTCCGGCTCGACCGCTGCGGATGAGTCCGCGCGGAGCCGCCTGCAGGGCGGCCCGCCGCGCCGACCCCGCTACTCCTTGGCGCGCGGCCTGGACCGGATCGGCGAAAGCTCGATGATCCGGTCCTCGATCTCCCGCAGTTGCGAGGAGATCCGGGCGTCTATGTGGCCGAAGTCCGTCTCAATGACCGCCCCGCCCGGATCCACCGTGGAATCCTCGGCGACGGTGACATTCCCGACGCGCTCGACCATTTCTATGATCTGCTCCGTGTGCTCGGTGGTCATCTTGAGGTCCTCGAAATTGACCCGGATGGTGACATCCGCCTTGGACTTCAGGGTCCGAAGCGCCTGCACAACGTTGTTGATCACCACGTTGCGCTGGTTCTCCGAAATGACCTTGACCACCTTCTTTGCGATCTGCAGAACGAGCTGGATGATCTGCCCTTCGGACTCCTCAATGATCTCGTTCCGTCGATCTATTGCCTTGTCGATGATTGCGTGCAGCCGATTGACCAGGCGCTCCACCTCGGTCTTGCCGGTTTCAAAGCCCTGCTCACGCCCCTCCTGCTCGCCGCGCTCTCGCGCCTCCCGCTCAATGCCGTCGGCCTTGCCCTGCGCCTCTTCGGCAATGCTCTGCGCCTTCGCTTCCGCCTCTTCGACAATGCGCTTCGCCTCGTCGTCGGCTTGCTGCTTGGTCTGCTGAGCCTCTTCGTTCTTCTGACGGACCTCTTCGAAGGCGCGCTCCTCCGCCTCCTTCACAATGCGGTCGGCTTCGGCCTTCGCCTCGTCGATCATGCGCTGCTTCTCTTCTTCCCAGCGCTCCCGGAACTCCTCGGCCTCACGACGCAGGTCGTCTGCGGTCGGCCCGGTGTATTCCTGGACCTCTTCGACCTCTTCCAGGTCCTGAACCGGCTCCGGGCCTTTCGGTCCCTGTATCTGGACCTTTCCGTCTATGTAGCGTACTTCCTGAGCGCGGAAAACGTTCTTCGCCACTCAATCACCCCTCAGGTGCACGGTATACGCGGCGCCGCCGGCGGCGGCCGCCCGCGGTGCCCGCCGCGTTACACAACCAGCTCGTCCTCTCCGGCACGGGCCACAACGATCTCGCCCTGCTCCTCGAGCTTGCGAATGATCGAAACGATCTTCTGCTGCGACTCCT
>CAZZIE010000047.1:18528-29493 GCA_964654185.1 uncultured Spirochaetaceae bacterium | reverse complement strand
GGAAATGGGAAACCGTGTGTGGCGGGGCGCGGAAGGATTTGTTGGCGGGGAACAGTACTCTATCATGGCTTTCAGAATCTCAGTTCCGTACCCTTGCCCTTGGTAGCGCTCGTCTCCCACGATCAGTGTCAGGTCGGCCGTCCTCCAATAGGGATTGAAACGCTGGAAGCCCGTCTCTGCGACAAGCGTCTTGTCATCGCGTGTGACGACTGCAAACCAGATCCGGTGTTCCGCTGATTGGGTATGCTGGTAGAACTCCTCCCGTTCGTGCTCGAGGAATGGAAGTGACATTCCACTGACACGTCGAATGTCCGGGTCGTTGTACCATGAGCTTATCGTTGGGAGGTCAGCACGCTCGACGGGCCTGAACAACAGGCGATCTGTCCGGAGGAACGTGTTGTCTTCGGTTGATTCCAATGCAGCCTCCTTTCCTACGCGGGGCGTTGTGTATCCCACAAGGCCGACGACAACTGACCGATGACTCGTTCTCACGATCATCGTCGCAAGAGTGAGTCATTTTCAAGGCATGGACCACGTGACCCAAGGTAGTCTACATGAACTCAGTGTGTCTGGCGAACGCAAACCCAGAGTGGGGACATACTCTCAAGCCATTGAGGCCTGGAGCAGAACGATGTGACTCTGGTACGGATTGACGACTCGGAAGAAAGAGGGGCAGAGCACATCCCTGTACTCTGCCCCTTTGGAGGGCGGCACGCATGACAGCAGAACAACCGCGTCCACTTGACGCCTAACGTGACCGTCATGTCCAATCCCTCACTGTTTCTCACCCAAGCATCCGTCCCTTACGGGCACGAGCTACGCTGAGTACGGCGCAAGTGACGCGGTGCGTTATGTTGCGGGCTTTCTGCACGCTGCCTATCTGAAGCTGCGCCTAAGGAAGCGAAGACTGCGGGCGATCTCCCTTCACCAGCTTCGCCACGAGCGCCACCATTTCCCCAGGCGGTCCCTTCGTCCCACGCTCGGTCCACGCGATGGTCATAGCGTCGGTGCGACCGATGAAAAATGCGGATCATAGCCTTCGACTTTCACAATATGCGAGAAAGGCGCCGGGCGGCCATCTCGTCAGTCGATGAGCGGCACCATGAGGTGCAGCTCGGTCTCGCTTCTGTGAACTCGATGAAGAACCCGCCAGCTTTCACCTCATAGGTCGATTCGAGCTCCGTGAAGATCTCGCCAATGCGGTCGGTATGTTCCGGCCAGTCCACTACTTTCACCCGGGCAGAGCGCCCGCCTGCAACGCCGAGGCTCAGAACCCGCCCCGGCGTCCCGCCTCCGACGGTTTGCGGCTCCACCCCCGCGTAGTAGACCTCCTTCCCCTCCTCAATGCGAGTAAGCCCGCAGAACCGGCGTCCCGGTCGCAGCGCATAAATCGACTCGAGGCGCGATCAGGCCGCGGAAATACCCGCCGGAAACGAGCGTGCCCGCACGGCCCACACGAACATGGGTTCTCGTTCGACGACATGTCGAGAATGTGTCGCTTTCATGTCATAGAGTGTGGCAGCCCGTGACGCCGAGGGCTTGATCGAGCGTGCGGACTTTCTTCACGAAGTACGCCGCCTTCGAAGCTCATGGGGAAGCGACATCCGTTCGGGCGTGATTGCGCGGCCCCTGGCCGTCAACTTGATTTTCGACATCAGCATGTCCACGGCCGTCTTTCCCATCTCACGGGTCGGCTGGTAGACGGAGGTGAGCCCGAGGGCTTGAGAGAGTGACTGGTCATCGAATCCGACGATGGCAAGCTCCTCCGGCACCGAAACGCCGCGACGCTCGGCGGCAATGAGCACCCCTGCTGCGAGTTGGTCGGCGCCCGTGAACACCGCATCCGGCGACGGCGAACGGGCCAGGAGCCTCTCGCCGAGGGTGACCCCTGAGCTGACCGAGTCGTCATCGTCTTCCACGACGAATGAGACCCGTAAGCCGCCTTCCGCCTCCCGCTGGGTGTCCTCGGCGGCGGACTTCCGCATCAGACTCGAGCCGTGGGGCTCACTCGAGGTAACAACGACGATGTTTCTCCTGCCGGTCTCAAGAAGGTGGGCAAGCACCTCCCGCGCGCTTGCATAGTGATCGGTGAAGACGCATGAGACGAGCGCCTCACGAAGGACCTGGTCGCAGGCCACAAGCGGGGCCCCAATTGTGACCAGGGCCCCGGCGGCCTCGGCGGGGATCTCGGTGGCGAGGATCGCACCGTCGATGAGCCGTGTCTCGAGCATGCCGGCGAGCTCGCCGGCCGTCTCCTGAGAGATAATAGGGCACTGCCGCACCACGAGGTCGTATCCGTACCGCCGCGCTCCGTCTCCGGCCCCCGCAAGCAGCGCAGCGTAGAAGGAGTGGGCCGTGGTCGGAACGAAGAGAGCGATGCGATTGGTTGTTCTCCGGCGAAGGGCCACCGCCGTGCTGTTTGGCGTGTACTTGAGCTCGGCGATGGCCTCCCTGATAGCGTTCTGTGCTTCCGCCGACACGTAGGGATGGCCGTTGAGATACCGCGAGACGGTTGCCACGGAAAGACCCGTAACTCGGGCAATATCAGCGATTGTCGCCATGGACATGATCTCCTGTGCGCGTGGTTCCTGCATCGCGCCGAACCAGCAATGCGCACACTATCGAAACCGCCGCCAAAGACGCGAGGACTGCCGGGTAGCGGATGTTCATGAAGAGCGGACCGAGGAAACTTCCGGTAATCCGAAGCGTTGAGTAGAGCCCCATGCCCACGTCCTCCGCGCCTTCCGCGCGCGCGGCCGCGTATTCGTTTCCCATGGTAACTGCCGCCCCGATCGGGCCCCCGGCCAGCGCCATGAAGCCAACCGCCGCTAGGGTCGAGATCTGGGCCCCGACTAACTCCGGCGCGCCGACTTCGGCCGCATAGGCGACTCCTACCACCAGTGCCAGCACCAGCGGCAACCGCCTGCCGACTGCCGGCCGTCTCGCCTTGATCAGTATACCCGCAACCACGGCCAACTCGAAAGCCATCGTCGTCACCTTGCCTCCGATGACCGAAGCGAAGGCATCCTCCACCACTGTCGGGATTAGCGTCTCGAATGCGCCGAGCACGAGGGCGATACCAGCAGCGAATGCGGTAGGTACCAGCACACGCCGCGCGATCGAGGGCCCCGGAACGACACCTCCTGGCGCGGGGCCGGCGTGTGAAGAGGCCGGTCCGGGGCCGGCGCGCCTTCCCAACGTCCAGGAGCCGGGTGCGTCCCGGACCCAGAGCCCGACAAAGACGACCATGGTCCCGCCAAGGGCTGCAAGCACCGTGTGCGGCGCGCTCGCAAGGAGCGTCCCTACCGAGATCGGCGCGAAGATCGCACCCGCGCTCACCGCAGTCTCGAGTGTCCCGAAGCTCTTTGTGCGCTCACGCTTATCCTGGGCGTGGCGGGTAAACACGATGAACGGCAGCGCGGCGAACCCGGCGGAGAAGGCACCCTGCAGGGCTCGCAGCACCAGCGCAACAGCAAACGTGCCTACTGTGAGCCCGAGGGTAACCGTCACGAGCCCCCACCCTGCCATCGCGGCAGCCACGATCCGGACCATCGGCGCCCGCCTCGCGAGTGCTCCCCACAACCATCCGGTGAGTACGGCGAAGAGTGGACTCATCGCGACCACGAGGCTCGCCCGAAACGCTGTGCCGTAGGCGCTCCGCAGTTGCGGAAACGCAGACGCCACGCCGATCTCGGTCAGCACGTCGATGAACGGCAGAGCAACGAGTATCCCACGGCGGATCGCGGACGAACTCATTCGAACTTCACGTCCGGCCGAGGGCGCCTCGCCGGCGAATCCACCACGAGTTTCTGCTTCCGGCCAAACGGCAGCTGCGCCGGGTCCTTGTCGCTACGGTCGCGGCCGTTCGAGCCACCCGTTCGCCAGTCTTCACCCCACAGCAGGTTATCCAACTCGTCAGTGAGCAGCTTCGCGAGTAATGCTTCGTGTCGCATCTCTGAACCTCCCGTGCAAGACGCTACGGTGTGAAATCGATACCAGGTCAAGAAAAGGTTTGGGGGAAGATCCGCGATCTGCGACACTACTCGAGCGGCGTATGCGTACCGGATCACGAGTGTGTGAAGACCAAGACCGGAACGCCTATGTAGACGCCGACACGCGCTGCCCCGAGTGTACGCAACATAACACATCGGCTTCGAGCAGACGTGGCTGCGCCACGCAGCTCAAGCCGGCCGCTATGCAGCGCCTGCCTAACTCTTGATCTGATTGATGCCCAGCTGGTCTTGAAGTTGGGGATTCTCACGCAGCAGGCGCGCCTGGTGCTCAAGTATCCGTCCATAGCTCTCGCTTAGGCGCGGGAGATAGGACTGCATGATCCTGGCGATTGGGGCGGCCGGCCCAGCGAAGAAACTCGCAATCATCTGCGCCCTCTCCACCGCCGCCCGTTGTTCATCCTCCGGAGTTGAATCAAGATAGGAGTCTACGGCGCTCAGCTTGGTTGAGGCGAAGCTCTCATAGTCTTGCGAGTACTCGTTCTTGTAAGCGTCAAGCCGGGCACGAATGGCGTCCGGATCTCCGGCCCTTTGAGTCCACTGCAAGATCGGATCAGGTATCTCGATCGGATCCACATCGTCAAGTTCTTGAATCAAAGACCGCCACGCGTCCATTGCATCATCGGTAAGGAGGCGGGCGTCGAGCAAATGACCGTATGCAAGCCCGAGCACTTCGCCGAGGCCGCCGGGGAACAGTTCCTTGAGCCTGCGAACGAGGAATCCGGGTTTGTCCTGTAGTGAATCGAGCAACTCGCGGTGGTGAGCGCGCAAATCCGAGAGCGACAACTCCGTGCTGCTGAGCTCTTCCAGCAGAGCGGTAGAAGCGTTGAGCCGTTCCCTCTCCGTCTTGAGCTCTTCAATACGCTCGCGGATACGCGCATCGGTACTCGAGGGCGACTCCCTCATTTGTCCTATCTCGTCAAGGGAAAACCCAAGCTGAGAAAGCACATTGATTTCGATCAATCGAGCCAATTCGCCCTCTCCGAACTCACGGTAGCCATTGCTCAGCACCTCCGGAGCGATCAGACCGAGCGACTCATAGTGACGGACCGCCTTCTTCGTCAGGCCAGTACGTTCGCAAACCTCGCGTATTGTCACGGCTGCCTCCTTCCCTATCCAGGTGGAGTCTACGGTGTGCCGTTGCGGAACAGTCAAGCACATTGCATCCGTCAGAGACCGTCTTTTCCGAGAGAGTGTGAAGGGGTCGCTGCATAGGATGCCGGTTCACTTGTCGCCTCCGAGAGGAGGCTCCAACCTTCAAATGCGCTGCCTTGTCATGATTGCCGGACCTTGTGGGGGGCGCGGGGCGCAGGTGAGATCTATCTTTCCCCGCCCTCAAGCAAGCTCTTGATTGGCGAAGTGACATGCCGGCCACGAGCGGCCGGAGGACCACCCGTGCCCGGTGGACCAGCCCGCCTCGTTGCTGCGGCCTACCGCACCTTCCCGTATTGCACGCCCTTCACGATGATCTCCGGCCCCGCGTCACCGTGGACCACGCGCACCGTTTCGCCCCCGAGGCGTCCAAGCCCGCGCGACACGCCTTCGCTCGGCGAGATCGTTCTCACCGCGAGCTCGGCCTCCTGTTCATCCAGGATCGTGAACCTCAGCACCGGTCCGTGGTCGCGCATCTCCAGGACGAGGTCTCCGGTCATCGGAAGCTCGTCTGCAGCGACGTTCGGGCGATACCGACCGACGTACTCGTGCCAGCCGGGATGCACGGGAGACGGCTCGAAGCGTTCGCCGGTGATCACCAGGTCTCCCCACGGTTTCGCCTCGACGAAGAGCATGCGACCGTCGACCTCGTGGAACAGAAACCACATGTGACGCCACGGGCGCAGCCGTCCGAAAATTCGAGCGGCCGGAACGTATGCGTCGCGACCGTCGAGTGCAAGGTAGAAGCGGCGACCGTCGATCGAGGTGTGCAGCTCGTCGTGGCGCAGCGAGATCTCGAACGCGATCCCGGGCGCGGCGTAGGTCCCCGTGGGCGTAGGTCCCCGTGAGGGTCGCCGGGTCGGTCGCCGCGCGCGCGACAAAGTGAACCGGCTTCTCGGGAATCGCGGGGCCGGCGGCGTCAACGCCGCGTTCCTGCGCGAGGCGGATCATGAGCTCCTCATGAACCCGCCACGCCGAATCGGCCCCGGTCGCCGAGTTCGACAGAATGACGGCACCAAGGTCTGCGTCGGGCGCGATCCAGATGCGTGCACGGTGGGCGAGGGTGGCTCCGCCGTGCTCGAACGTGCGGCCGAGATCGGGAGCCTTGGCGCTGATCGTGAAGCAGAGGCCGACCCGGTCGTCCAGGTCGAGCTCCACGGCCAGGTTCTGCAGCCGGAAAATCTCGGCGAGCGCCTCGGGGCTCACGATCGCACCTTCGTCGCGCAGGAGCGCCTGGACGAGGCGCGCCATATCGGCGACGGTCGATGCGATGCTGCCGGCCGGCACGTCGCGGAGGGGCAGTTCGTCGGTGGGTCGGCGTCCGGTGTAGCCGGTCGCAAGCCCGTCGCGCTGGTCCGCGCGCGTGAAGAAGCCCGATTGGGTCATGCCCAGCGGCGCGAGTATCTTGGTCCGGATGTAGTCCTGGTAGCATTGGCCGCCGACGCGCTCGACGAGATAGCCGAGAAGCGAGTATCCCAGATTCGAGTAGACGCGGATCGTTCCCGGGGGATAGCACGCGTCCATGTCGCTCGCCGCCGCCACGAGCGTCCGATAGTCCTCCGGCGCGGCGCGAAACTTGCCGGCCCAGACGTCGTCCGGGATACCCGCGTGGTGGGTAAGGAGATGGCGAACGGTGATGTCGTCAATGTCTCCGAATCGGGTTCGCATGGAGAACTCGGGCACGTACGCCGTGTACGACTCGTCCAGATCGACGAGTCCCCGGTCGACGAGCTGCATGACCGCGAGCGCCGTGAAGACTTTCGTCACCGAGCCGATGAGATACGCCGTGTTGACGGTCGCCTCGGTCCGCGTTGCGCGGTCGGCCCATCCGTACGAATCGGCCCACAGTATCTCATCGCTGGAGACGACGGCGAGACTCAGTCCGACGACCCGGTCCGCGCGCAGATCGCCGAAGTAGCTCTCGCGAAACTCGCCGACGACCGGCGCTACGTCGTCGGCGATCGTTGCAGCAAACGCGTTCGAGGTGGCCGCGCAGCAGATCGTTGTGAGCGCAACTGCGGCGGCGAATAGACGTCTGTTCATACGGGGCCTCGATTCCAGGGTAATGCGAGTATAGCACAAGCGCGTTAGGAACGAGTTACGCGGATTCGGCTGCGCTCAACCAGCGCCACCATCTCCTCGGGCGATTCCTTCATCCCGCCCTCGATCCAGGCGACGGTTATGGCGTCGATGCCACCGATGAGGAACGCGCGATCATGGCCTTCGAGCTCTCAACCCGGCAAGCTGAAGAGGTCCATGTTCGTCTCGTCGAACTCCCGCATGAGATAGGCGCGTCGTACGTCCATGAGGAAGGCCCGCAGCTGAGGCGATTTCTTCAGGATGGTGAACCGCCACAGCAGCAGGTCCCGGCCCGTGGGTTTGCCCGGAACCGAAGCCTCCGTGCCCATGGACCTTGCGGACGCCACTCTTGTCGTCGCAGCAGAGCCGCTTGGTATTCGCGACACCATTTCCATCGATTCGGATTTCTACGTCTATCGAACAACCGACAAGGAACACATCAACAACATATTCCGCGTGTAGAAAGGAGGGCTAGCAAGACGTTCCAGCGGACCGTTGCTTCTGCAAGCCCCTCTGGGCACTAGAAGTGTGCATCAAACACCAGTAGCTTCCGCTCCGGAAGACCCGAGTTTCGAGCTTCTCGATGACACCGAAGAGGGCACCGTGGACGCACACAGGCGCCTGGGCGCGGCTGCGTGCAAAGGTGTATGAGATCGACCCGTTGGTGTGCCCAGGTTGCATGGCCGAGCAGCAGCCGCAGGCTGCGACCAGGCTGGTAAAGACCGCCCGTGCACCCCACGCATTCGATCCGACCCTGCTGAACTGAGAACCTCTGTCTTCGACCCGACCCGCAGGCCGAGACGAGTGCGCTTCGATTCCGGCGTACAAGCACACGAAAACCGCGAAACGGCTTGGGACTGTTCGGGACAGTGGATCTCGCTCAGTCTCCGCGCGTCCGCGACGCCACGCGACAGGGATTGCCGCGCCACTGCTGTGGCGCGCGCTGGCGCCGGATCTCGAGGAAGGGACGCGTTCGCGCTGACGGCGCTGGTCTGAGGACGGCCGGTGGGCCGTCCTACGGCAGCCAACTCAGGTCATATACATAGACTTTGCGGCCCGAACTCCCGCCCTGGCCCGGCGCACCGACCACCGCGGTCTCGCCGTCGGCGGAGATCGCCACACTCTGGCCGAACTCGTCGCCCGCGCTCAGGTCGGACGGACGCAGCCGGGCCTGGGTCCAACGTGTTCCATCGAAGACGAACAGGGTCGCGTAGCCGATGTAGCTCGGCGATCCGGCCTGATTGCCGTCCTGCGGCGCACCGACGAGGACGCGCGTCCCGTCGCCGGAAACGGCGACGCTGCGGCCGAAACTGTCGTTGGCCGTGCTGATTGCCGGTAAGAGCTTGGTTTCCACCCAGTTCGTTCCGTCGTAGCGAAAGACGTAGGCCGAGCCGCTCGCGGCCCCTTGCGATGGATCGAAATCGGCACCCACCACGATCGTCGAGTTATCCGAGGACACGGCGACGCTGCCGCCGAAGTTGGTGACTCCGATCGAGTCCGAAGCGGTGATGAACGATTCATCGAAGGTCGAGCCGTTGTAGCGGTACACCGCGATACGCGGGTTGTCGGCGAATGCCCCAACCGCGAAGGTCTCGCCGTTGCCGGACATCGCGAGCGCGCGCCCGTAGCTGTCACCGCCGGACAGCGCCGGATCACCGGGGTCGTAGATTTCCTCGCTCCACGATGTTCCGGAGTCATTCACGTAGAGGAAGGTCCTGCCGATGTTCGTTCTGGTGCCGTCGGAGCTGTCGGTGTCGGCGGCGCCCACGACGACGCGCCCGCCACCGCCGGCAATTGCGACACCGGAAGCGCCAAATCCGTCGCCCGACCCGGCGCTGGTCGAACTCAGGATCATCGGGGTTGTCAGCCATCCCGTGCCGCCGGACGGCCGTCGGTACACGTGCACCTCACCGCTCGTTCCGGCCGACGGATTGCCCGTCGCGAATCGATTGCCGGCGGCATCGATCGAAACGATTCCACCGATACCTGTTTGTGATACGCGTGCGTCGAGCGACCACGACGATGCGCTTCCTGTGATCACTTCCACTCCGCCAACGCGGCCGACGGCGATCGTACTCCCATCGCTGTCGATGCTGACGCTCTGCCCGAAGAACGACAGACTTACGCCCGGAACGTAGACAACCGACGGAATCCGGCGCGTCACGTTGATCGTGTAGGTCTTCGTCACGCCGCTCTCGGCAGTCACGACGACTTCGATGAGGTTGGGTCCAAACTCGAGCGCGATCGGGTCGCTGGTGTCACCCGAGTCGACCGCTGTCCCGTTCACGGTCACGGTCGAGAACTGACCGACCGCGGTCGGTGTGACGGTCATGTTCAGCTCGGTGTCTTCGACCACCACCTCATAGGTATTCGGTCCCGACGAGAATGCGGGTGAGAGGGATCCCGGCGATACCGAGAGGGCGGACAGGTTTGCGTTGTTGCCGAGCAGGCGGAAGATCTCGAGTACGTAGGTCCGCGTCGTCACCTGGTCCGCCGCGAGCACGGTGATGCGAATGTAGTTGCTGCCGCTGTTCAACGGGATGTCGACGAGATCGCTGATCGGGTTGTTGTCGAGCGTATAGCTGAGGGTTGCTCCGGCGTCCGACGGTGTCGCGGCAACCGTAATCGTCGGCCCGGTCTCGATGAATTCCTGGTACGCGGTATCGTCGGGCGCGAAGCCGATGTCGGTACCCGTCGAAAGCGTCAGTGCCGACAGGGTTGCGTCGTCGCTGGCCGCGATCGTCACCGTCACGACGTAGTCGCGCGTCGTGCCGTCCTCGGCGGTGACGGTATAGGTGACGGGGCTCGTGAAGTCGTTGGCGCTGACGCCGCTGGTCTGAGGGGTGGCGCCGACCGAAACTGATACGCCCGTCGTTGCGAATGTTGCCATGAGGAAGGTGACGTTGGTGCCGTTGGCAACTTCGACGCTGATCGTCCCGGTGCCCTCGTCAATCGTTCCCGAGACAGCGGGAGAGACGAAGCTGAATGCGGTAATCGCTTTTGCATCGCTCAACCCGACGTTCACCGTTACCTCGTACTCCGCAGTCGAGCCGTCGGCGGCGGTCACGGTGTAGGTCACGGGAGTGGTGAAGTCGTTGGCGGTGGTGCCGCTCACCTGCGCTGTGGCGCCGACGGCGACGCTCTCCCCGGTGGTGGCGAAGGTCGCCACGAGCGCGGTCACATCGGTGCCGGACGGGACGGTCGCGCTGATCGTTCCCGCGCCCTCGTCGATCGTCGCGACCACCGCGGGCGAGAGGAAACCGAAGGCGGTAATGGCCTTAGCGTCGTCGGGCGCGACGTTGACCGTCACCGTGTACTCCGCGGTCGAGCCGTCGGCGGCGGTCACGGTGTAGGTCACGGAAGCGGTGAAGTCGTTGGGGGTGGTGCCGCTGACCTGCGCCGTCGTGCCCACCACGACGCTCTCACCGCTGGTGGCGAAGGTCGCCACCAGTGCGGTCACATCGGTGCCGGACGGGACCGTCGCAGTGATCGTTCCCTCACCCTCGTCGATCGTCGCGACAACCGGCGGCGAGAGGAATCCGAATGCAGTGATCGCCTTCGCGTCTTCGGGCGCGACGTTGACGGTCACCGTGTACTCCGCGGTCGAGCCGTCGGCGGCGGTCACCGTGTAGGTCACGGGGGTGGTGAAATCGTTCGGCGTGATGCCGCTGACCTGCGCCGTCGTGCCGACCGCGACGCTCGCTCCGGTGGTCGCGAAGGTCGC
>CAZZIE010000047.1:12672-18518 GCA_964654185.1 uncultured Spirochaetaceae bacterium | reverse complement strand
AGTGCGGTCACATCGGTGCCGGACGGGACGGTCGCAGTGATCGTTCCCTCACCCTCGTCGATCGTCGCGACAACCGGCGGCGCAACGAACCCGAACTCGGTAATCGATCGCGCGTCACCCGCGCCGGATCCGTCCGCTCCACTTTCGGACCCACCGAGCAGATCGCATCCGACAAGCACAACGACCAGCGTCAACAGCGCTCCTACGCGCACGTTCGATCCTGCCACCCTGCACCTCCTTCATGTTTGCCTGCCCCGGCATGACTCTGGTGGGCCACGGGCCGGATGAAAGGAATATAACTCGAATGGTCAGGATTCGCGTCCATCTTTCGACGTATTTCTGGGTTACGCTGCTATGGGAAACGCGAGTTCAACGAGGAAGGCTGGTTTGGGTTATCGGGATTGCGACGCGTACGGACTGAAGACGCACCGAGCGAGGCTGGGGCAGTGGTGCATCTGCCGGAGACGTGCCGTCATCGCGCTCCTGCTTGGAGCGGTTGCGTCGCTCGCGCACGGCGACACCCAACCTCCCGCGATCGATCTGCGAACCCATGATTTCGCCGACCGGCCGACTTCCTCACTGTCCGGACGCTGGTCAATCTACTGGAACCGGTTGCTGGGTCCGGCCGAGTTCGTGCAAGCGTACACGCCGGCCCGGTACGGCGACTTCGTGATGCCCGCGACATGGAACGACTGGATGTTTCGCGGCCAACCGGTGGGACGTTTCGGTCATGCGACCTTCGCGGTACGGATCCGGCTGCCGCCTGAGATGGCCGAGGTCGGATTGCGGGTCCCGAATGCGTCGACCGCGTACCGGCTATGGGACAACGGCCAACTGATCGCGCTAAGCGGATCACCCGGCCGCAACCGCGCCGCGACGACCCCGCGCTACCGGGTCGTGTCGCCGCGCGTCGCGGTACCGGCATGCGAACTGCTGCTGGTACTCCACGTCGCAAACTACCACCATCGGCGCGACAGCACGTGGAAACCGATCGAGCTCGGTGCAGTCGCCGCCGTGTCTTCCAAACACACGCTGGAGACCGTCCACGACCTGCTCCTCATCGTGAGCTTCGCGGCACCACGAGGGTTCCCCTTTTTCCCGCGCTGCTGTTCACCGTGTTCGCGGTTCGCATCCCGATAATGGAACAGATGATCGTGATCCAGGTCTTCCCGACGTTTCCGTGGCGCACGCACTTGCGAATCGAATACCTGACCGCCCACCTCGCGCTGCTGACCTTCGCACGGACACTGCGGGAAATCTATCCGAACTCGATTTCGCGGCGCTTCACGCTCCCAATCTGCGGATCCCACGCGCTATCCACGATTTCGACCGCTCCAGCTCCCGTCCGTGATCGAAGGGCCGGACAGCGTCTGCCGCAGCGCTCTTGGGGTGAGCCGGGTGCTGACGAATACCGACTGCGGCAGTTCCGCGAGCGCTACGGGATCACGGATCGCGAGGCTGAGGTGATCCAACTCATGGCCCACGGCCGTAACAACAAGGAGCTCGCTGGCGCTCATAGGGAGCACGCTTGAGAAATTCCGTCGGCTCGGCTTTCAGTAGCTCGTTGACCATGCGCTCGCACTTCTCCTTGAGGTCCATCTGAACCAACTCAATCATCACTCTCCGGCTCGGCCATAATCTGCTTTAACAGATTCCGGACCTCAGGAACCTTTGAACGCGTACCCACCGTCCATAATCTCTATCGGGTCTTTTCTTTCCAACCCCGGAGTGTATGCGCGGTATTTTCTTCTCAAACCCTTCCTACACAAGAGATGCTACACCACTCAGGCACATGTGTGCTTTGTGGTGCATATTTCTCCAGAGTAGCAGCAGGTTGGTCTGTCATGCGTAGCGGTCGATGCCCGTGGTCGCGAGCCAATGCTGCATAGGAGGTGGAGCGGGTTTTGGGATATGCGTTGCGATGCCAAGCTTTCGTGTTTGTTCTTGTCGTCGCGGGGCCGGCTCCCCTACGTGCCCAGTCGACCATCACGCGGGACGTTCCAATCATCGATCTCAGCGCCTAAGACTTCGCGACAAGGCCCCTTGCATCCATCGACGGTGAATGGCTTGCGTACTGGGATGAGTTGCTCGTTCCCTAAGATCTAGCTGGACCATCTGCGCACCAGGACGACGGACTGTTTGCTATGCCGGGAACATGGACGGACTCTGGGAGAAGAACATTGCGAAGGCACTGAGGGCCACGTCCTCAATTCGGTAGTGGCAATTCGTCCCCGTCCGCTGGTCCGGTATGTGTGCCGCCGTTTGGCGAAGGTGAGCAATCACACGCTCAAACCACAGCAGTTCCCCTTCCCGCTGCACACCTCACAGGATAGCGCCGCCGAACCAAAATGTCTAGTCGATATTTCTATATCGATTGAAATCACCGACCGCCGTTCCAGAATTGGAACTCCGGCTTCCTGCCCGGCCATGCAACCACGGATCGCTTGCATGCATAGTGCCTGCCCCATACCCCGATTATACCCATATCCGGTGATACCCCGTGACGCCTGACGGGCTACGCTAGCGACAGGCACGGTTTTCTACGCCGTCGGGGAGGCTGGAAATGAAGAGAGTCACGTTGTTGATGGTCTCAGGACTGGTGGCCGCGGTCGTGATCGTTGCGTCTCTTTCGAGCTGCAACTTCTTCGGCTCGATGTTCGGTGACGACGCCCTTCCCCCCGATTATGCAATCGGCACTTCCGTCTTCCCGACGTCGGGAGTGTCCGGAGAGTCGTTCTCCGGTAGCTTCGTCGTGGTGAACGGAGGTGGCGGAGACGGTGGATCCGCCGTTGCCTGGCGTCTCTTTCTGTCCGTCGACAATGTCCACGACAGCGCCGATACGGAGATCGCCTCGGGCGTGATAGCTCGGCTCGTCGCCGGCCAACAGTCCGATTCGGTCGGCTTCTCCGGGACGTGGCCGACCATGGACGGACCGTGCTACTTCATCGTTACGCTGCAGGCCACAGATGATGCCGACCCGGGCAACAACGTACTGGTTTCCGGAGAGATTCAAATATCTCCGGTGCCGATGATCGATTACGCACCGACAAATCCGGGGTTTCCCACCGGTGGGTACGTCGGTGCCGACTTCGCGGGGAGTTTCTACATCTCCAACGTGGGCGGTCTTGACGGAAGTGAAGATGTGTCCTGGACCGTGTACCTCTCTGATGACCAGAACTGGGGGCTCGACGACACGGTGCTCGCCTCGGGCACTGAAGTTGCGCCCGCCGGCGGCGACCGCTCGGCCAGATTCGACTACCTCGGCACGTGGCCGACCGCTCCCGACACCTACTACATCATCATCGTCATTGAAGCAGCCGACGACGAGAACCCGGACAACGACGAGCTTGTATCCGACGCGCAGCCCGTCACCCGTGTGGATTACGATGCAACGTCGGTAACCTTTCCAACCGCGGCGACCGTCGGCGATCCGATATCAGGAAGCTTCACCGTCACAAACGTTGGTGACGGCGCAGGCACTGCCGACATCGTGTGGGCGTTGTGGATCTCTACCGATGCAGCACTTGAGGCCGGCGATACCGAAGCGAGCTCGGGAGTGCTGCAACCTCTTCAAGGCGGGGTCGAGACGGCGCAGATCGATTTCACGGGAACCTGGAACGTCGCATCAGGTGAGTATTACCTGATTCTCTCGATTCAGGCCGATGACGATGGTCAGACGGGAAACAACCAGCAGGTTTCGGGGCCCGTTACCGTATCTGCCATCCCGGTGACGGACTATGCAATCACCGGAGAGACCTTCCCCACGGAGGGCATCGTCTCGTACGAGGCCGCCGGGGAGTTCCGCGTGCAGAACCTCGGCAACGTTGCTGGCTCATCGGTCGTCGGATGGGAGGTCCTGATCTCGGAGGATGAGTATCTCGACACCGGTGATACCGTCCTGCAGAGTGGGACCACACCGGCACTGGCCGGCGAAACGCTCTCGCCTCTCATCGACTACACCGGGACGTGGCCGACAACGCCGGGAACCTACTATCTATTCATCGAGATCTCGGCAACGGATGAGGATACCGGCTACCAGGACAACAACATCGCCGCCTCGGGACCCGCAGAGGTCATTGAGATAGCGGACTTCTCAATTGTCGAGACGATCTTTCCTTCAACCGGCGCAACCGATGAGTCCATCGGGAGCGGACTCGGGTTTCGGATTACCAACGTCGGCACGATCTCCGGTTCCGCCGATGTCACCTGGGAGGTAACGCTCTCGGATGACGCCACACCGTCGACTGACGACACGCTTCTCGACAGCGGCGCCACCGCACCGGTACTGCCGGGGGACTCGTCCTCGCTGATTGCCTATACCGGTACGTGGCCCTCAACAGACGGTACATACTACATCATCATAGTCATCGACTCCGTCGACGACCCCGCCGTGGACAACAATACTGCGGCATCCCAGGGTGTTCCGGTCATTACGGCGGGCACCCTTGTGGCGGTTGGATCCGGCGGCGCCGTCAACGTATCTCGAGATGGAGCCATGACCTGGACGGCAAAGCCGAGCGGCACGACTATTTCGCTTCGTCGCGTCGCATCCAACGGTACCGGCATGTGGGTGGCCGTGGGTGACAGCTCGACGGTTATCTACTCGATCGACGACGGTGACACCTGGTCGCCGGCCAGCTTACCCGGAACACTGCCGAGTGGCGCCTTCTACGGAGTTACCTATGGTGCCGGGACGTGGGTTGCCATCGGCTCCACGGGGTCCCAGATCTACTCGGGTGACGGAATCAACTGGAATCTTGCCACGACCGTGCCTCCGGGGTACGTCTACGCCGTCACCTACGACGCAGCGACCTCTCGCTTTGTTGCCCCCGGCTACTTCAACTGGACCCAGAACGGTTACTACTCTACCGACGGCGGCGTGAACTGGAGCACCGGAGGAATCCTTACCGGGCGGAACGGGGTAGGAAGCGACGCTTCCGGGCACCTGGTGAGCGTCGGGGCCGACGGAACCACCTCCTACTCGGATAACGGTGGCAACGACTGGATTGCCGGCGCCGTCGTGGTCGGCTGGAACTTGTACGACGTCGCTACCGACGGCACCACCTGGGTCGCCTGCGGTGGGACGAACGTCGCCACCGGCGGCACCATGTACTCGAGCGACGGTGGAGCGAATTGGACGGCCACCAGCGTGGCGATGGAGCGTGACATTGCAGGTATTACCTACGATGCGGTGAGCGGTCGATTCGTCGGGGTGGCCAGTCACGGCTCGGCGGCGGCGTTCTACTCAACGAATGCCGGCTTCACCTGGACACGTGTCGACTTGACCGGTGCAGTTGCCGACGTCCTGTACGACGTCGAGGCAGAGTAGCGGAACTCTGAATACGACCGACGACCATCGACGCACATACCGGCCACGTGAGCTCGCCGCTATCCGGAGTCTACGATCAACCCGGAATCCGAGTGAGAAGTCGCCGGGGCGGCAACGTTCTTTTCGGAGGGTGTATCAAAGTATTCCGGCCATCGTAGTATTGGCTCCGATCACCAATGACTACGTTCCAGGCCTCCCAGGCGCATGAGTACCTTACGACCATCTCGAATCTCGGTTTCACGCAACCGTCACACCAGATCTCGCGTTCGTACACCGACGGGATCTTTGGGGAAGCGGTTATCGGTCGATGCGGCGCAGCAGTAATTGTTGGTGACGTGGTCGAGTTGTCCGGGTGTTTCGATCGAGAGGTATACGAGCGCGTTTCAGAAATTGACGAGGCACACCTGTTCGAACCGCCCCAGTGTTGGATTGATGGGATCGCAAACATGCGACCCGTGTCCATTCGGCCGTACCGGCGGGAAGCGTTCAAGACGATTCAGCCGGGAGAGATCGGCAA
>CAZZIE010000047.1:0-12662 GCA_964654185.1 uncultured Spirochaetaceae bacterium | reverse complement strand
AGGGTCAGCCTCTCCCCGGTGAATCTCACAATCGACGGGGTACCCGTTGAGATCTCGGCTATCAACGACAGCGACAAGAAGACGCTCCTCAAAGAATCCTGGTCGGCGGACCTGGTCGCGAATACCCTCTCGATTGACGCAAAGTTCCCAGGTGCGTTCGGGTTCATTGCTCGATTGAACGACCAGGTCATTGGCGGCGTTGGTTGCTATACCGTGTATGCAACCGGGGTCGAAGTTCAAATCGACACGCGTGACGGCTACCGGCGGCGAGGCGTAGCGACCGAACTGGCAAAACGAATGCTTGTCGAGTGCAAGGATCGATCCCTCGAGTGTCACTGGGACGCCATGAACGAGGAATCGGTCGCGCTCGCACGCAAGGTCGGATTCGAATGGGACCGCACATACTGGTGCTACGAAATGAGCGCTCATGGCATTCGGTAGAGATTGATACGGTATGCAGCTTACGTGGCGCACCGCATGAGAACCTGCGACTTGTTCGCCCTGGAGAGTTGTTGATGGCGATGCTTACGCACCATGAGGGTGAACACCGAGGAGGAGCATCCCACGCTGTTCACCGGCGCCCGCTCCCTCATGATCGAGATGCGGAATCGGCTCTTTGAGCTGCCCCCCTACCCCACCGGTTGAAACAGCAGGCTCACGTTCTGGCCGCCGAAGCCGAAAGAGTTCGAGACCGCCGCCTTCACGCGCTGCTCCCGCGCCTCGTTTGGCACATAGTCGAGGTCGCAGTCGGGGTCCGGCGTCTCGTAGTTGATGGTCGGGGGGAGCACGCCGTGGTGGACGGCGAGGACCGTGGCCACCGCCTCGACCGCGCCGGCGGCACCGAGGGTGTGGCCGATCATCGACTTGGTGGAACTCACTGCAACGCGGTCGGCCGCCGCGCCGAGGGCGTGTTTGATCGCCAGGGTTTCGGTGCGATCGTTCGCCGCGGTGGAGGTGCCGTGGGCGTTGATGTAGCCGATGTCCTCGGCGGCAACTCCCGCCTGGCGGGCGGCCGCCGTGATGGCCGCGGCGGCAGCCGCCCCCTCGGGTTGGGGAATGGCAATGCTGTAGGCGTCGGCGGTCATGCCGGCCCCGGTGAGGAGAGCGTAGATTCGCGCACCCCGCGCTTTGGCATCGTCCTCTCTCTCGAAGACCATGCACGCCGCCCCCTCCCCGATGAGAAAGCCGTCGCGGTCCGCGTCGAAGGGTCGCGAGGCGTGGGCGGGGTCGCCGTTGCGCGAGGTCAACACGCCCATGCAGCCGTAGGCGTTCACGGTGAGCGGCGAGATCGCGGCCTCGGAGCCGCCGGCGAAGATCACGTCGGCCTGCCCGCTTTCGAGGAGGAGGCCCGCCATGGCGAGAGCGTGGCCGCCGGAGGAGCACGCGGAGGCAACGCCGAAGTTGGCGCCCTGGATCCCGAGGTCGATGCTCACGTTGGCCGAGGACATGTTGGGGATGATGAGGGGCACCGCCATCGGGTTGCCGCGGCCCGGACCGCGCTCGAGGAGCACGGCGTGCTGCTCCTCGAGGTTCTCGTAGTCCCCCGCGGCGGTGCCGATCACCGTCCCGACCCGGTAGGGGTCGAGCTTCTCGAGGTCGACACCGGAGTCGCGGTGCGCCTGTATGGCTGCGCAGGAGACGAGCTGGGAGAAACGCGCCATGCGGCGAACCCTCTTCCGGGAGAGAAACTCCTCGGGGGCGAAGTTCTTGATCTCCGCGCCGATGCGCGTGGCGTGTTGCGAGGCGTCGAACTGCGTGATCGGACCGCCGCCGGAGACCCCGCGGGAGAGGCCGTCCCAGAACTCCGCCACGTTGTTGCCGATTGCCGAGTAGACGCCGATACCTGTGATTGCGATGCGCATGCCTTCCTCCCTCGCGGTGCGATTCAGCCCCTACTATCGGTTGTCGACCGACTGCGATGCAAGACCAGTGTTCAGGGATGCTCACCCGACGAGTTCGCCAATGCCGCCGCCCGATGGCTGGAAGCAGGTGCCCGCGCGGTGAGAGGCTGCTGCGGCATTCGCCCCGCACACATCGCGGAACTCCGGGCCGCAATAGACCGAGCGCAGACGTAGCGGACGCGAAGGCCAGGATCATCGTTCAGAAGCCAAGAAGCGGTTTTCTCTGATTTTTGCCATTGCACAAGTTGTCTTTGGGACGCACAATCTTCGTGGTCGAGAGTCGCCGCGGCAGAGGCACAGTACCAGGGGGACTCGATCGCGACACCCACAGAGAGGAGTACTACATGACAGATCAGAAAGCCGGCAATCCCGCTGTCGTGGGACTGGCGGGATTCGGAACCACAACCCTGTTGCTGCAGTTCCACAACCTTGGAATGGCCGGCGCCGGCGTGTTGCTCTGGACCGCCCTGTTCTTTGGTGGCCTCGCACAACTCGTTGCAGGTTTGAAGGAGTACGGAAGCGCCAACAACTTCGGTTTCGCTGCATTCACAACCTATGGTGCATTCTGGATGGCGCTGGCTGGAATCTACCTTGGGATCCACTTCAATATTCTGACGCCGTCGACGGCGGATATCGGGTGGTTCCTCGTGGCATTTACGGTGCCGACCATCATCTACACAGTCGCGGCCTGCAGGGTGAGCGGCGCGCACTCGCTGCTGTTCGTCACTCTGCTCATCGGCTTCATCGGCCTGGATCTGGGTCATCTCGGCGGCGGCGAGGTCTGGAATCTCATTGCTACCTTCGACCTCATCCTCTGTGCCCTGACCGCGCTCTACATCATGGCCGCAATCGTACTGGCCGATTTCGGCTTGAAGCTGCCCATGGGCAGAGGCTGGCTGGTACACAAGACATAAGATAGAAGACAGAAGACATAGGTTCGATGCAAACGGAAACCGGGGACGGTGAGCCGCACTGGTTGCATGAGTGATCAATGCGCAGAGCGGTCGCCCGGCCGAACCCCTCGAGGTGGCCGCAGGGCCGTGCCCGCGGCCGCACAGCGACGGCGTGGCGTGTGGTAGATCCCTACTCGAGCTCGCGGTAGTACACCCTGTTGCCCAGGGAGTAGACGAAGGCGCCGTTGTTCGCAATGTCTATGCTGTTTCCATAGTAGAGATCGCGCGCCCCATCGATCTCGTAGAGCACCGTCCCGTCGGGCCTGAGCACGTGCGGGCCCTGCAGGTCAACGTAGGCGAGGTACTCCCCATCCGGTGATACGGACAGAAAGCCGGCCTGCTCATGGCAGTCCGACGGCTTCTCCCAAAGCAACTCCCCCTTGCCGGAGTAGAGCCAGACCTTCGCGCTGTCGGTCGGACGCCCGAAGACGTATGTACCGCCGGCATCCATGTTCATGCGGTCCCAGTACCTGCCGGTCTCACGTGCTACGAGGGAGAACCGGAGCTCGCCGTTCGGCTCCACCATGTAGAGATTCCGCTCCTGTACTATCGCTGCCGTCCCGTCGTCCGCTGCGGCCGCAGGACCCGGCTCGTCGAAGTCGCTGTTCACGAATCCCCGTTCCCAGAGGGCCCGCTCCTCCTCGCGGTCGTAGACCATGAAGTAGTAGTCGTACGCGAACTCGTCGCTCGGGTTGGCGCACATCACCAGGTAGCGTTCGTTCGGCGAGATCGCCTTCGGCCGCCAGACCCAATCCTGGTGGAAGTCCCCGTCCGCACTGTCGGAGACGATGTTGACATCGTCAATGAGGCGGTAGGTCCGCTCTTCCGGATCGTAGCGTTCGAGAAAGCCGTAGTCGCGGTGGAGCCATCCGGCAACATAGTGCTCGGTCATCATGCCGTCGTAGCGCTCGCGCCACTCTCTTCTCGTCACGCGGCGCCCGCTCGTGTCAAGGAGGGCCTGGTAATGTATCAGTGAGATGTACTCGCCGTCCGGTGAGATCTTCACCGGGGCCACCCTGTTTTCCATACGCGGGAAGAGGGCGTGAGACCAGAACTCTCCCTGCGGGGCGGTGTACTGTGCCGAATGCTCCGTGCCGGTCTCCTCGGAGCGTACCGTGAACGTCCGTTCCTCACCGTCGAATTGTCCAAAGGAGGAGGAGTACCACATGCGGTGCAGCGAGTGGAGGTAGGAGATGACCTTCTCGTAGATTCCCTCTACATCCTCGGCACTCTCGGCGTGATAGAAGCTTCCCTCGGAGAGCGCGGCGATTGTACTCATTGTCGCGGTATCTACGCCCTCGCCCAGGGCGACGGTGAAAACCCGCACTCCCTCGTCCTGCAACCTGGCCCGGAGCTTCTCGAAGGTGTACTGCGTGCTGTTCTCGTCCTCGCCGTCGGACAGGACGAGGACAGTCTTCATCCCCGTTTTGTCCTGCAGATGGTCCAACCCCGCGGCGACGGCGTCGAAGAGGGCCGTACCCCCGCCCACCTCGATCTGTTCCAGGGCCGCCCGCATCTCCTCCTTGTTGTCGGTGAAGGAGCGGCGCGGAACCACCTCCGTGTCAAAGTCTACAATCTCGGCCCGGTCGTTGTAGTCGAACTGCTCAATCAGCTTTCGGGCCGCATCGAGGACCTCCGCAAGGGAGTTCTCCATGCTCCCGCTCGAGTCGATGATCAGGGAGAGATAGGCCGGGGCGTGGTCACCGTCCTCGAATCCGCCGTTGTAGTGCTCCACCCCGTTCTCCCAGACGCTCACCCGGTCGGTGGTCCACAGCGCCTTCGAGGGATTTCCCTCGGCATCAACGGTGGAGTAATAGATTGTGGTAATGGGAAAGCCGCTGGAGTCCACCCACTCAATGGAGAAGTCCACCGGGTCGGCGGCGAAGAGCGGTGAGCTGAGAAACGCCGCACACAGCAACACCGAGACACCTCCAAGTGCCTTCTTTGATACCTTACGCGCAGACATATGTGCCCCCTGTGACACCAGTGTACCATGGGCCCGGGAAACGCTCAGTTACAAAACGAGTAGTCCGGAGACAGGCATACGTCTCCCGTGTCGTGTGATGGAGCACTCGATCGGTTCAGCCGCGGTTCCGCAACGTGGGCGCCATGACGCTCGCCGGCGGCTACCAGGCGCAGCGGTAAGGCCTTTGCGGCGCCGGGGCTTGCCAAGCACGCGGTTCGCAGTATGATCGGAGCCTCATGAGAACTATCAATCCGCTTGGTTTCCTCGGGCTCGTCGGGCTGATCGGTTTCCTGGGGTTCTTCGGAGAGTCCCCGAGCCTGTTCGGCTACTTTGCGTACCTCGGCTACATCTACTACTTCTCGGTCCCGTACACCCCCACGCAACGCACCATGACGCTGACGGCCCTGGCGCTTGCGTACATCATGGCCTTTGGCATCAACCTGGTCTTCATTGTCGCAAGTGGCATGGGCCGATCGATCAACTTTGAGTCCGGCTTCTACCTTGCCTACTCAGTCGGCAGCTACGGCTTCCCGATTGTCTTTGCCCTGCTCAAGATTCGAGAGGGCTGGCGAAAGCGCCGGGCGTCGGGATAAGGTCGTCCGCTGAGCGGTGGGAGTTGGTCATTCCCGCGGCCTCCCGGGTGCCGTCGTCACTTCCGCCCCAACAGACGTAACCTGAATCGGCCGCACCGCGCGCGCCATTAATGCCTTCCCCGCATGCAACACGGTTCACATCGATACTGGAACAGTAATCGTCCGGGGTACATCCATGCCGCCCTTGCGGGCGCGGGACTCCCGGGAGCGCAGGAGGAACCTCATGGCTGCCAACGTTAACGGCGAACCGCTCCAGGGGTGCTCGGAGGATCCGCTGACGGGCTTCTATCGCGACGGCTTCTGTCACACCGGCGAGCGCGATACCGGGACTCACGTGGTCTGCGCTGAGATGACTGAAGAGTCCCTGACCTTCACCGCGGGCCGCGGGAACGAGCTCTCGGCACCGCGTCCGTCGGCGGGTGGCCTGAGCCCCCTGCTACTCCGCCACCTCCCAGGCACCGATCTCGATGGTGCCCAACACACGGGCGGTGGTACCGCTTGCGTCGAACGGCTCATCTTCCGTTGTGTCTCCGTCGTCGTCAACATCGACAACGTCTTGGAGCAGGACGCCGGCGTCACCGGCCCCGAGAAGGGGAGAGCCCGTGTCGGGATGAAGGTCGCCGAAATCACCGGCGGCGGTTGTCGGGTCCGCCGTGAAACCGGGATCGGCGTTTTCCACTTGCCCGGTAACCTCGACGCCGTCTGCAACGACGCTGCTCAGGGTGTCGAAGTCGTCGGGGAGAAACGTCCCGAACTTAAGGGCGGAATTGCTTAGCTCGTCGGTGGTGGTGTCCGGGTCCCCGACGTCGATTCCTCCGCGCGAGTTGCCCCGGTCCTGTGAAGCGAACGAAGACAACTGAATCAGGCTCGTCGTGGCTTCCGTATAGATGGCTGCTCCTGTCAATATGTTCTCCGTAATCTCATTCTTAACGAAGGAGCTTGAGCTGATCGTAAGCGCATCCGCCTTGTTTCCACTGAATATGGCTGAGCCGGTGTCTTCTGCTTCGTTGGCGTAGAACGTGTTGCCGTAGGAGACAAGGGTGCCTTGATTGCGAATTGCGCCGCCTACGCGGTCCTTCGTGGAGGTAGAGGTCGTGCTGTTGTATGCGCGGTTGCTCTCGAAATGGCTCCCCGCAAGTCGAAGCGTCGAACCCTGGGCAACGTTGATTGCCCCTCCACCGAACAGTCCCGCCTCAAAATTGAGGCCCGACTCGTTATCGCGAAACTCCGTACGCACGATGTCGGCGCTCGCACCGCCACCGATAGCGATCGCGCCGCCGTAGTCGAGAGATTGGTTTCCCACAAAGACGCTGTCACTGACCACGAGCGTCGACCCTGATCCGACGATACGAATGGCACCACCACCGAAGACGCCGGTTGCGGAGTACTCGCCCGCGAAGTTCGTGTGGAACTGAGTGTTGTGAATCGTAAGTGAGTTGTTGCCGGTTGCATAAATCGCCCCACCGGAAGCTTTGGAATTGTTCGATTCGAAGTGGGAGTTCTCGACGACTGCGCTTGCGCCGGATTCCATGTAGATCGCCGCGCCGTCACCATCTAGATTTATGTTGCTTCGAAACTCAACGGTATCGACGTTCACAGCCGAGCCCGGCTCAATCCTGATGGCCGCACCATTTCCGGATGTCCGAATCGCGTCTCGGACGGTTAGATTCTTCAGTACAAGCGTGGAGTTGTTCACAATGGTGAAGATCCGGCGGTTCGCGTCCGGGTTGCCATTTTCGTCCGATGCCGGTCGCACCTCGATGGTTCGACCTACCCCGTTGATCGTGATGTCTTTTGCTATCTCCCAGCCGCTAGTATTATCCTCGGCGGATAAGGTGTAGTCGTCGGCAAAACGGATTTCTTCGCCGGCTGTCGCGTTCGCAATAGCCCAGTCCAGACTTCCTTCTCCGGTGTCGTCGCTGGTCGTAACAATGTATCCTTCCTCTACCACATAGGTGGCTTCGGCAATCTCGCTCGGCTGTGAGTACGACGTATAGGCACGCGCACGCAGGGTTGTGACTCCGGGCCCAATCTGTATCGTCTCTCCCATATACTGTGTGGAGCTCTCCGTAGGCTCAGTGCCGTCAAGCGTGTAGTAGATAGCATCTACGCCGTACGACGCGAAGATGCCTAGCTCCACCAGGCCGAAGTATTCCCCACCGGGTTCCGTGAAGATCGGCCCGCTCGGCGACGCCGCGAGCGGAGTGGCCGTTGCCGCGACCGCCTCCGACTGATTGCCGCCGGCATCCACCGTTGCCACCGAGAAGGTATACTCTGTCCCGTTCGCGAGTCCGGTGATCTCCCCGGTTTCTACGCCCTTGGCGATCGCCGTTGGTCCGCCATTTCCGGGGCCCCACGTGATCCGAATGCTTTCGAACTCGCCGGAAGCCGGATCGGTCCAGCTCAGCGTGACCGTGCCCTCACCGGCTGATGCGCTAACGTCCGTCGGGGGCGGCGGCGCCGCGGGGTCGTCGTTTGTGGGGTCGTCGTTTGTGGGGTCGTCGTTTGGCGCAGGAGCAACCGGTGTTGCCGTGATCTCAGCTTCAGTAGAGCGATTACCGGACGTATCGGTCGCCGCGAGGGCAAACCGATACTCCGTGCCGTTGGTGAGCTCGTCAACCACGGCGGTTTGGACACCAGCCGCAATGTCCACCGGATCGGCCCCGCCGGGTGACCAGTCGAGAGCGACCCCGCTGAAGTCGTTATCACTCGGGTCGGTCCACGTAAGCGTGACCTGACCGTCTCCCGCTTCAACAGCAAGAGCTGTAACCGCCCCGGGGGGAGTAGTGTCTTCACTAAACGGAACCGCGCACCCTGCCAAGACCACGAGTATCCCGATTACCGCAGAGGCAAACGATCGCCGGCCCCAATCCTTTCTCATCCTTCTTCGTCTCCCATATCGCCGGTGCACTCCCGTCTCTCCCGCAGCTACTCCGCCACCTCCCAGGCGCCGATTTCGATGGTGCCCAACACGCGGCCGGTGGTGCCGCTTGCATCAAAGGGCTCGTCTTCCGTTGTGTCCCCGTCACCGTCGGCGTCGGCAACGTCTTGGAGAAGGATGCTTGCATCCCCCGCGCCGTGGAGGGGGGAGCCGGTGTCGGGGCGAAGGTCGCCCCAGTCGTTCTGGGACGGATCGGCGTCCTGTGTGAAGCCCGGGTCGGCGTCCGTCACCTGGTCGGGAACCGCCAGACCGTCTGCAATGACGTCATTCAGCGTGTCGAAATCATCCGGATCAAAGGTGCCGTTTCTGAACGCGGAGTACGTGAGCTCCGACGTATTGTTGGTTCGGTCGCGGACGTTGACCGCTCCGGCTGTGTTATCTCCACCGTTGTAGTTGTGGCTAAAGGTGGAGAGCTGAATGGTGCTTGTTGCCGCCTCCGTTAGCACCGCCGCACCCGTAGACGTGTTCACGGTAATGTAATTGCCCACAAAGGAGCTCGAGCTAATCGTGAGCTCATCCGCGTTCGCGCCGCTGTAGATCGCGGCGCCCGTGTCCTCCGTATAGTTTCCTTCAAAGGTGTTCCCGTAGGAGATAAGCGTGCCCTGGTTTCGAATTGCACCGCCGACCCGCTTAACAGCTTGTGTTGGCGTATAATACGCACGGTTTTTTCGGAAGAGCGTGCCGGCCACCCGCAAGGTTGAGTTCTGGCCAACGTTGATGGCGCCGCCACCAAACGCGCCGCTGTCATTGTACCGGCCGCCCCAATTCCGACGGAACTCGCTACGAACAATATCGCCCGTTGCTCCGGTGGCGATGTCGATGGCCCCACCGTACTTCATTGCACGATTGTCCTTGAACTCGCTGTCGCTAATCTCAAAGGCGGTGGAGCTCCCGATGATACGAATGGCGCCACCGGAGAAGTTGCCGGAGAACGAGAAGTAGCCCGCGCCGTTTTGGTCGAATACCGTATCGGAGATTGTTAGGGAGCTGTTGTCATCGACGAAAATGCCCCCACCCCCAGTTCCCGAGAAGTTGTCGAAAAACGTGGAATTCTCGATGACCGCTGTCGTGCCGGACTTCAGAAGGATGGCACCTCCATTGCCGTCGGCGCTGTTCTCGGAAAAGGTGACCGAATCCACCGTCAGAGATCCACCCTCTTGTACGCGAACCGCGCCACCTCCTCTGTTGTTTGTAAGGTTTGCGTCCTCAAAGCTCAGGTTCTTAATGGTCAGGCCCGAGTTCTCGAGCACCGTAAACGCTCGCCTGTCGTTCTGAACAATCCCCCCGCCGCCGATCGCCGGCCTGATCGTTACGGTGTGGCCGACGCCGTTTATGATGATAGGCGTATCAATCTCCCACCCTGCCTCCGCGTTCACGGCGTTAATCGTGTACGAGCCGTCAAAACGAATCTCCTCCCCGGACGTGGCGTTCGTGATTGCCTCGTCGAGGCTGCCCGGGCCGCTCATGCTGTCCGTGGTCACGAGAATCCCGTCCTGCACGTCGTAGACGGCTTCCGCGATGCTGCTCGGCTCGGAGTCGGACTTGTAGGCGCGGGCTCGAACTGTTGTCGTTCCCGGACCGAGGCTTATGGCGCCGCCCGTGTATTCGGTTGAGCTTTCGGTCGGCTCACTGCCGTCGAGTGTGTAGTAGATGCTCGCCGAACCGTCCGCCACCGAAAGCTCCACGTCCACCGAGACAAAGTAGTCGCCTCCGGGCTGTGAGAAGGACGGGGCCGAAAGCGGTCCGAACAGCGGGGTGGCGGACACCGTAACGGCGTTGGATTTGTTGCCGGCATCGTCGACGGCTTGAACCGAAAACATGTACTCCGTTCCGTTGGTCAGCCCGACCGCGGGGAAGGTCTCCACGCCCGGATCAATTTCTTGTGCGGTGCTGCCGTCTGGAGTCCAGGTAACCTCGATCCTCGCGAGGTCCGGGTCCGACGGATCATTCCAGTCCAGCGTAACGACCGAATCGTCGATCGCCGTCGTGAGATCCGCGACCTCGGAGGGCGGGTCGGTATCCGGGGGCTCCGGAACGGCCGAGACACTGACCTCCGCAGAACGATTTCCAACGTTATCCACTGCCACTATCGAGAACGTGTACTCCGTTCCGTTGGTCAGCTCAACAGCGACAAAGGTTTCCTCGCCCGGATCAACTTCCTGTACGGCGCTGCCGTCGGGGCTCCAGGTAATCTCGATATTTGCCAGGTCAGAGTCCGACGGATCGGTCCAATCCAGCGTGACGACCGTATCGCCCGCTGTCGATGTGACAGCCGAAACTGCGGCCGGAGCATCGGCATCCGGGGTTTCGGGCGTCGCTGAGATAGTCACCGTGGAGGAGCGATTGCCCGAGGCGTCCATCGCCTCCAGGGAGAAGGTGTACTCCGTTCCGTTTGTCAGGTCGTCGATGGTGACGGCTTCGGCGCCTGTGGCGACCTCCACGTCGCCTGAGGACCAGGTGATCACGATTTCGGTGAAGTCCGCATCAGCCGGATCCGTCCAGGCAAGCGCAACTTGTGCGTCTCCCGGGGTTGCACTGAGGTTGGTGGGCGCCGCGGGGGGTGTCGTATCCGACGGTGTAGCGGTAACAGTAGACTCAGTCGACCGATTGCCGGAGACATCCAGCACCGTGAGCGAAAAGGTATACTCGGTTCCGTTGACAAGCCCGTCAACCGTTACCGACTGGACGCCGTCATCGATCTCCAGGGCGTCGGCATCTCCAGGTGACCAGCGGACTTGCACTGTGTTGATGTCCGCATCCGTCGGGTCGGTCCAGGTAAGCGTGACGCGACCATCCTCCGCGGTTGCGGCGAGGTCGCCGACCGGGCTGGGCGCCGCGGTGTCATCGCCCGTGCTCTCATCGCCCGCGGCGTCGTTGCCCGGGGGATCGACCCCCACAGGCGAGGTGCACGCCGCCAGAAGAAACCCCATTGCACCGACCAGCGCCACCGTGAGCAGCAATCGCCAACTACGCGTCATACTCTCATTCCTCCTGGACCGCGGATCCGGTTCCTCAGATCGGGCAAGTAGTCGGCGTCACCGTCGCTGAGGCAGGCGGAAACCCACTGCCGAATTCCCACTCCCACTACCGTCCATGAGCAAATCTGTCATGTTTCGGCCGCATGATCCTGCGTTTCAGCGAGAATCAATCGAATTGTGTACGTCAGCGGGGGTTTCTAGGCGCCGCCGCCTGGAGCTCAAAGAAGAGGCGACCGATCTCGGTGCGGTTTCCACAGCCGCACTTGCGCAGCACGCGGTGGACGTGCGTCTTGACGGTGGCCTCGGAAACAAAGAGATCTGCGGCTATCTCCTTGTTCGTCTGGCCGTGGGCGACTCGCTCGATCACCTCGGCTTCGCGCCTGGTGACCCCGAATCGCTGATTGAGAAGCGCGTACGCGTCGCCCGGCGGGTGCGGCCCCGGCGGGTGCGGTGCAGCGTCCGGGAGCGCGGCATCGCCGGCCGGCACTGACCCACCGGCCGCCTGTACGGCGTGCAGCGTTCGCGAGCCCTTGACCGCGAGGAGGTTGGCAATGACGAAGACGAGAATCAGGTTCGTGCCGGTGGATATCAGGTACGCCGTCGTCTGGTTCACGGACTCCCCGGCAATGAGCGTAATCAGGAAGCCCAGCGGCGCGAAATCGCGCGACAGGATCAGTTGCTGATAGTGGATGGTCTCGCCCAGGGTAATGAAGAAGGTAATGGCCGCGGCTCCCAGACCGACTGCCGCCTGCTTGTGCCCGCGAATGAGCGCTACCAGCAGCAGAATGGACTCCAGCAGCAGGAACGCGATCATTGTGTACACGAGGGGTTGTACGATCCGCGAGTAGAGAAGAAGCGGCCCAAAGAGGATGAGAGCCGCATTCGCGGCGACGAATAGTGCCACGGTCATGCGCACCCGGCGTCCAATGATGTCCGGATAGATTCCGTGCAAGGTTTCCGTGATGGCAAGCAGCGCGAGCATTGCAGTGAGATACTCTATGCGCAGTTGCGCGCCCCAGGGAAACGACGGGACGAGGCGCGTCACGATCATCTGCCCCATGACGGAGATTCGCAACGTCAGCACGCCGAACAGCAGACCCAGAAAGAGCATGCTTCGGTGCTTGCGCTCGCTTCCGGCATAGAGGAGGACGTTGTAGAGCGCCATGGCGAAGAAGCTGCCGATAAGCAGGAGATCGTACGCGGTCTCGACGGCATCCTTGGATTCGATCTGACTGATGGTCCCGAGCTCAATGGGACGCCACATGCCGCCGCGCCGGTGGTGAAAGTTGGAGACTTGCAGGACGATGTCCAGGGCCCCGGCGGGAGCCGT